>JABMQQ010000074.1 GCA_013202495.1 Fidelibacterota bacterium | reverse complement strand
CTCAAAAACTCAAAAACTCAAAAACTCATTAACTCATTAACTCATTAACTCATTAAACTCATTAAACTCATTAAACTCATTAAACTCATTAAACTCATTAAACTCAAAAACTACCTCAACCCGCGTTTCATCATGCGTTCTGTAAACATGTTGTCTGCAATGGCTTTGTTGACTTCCACTTCAGTGAGTTTCATAATGGTAGAATGATCAGTCTGGATATTATTCATCTTGACTTCTGTGAGTACGATAACACTATCATATTCGTCATATTGCACCAGGCTGAGCCGCTTCAATAAGTCCTCATCTTCATCATAGAATTCTTTTTTATAACCAATCCATTTGTTCTTGATGATCCAGGTGACGGTTTTGGAATACATATATTCCTCATCGACAGGAATACTCTCAACGATATAGCAATCATGGCCATCGATGATTTCTTCCCCGAGCAGTGTATGTGTATCCTCTTTGGGGTGACGATCACCCAGGTCATCGTAAGTAAAATCGGATCCCATGAAGTAATCACTGTCGCTATCACTGGAGATACGCTTGATCTTTTTTAGAGCAGGCAGATAGATCCATTGATCCTCACTCCCATCTTCAAAACTCCAATTCATAAAGGTCGTATTTTTGACATCATTGGGTTTTAAAAAGACCATGAGCTTCTTTTCCACAGTTCCAAATTCCTTGGTGAATTGGTTGATCTCTCGCACGCGCTGGTCCCCTCTCGAGTTTTCAAGCGTCATGCTCAGTTTGGCTTCCATAGTCTTGCTAACCGGGCGGTTATAGACCTTTTGGGTAATCTCCAACCCACTGGGGTGTTGGGCGAAAAGTGTTCCACCCAGAATTAATATTGTACTGATGTGTTTCATGATTTTCATTTTACACCTCTATCATTTGGGCTGAATAAGCCTGATTTAACAATCAATAGGACCATAACTGTAAGGGTTCCTACAAAACTGACGAACATGTTGAGTGACACCAGGGCTCCCAGCGCACGGTTTGGCGGAAATACGGATGCCAGAAGCACCATAAATCCCGCGATCACCACGATTGCGTTAAAGACAATGGCTCGCCCTGAATGGTTCATGGTTTCTGATACTGCCAGTTCCACACTCAAACCGGATTGTCTATTCAAGCGATAACGATCCAGATAGTGAACAGCAAAATCAATTCCGATACCAATGGCTATGCTCGAGAGCAGAGCCGTAGTGGTACTTAAAGGAATGTTAAATATTCCCAAGACACCAAACCCAATGATAGCCGTAATGACAATTGGAAAGCTCCCAACCAGTCCGGCTTTGACACTTTTGAACATGAATCCCAATAGTGCAACGATAATCACCAGGGACAACACCAGACTCTTGATCTGCCCCTCAAGGATCAGGTCGGTGAAGATCAGCGCTTTGTAGCCTGAACCAGCATAGTTCAACTCGACACCCATATCACTCAGGGGTTGTCGATAGTCTTCAATGCGACCCAGGACTTCGTTGATGACCTTGGAATTGTCACTTTTTACCTGGAAGGTGACATTCAGGCGACGATAATCGTAGTCCGTGACTCTCCATAGGTTTTCAGGATCACCTGACATTTCATAGAGCAGCAGATATTGAGCATTGAGCTCCTCATTATTCGGGATGGTGTTGAAATCACCATCATCAGCATTCATGACCATGTTCATGCGTTTGAGATAATCGGTAAGTGCAAAGGAGCTGCCCACCATATCATAGGATTCCACATCCATCTGCATTTTATCCACTAGCTGTAAAACATTGGTCTGCTTGAATGTGCCTGTAATGTCAGTTTCCAGAATGACATTGATGGTCGATGTCCCACCGAATTTTGCGTTGATGAACGCATCGGTCTGCACAATATCTGAATCTGATTCGAATTTATCCAGGAAGCTGGAATTGATCCAAACCTTGTTGATTCCCCACAGTGATATGATGACCAAGCCAAGTGTAAAAGCCCAGGTTAGCTTTTTTTGAGCGAGCAATACGGATGAGAATTTCTGGGCAAGATCACCGTTCTCTGAGTTAGACTCTTCTTTCTTCGTGCGTTGTTTAGGAAGATTGAAAGCCATAATTCCAGCAGGAATAAGGACCAGAGTTAAAAACATGGCTACTATAACTCCAAAGGCTGTGAACAAGCCAAAGTATTTAATAGGATATACCTGCGAGGTTAGCAATGAGATAAATCCGACTGCGGTTGTAACAGAGGTCATGACCACTGGCTTCCACATCCCCTGGATCATATCCTTGACGGCTGTTGTCTTATCTGCCCCAGGATTTTCCCGGAGAAATATACCGAGATGGCTGTAAAAGTGAATACCATCTGCCACACCAATGGCAATCAGCATGACCGGGATCATAGTTGATACCGCATAGGTCGGGATACCAACTAGGGCCATCAAGCCGAAGGTCCAGATAGAACTGATCGCAACCACCAGGAAGGTAAAAAGCGTACTCTTAACACTCCTGAGTACTCCGAATAGTACTAAAAGAATGACGAGGACCACAACTGGAATCATACGTTTCATATCTGCTGGTCCCAGTAGTGCCATGGTTCCTTCCACAATGGGACTCCCGGCGACATAAATCTTCTCAGGTCCCTCAAAGCTTTCACCCAGATCGATGATTGCTTTGTAAAAATCCTGTGTGAATACATCATCATCTATTCTTGCGATGATCACAGCAACCGTTTCATCATCAGATACGAGACGACCAGCTACCATGTCATTCCCGGCTACACCCTGGCGCATCACATCAAGTTTTTCTGCTTTAGGAACCCGTTTATAAAATGCTTTCACATCCATGCCCTCTTCGGTGCCCACAATGTTATCAGCAGTATAGAGTGACGTCACATCACCTTTGTGAATCTCATCCATTTTCTGGAGAGACTTGGTGATATCTTTTACTTTCTGTAGTGTTTCCGGGTTATAAATGCTCTCGGGGTGTTCGATGGCGATGATGATTCCATCTTTAATATCGAACATCTCTTCAGCTTGATCGCTGTAGACAAACTCTGGATGATTTTGTGGCATATACTTATCCAGGTCAGTTTCAATGCGACCCTTTTCCTTAATCTGCTGAAAGAAAAAGACCGTGATCAGGAGAATCAGACCCATAGTTAGATAGGGATGATTCAGGATTTTTTCGTTGATTGTTTTCATTTTAGCTCCGTTTGTTATTAATCACTAACATATAATAGTAAAAAAATTTATTGAAGGAGAAGCAGCTTTCTAAGATCTGTAAAAAGAGCTGATGCGCGTTTGGCCAGGTCAAAATTATTTTCAAATAAATGCCATTGGGTGACCAGAAAGCGAAATGAACCGATAACCATGAGAGCTATTTGCTCAGCCTCTAGGTCAGATCGTATAGTTCCCTCCTGCTGAGCCAAATGCATGACTTTGATAAATCGCTCCTGGGTCTCTCTCATCATAGCTTTTATCTGTAAAGACAAGTCATTATCTCCAGAGAATATCTCTTCCGAAAAGATGATGGCAGCTAAACCTGGCATTTCGATGAAGCTGGCAATGCGACCCTGCATGGTACTTTCCACCAACTCCCATCCTGTTTTTTCATTTGTTTTTGAAATTTGTCCACTATGACGCAATAACTTTATAACGCCGAGGAGAATCTCCTTCTTGCTCTTGAAATGGCGATAAAGAGCTGGCTCGGTGACATTTATTTTTGATGCGATGTTGTTCATTGTCAAGGCAGACATCCCCCCAGTCGCAATAAGCTCCACAGCAGCGTGAATAATCTGGATTTGTCTTTTTGTGTAACTCTTGGTCATTTGAATCCTTAACGTTTGTTATCGCTCACTAACTTAGCTATGTATTCCCAGATCACAACAATTAAAATCACATTTGTTAACTGGTCTGATCAAACCCTCGTGATTTGACTCTTCCAGATCATCTAACAAACAACTATCAGTTTGAGCTTGTTGTTTACCTTTTAGCTATCGCCTGGGCTGATTATGACTTGGCGTAAGCCAAGTATTTTTACCTATTTTAAGCACATATACTACACACGCGAATTCACCTATCCCGGTAACTAACTGTAACAAGCCACATACAGATGGCGAATAGGGGACTTAAAATCCCCGTCCCGACACTTCCACGACTACTGCAATTTTCCTTTTTGGTTAAAACATCCAGGGAGGCCAGTATTCGATGATAGGTCATTTATCCATCAAAACGAAAGTCAAACATTGAAGAAAGTTTTTTGATTCTGCTTCTCAAGGTATTGGGATTGACTCCAAGAAGTTCAGCTGCCCCACTTGGTCCATGAATAACACCGCCAGTTGCCGTCAGCGCGCGTTGAATGTGACGAGCTATAGCTAGATCAAGCTTTTCAATTGTCCCCTCGTGGGTTACTTTTTGCTTGGATTTTATAGTCTGTCCAATTCCACTATTACTGAAATCTATGGGACCTGAAGGATTAATAATGATCTCACGCTCAATGATATTTTGTAATTCTCTCACATTTCCTGGCCATTCATAGCTAGATAATTTTGTGATGGCGCCGGGTTTAAGCTCAGGAACCGCCTCCAATTTCAATTCTTTAGACTTTTCATGTAGGAAATATTGTGTGAAAGCAGGAAGATCAATCAGCCGGTCTCGCAAGGGCGGGATGTTGATGGGAAATACATTCAACCTAAACCAGAGGTCGGCTCGAAATTCCTGCGAGCTAACCATGGCCTCCAAATTGCGGTTGGTGGCTGCTATAATTCGAATATCAAGATCCAATGTCTCTGTCCCACCCACGCGCTCGATGGTTTTTTCTTGTAAAACCTGCAATAATCTGGTTTGGGACTTAAGGGGAAGTTCACCAATCTCGTCAAGAAAAATCGTACCTCCGTCTGCACGTTCAAATTTGCCCAATTGCAATTTTAAGGCGCCCGTAAATGCGCCTTTCTCATGTCCGAATAGTTCACTATCGATGAGCGATTCTGGGATAGCTCCACAGTTGACCTTTATAAAATGACGATCCCTTCGCTTGGATGAATAATGGATGGCTTGTGCGATAACATCCTTACCAACTCCCGTTTCACCCAGGAGTAGTACAGGGCTATCCATTCCTGCGACCTGCCTGGCACGAGACATAACATTTTTCAATCCAAAATTGGCACCAATAATTTCATCAGATAATTGGCTGCGGAGTTCTTTCTGCAAAAAGCGATTATCTTCGGCCAAAAGATCTTTTAGTGATAAAATTTCTCGATGCTTCAAAACATTCGAGAGCGCTACGATCAACGGCTTGGTTAATAAAGCCATTAACTCCTTATGCTCATCGTTAAATCGATCAGGTTCTTCACTGATGAGGACCAACGAACCCAGTGTGAGAATCTCAGCACGCATGATCATTAACAACAAGCTTGAAGCATGAAGATTATGAAAAGAGAGCATTTCCTGCGCCACCGGGAAATTGCCTGGATCATCGATGAGAAACATACCATCGCCAGATTGAGAGCTTCCGGCTCTTTCCTGAGATTGGCTGGTGAGGGGGGTCAGTAAATCTAGTGAACCACAATCGTTTGAGTTTGCGTATGCAATAGTGCGCATGGAATTGAAACCAGGCTCGAATTTTTGCAGAAATATATTTGTAACCGGCATGTGATCCTGGAGGAATATCAGTAATGAGTACAAGGCCGCCTCAATATCTAGATTCCCGCAGATTCTGAGAGTAGCCTGTCTGAAAAATTCACTCTTGTTCATGTATTTTCCTTCAGATGATAAAATGTGATATATCGTTAATCTATTTATGATAACGATATATCACAACCAATATCATGATATATCACATATTTAAGTTGTTAGAAAACTATAAACTATTGAATATATTGATGATATAGCTTTGGCATGTTTATGGCAATTGTGTCTGACAGATGAATGATAAAATTAACACTCGGAGAAATATGATTGAGATAATTGAATTACGTTGCGAGTCAACGCATATTCATAAAACCGTTGAACAACTTAGACAAATTCTCAAGGGGATGCGGGACGCGTATAACAACACTGATATTGTACTTTATAGACATACCAATATTCAAACCGATTATGCAATTCACATAAAATATGAGCTAACCAAACCATCAGATTCAGATAGTTCACTGAGTATTAGCCTGCGACATCTTCTACAAGATATTGGTTTGACTCATCATTCAAGTTGGACAGAGATATCAACACTATTCAGTGACACGGATTTGGATCACTTGCCATCCACCAAACATCAAACTACCAAAAGGGGATCATTATGAAAATCAAACATTATTTATATAACGCGTTTATCATCGAGGGTGCTGGTTATAAGCTGGCGATTGATGCGGGACGTAATCTGTGGTGGACCAAACTGAATAGCCTCATCCCTAAAGCGGAATGGGAGGGTGTGACTCATGTTTTTTCAACCCACGGGGATCCTGACCACTTTGACTATGCTGTAGAAATGGCTGAGCAGAGTCAGGCCACAGTTATTTGTCATGAAGAGTTGGTTGATCGATTCAAATCTGATCAGATCAGCGCTGTCCACGCATTGGGAGTGTCTGAGCGCCTTGAGCTTGGCCCGGTTCAGGTACAGGGATTGATGGCAGAGCATGGACCCTTAGCACTCCGCCTTGGAGGAGGACTATTCTATATGAACAATGAGGTTTTGCAGAAGGGTCATGGTGGTCAGGAGGTATATCTCGCCGGGTTGCGGGTGCAAAAGATTGATGAAACCCTCAATGTGTATAACCACGGAACCGTAAAATTACTCTGGGGTTTGATCAGGCTGGAAAAAGATAACGTTGAAGCCTTCGCCCGGGGTGTCATTGGCTACAAGATCGAGGTAGAAAATAAATCAATTGTCAATTTGGGCGATACTCTCTTTCAAGAGGGTTGGGAAGAATTGAATCCTGATATATTGATGATACCTATTGGGGGCTCAGCTGGAAATACAATGGATGTAAAAGCCGCCCTCGAGGCTGTGCGATTGATGAGACCGAAACTGGTCATTCCCTGTCATTATAATGGAGACTTTTTCTGGAGGAGAAATGTCAATCCTACCAACGACCAGGTTTTCAAGACAGAAGTCGAAAAAATGGACATCGATTGCCGGATCATGAAATATGGTGATGAGATCGTGTTAAGTTGAATCCTCTAGTATTATCTAGAAGAGCTTTGATATAGCCCTGGGTCAACATTCATAAGGGAAGCAATTATGTCAACCAATGTAGTTTACAGTAACGAGCCGAAAAATAAGCAAAAGTTTACGGAGGAATTCAATAAATTCTATACAGGATTTGCCAGCACCTACGATATAGTGACTAAAATATTTACATTTTGGCGACGATGGATAAACTCCGCTATCCCTCATATCAAAGGTCCAAGAGTGTTAGAAGTATCATTTGGTACAGGGTATTTATTGAAGCAATACGCGGCACAATATGACACTTATGGGATTGATTATAATGAAAAATTTGTGACGCTATTAAAAGAACAATTAAACAAACAGGGCGTCTTAGCGGATATTCGACAAGGAGATGTCCAGGCATTACCCTACGAAGATGAATATTTCGACTCAATTGTAAATACGATGGCTTTCTCAGCCTATCCAGATGGTATAAAAGCAATGTCGGAAATGCGCAGAGTATTAAAACCAGGTGGAAAATTAATACTGGTGGATATTGAATATCCAAGAAATCGAAACTGGTTAGGAATGAAAGCAACGAAGACTTGGATTGCTATGGGAGATATCATTAGAGAGATGCAACCAATGTTTGAACGTTTTGGGTTCGAATATACTGAAGAAGAGATCGGTGGCTTTGGTAGTGTACATCTTTACGTTGCGGAAAAACTTAAAAACTCATGACCATGACCTGTAGATTATGTCGATCAAAACTAGAAGGGCACCAGGTAATCTATCGGCAACTTTTTAGCAACTATAACCCACCATCCCTTACTGTATAAGGGTTTGCATACTGTTGAAAAGCGAAGTAAGACGAGGGGATCCCAAAGGGATGACGCTCAGTTAATCCCTGTGCCTGCCACGGCAAAGCTCGAAGAGCGTAGACTGATCGGCGGTTCAATTCCGTCCCTTAGCCTGCAGTTTTCACTTTGCTAGAAAACATGCAGGGAGGCCACAGAAATAAAAAAACCCACATCAGCGGGTTTTTTGGTTTCTTGGGTAGTTGGCGCTGCCTCCAGGTAATGTAATTCCCATGGAGGAATACCTGGAGAGCAACGCGGTCTACTTTATTGGAGACTAGTCCATAAAGACGTTCTCATTGGCTTGTAACTCTGCATCCAAATAGGTTGAATCGACATCAGTCTCATGTAGAAAAAGATTGTCGTTGGAATGGCAGGACAAGCCACACCATACTCCTCCTGTAGTATCAGTTTGGGCAGTCCAACGCTGAATATTATGAGGAGTGGTATATTTCCATGTGGGTTCAGCAGCAAAGGTTGTGAGAGTATACGATCCATTCCAATTATTATATGTATCGGGTGAGATCGGAATATGTCTCACTAAAGCGTAATCGTAATTTCGATCTACACTCTTTAAATAGTTTTTACCAATCTTGAAAGATGGGTAGGATTTACCCGTGATCCCACCATGACTGGCGGTTCCTTTCGCATGACATCCATTACAGCTCTTGTATGATTGGGAGTGACAAACCTGACACTGAAGCTTTGAACCACTACCCGTCCAGTGCGTGGCATGATAGCTATTGTAATCAGGACTGCTCGTTTCCGGATCAGAATATGTATGACAATCCTCGCACTGCGGAACCATGCTCGAATTCTCAACATATCTGTAGAAATACTCGGAACCATCTCCATGCATTTCATGTCCAGTATGACAATAATCGCATCGAAAACCATTATTGTAATGAACGTCAGCTCTTATTCCAGCCGGCCAGCCTTCTTCGCCAGCATGCGAGCCTTTGTATTCCTCTCCAACCCGGGAACCATGACAGGCTGTACAATTATTATTTAAATCCGGGATCTTCTTAAATTCATGTCCCCAATTTAAACCACTTTTCACTGACACTGGTCTGGTGACGTGACATTGTCCACATGTAGCATGGCAGCTTCCGCAATCTTGTTTAAAGCCCGCTAGCATGTTTGCATCATTTCGGAGGTCCATCCCCCCCGCACGGACCTTAAATCGTTCAAAATATCCTGCTTGAGTATAATGCAGACTATTTGCAAAGTTCTCTGTTTCCTCTGTATGACATTCCTTGCAGTATGTCTCAGCATCCTGACTTGGATGGGCAATAAAGTTTTTATCAGGGGAGTGCGCCAATGATTTGGCTTCTTTGGTGAGGTCTGTTTCATTGTCCCCGCCATGGCATTCGACACAAGTCATTTCACCATGGACAGTCTCAAAAAAACTATCTCCCACAAACACACGGTCTTCTGCGCTCAACTGAGCAACTGAGCCACCTCAGCCTTCGCCTGTTGATTCACCACCGGTGTCTTCAATTGGATCAGCCACTACCAACAATAAATCAATGTTGTTGTGACAACCCACACAGCTAGAGCTTGCAACAATATCCTTTGGGTCATCATCCACTTCTCCACATGAAAAAATGAGTAGACAGAATGAGATGAATACTAGAACTGTTTGTTTCGTCATGGTCGCTCCACAATTGCAATTCAGCAGAGATTACTGGAGGGTAGTCTCTGCTGAATTCGTCGATTTTAGTCCGCTTTAATTAAGGGTTGGTCCCGGTGGTAATAGCGAAATCATGAGAATCAACATCCTCAGTGAAACAACTTTGAACCCTAACGTCCACATCACGTGACCAGGCCATCATACCGTGTTTCATATTTACGGCATCATAACCCAGGATGGATAATACTGTTGCTGCAATTTGACCAGTATGTCCGGTATAGCAGTATACCGCAACCTGTTTTGAAGGGTCAATCATTTTAAGATTGTCGATGATGGCAATATCTTTCCAATAAATATTGATGGCTCCAGGAATGTGTCCAATTGCATAGGTATCGGCACTACGGACACTCACGACCTGAGGATCGTTTGTGGTATCACCATCATTCAAATTGGCAAATAAATCAGCAGCCTTGATCACCGGTCCACGATTTGTTAAACAATAATCTGCGGCAGTCCCAATGATTTCATCAGCATCTTGTGAGCTAATCCAATCTGGCTCCGCGAGGGCGAAATCACCCCCAGCTGTGGCTGTTGTTTCGGTGGCATAATCATGACCATCAACATCATCAACAAAGGGACTCTGTACTCTGGCAGTTTCATCTTTCGACCAGGACATAAATCCGTACTTGAGGTTCACTGCATCATAACCAAGATTGACCAACACAGTCGCAACTGCCTGACCGGTGTGTCCTGTGTAGCAATACACAAGAATTGGCTGGTCAGTAGGTAACAGAGCGAGGTTAGTTGGATTGCCAACATCTCTCCAATAAATATTAATTGCTCCAGGGATATGTCCCAATGCATACGTTTCAGCACTTCTTACACTTAAAACGAAGTAATCGTTTGATGCATTTCCATCGTTCATATTATCAAAAAGTGTCTGAGCTGATATTGGCTTTCCTGCACCTGCAGAGGTACTGGTTTCCAACACCGGTTGGATGAGTTCAAAATTAGTGAAATCATCCTCAGCATCTTCCGTTGAATCACATGACCAAAACGCGAAAAGCAGTAGTGTACATGTAAGTATCAAAATTAAGCGCATACGGTTCTCCTTAAGTTATTGACCTTTGGTTTACTGAAATTGTTTTTGAAATCTTGTGCATTTTATACCTGTTATTGGCAATGAGTATGCCATGAAAATATTTCATATTATGTGTATGAAGACTGGGAAACTGAAGATCGAGACTCTTTTATATATCCTCTCACCATATTTATCACCTTTAGCAGTGAAACATTTTTGGTATCATTAGCATAGGCTTGTTCCAAATATATCAAGGACTTAGGGACATCTTGAAACAGCCAGATTATGCCTAGTGACTTCGTCAGATTCTCTGCGGATCTCGCTGATTTATGGGTTCCAGTGATTATTTCATGAAGTATGGAGAAGGGACAAACTTCATCGGAGTCGAAATTGCCAACCAGGCTGGGCAAATCATCCTCGACCATACTAGAAAGCAGTGGTAAAGCTTCATCTGAACGATCTGTAATAACGTAGCCAAGCATAAGCTTTCTCTTGATACTTAGACTATTGGGACAGTTTATTAAGGCTGTTTCCAATTCGGCAACGGCAGCCTCAAATTTGTGATTCATCAAATAATAGTTGGCCAGCATTTCTGTCATAGCTGTCAGAAATGCAAATACTTCACCATTATTGCATTTTTAGGATGAAAACACCTTTGCACCTTGTAACGTCATTGAGAACGTTGCATCGAATGCAACACTTATTGAGTTATGTGCTTTATAATTAATGCTTTAGACTGATGCAGAACAAATGCAACAATGCAACACTTTGCAACAGTTAATTTTAGCTCTGAATTGATTTCAATTTTCGCCAGACTGTGGATCGATGTACACCTAAAATGTCGGCTACTTTGCTTTGATTCCAGTTGTTTTGATCTAAGAGGGCTACTAGCTGTTCTGACTTCATGGATGCTATGCCTGTCGACCCACTTTCCTCTTTACACACTATGTGAGCTCTTAAGGATGGTGGTAAGCCACAGATACATATCGAATGGTTCTTTTTTGATCTGATAAAGGCATATTCTATCACATTCTCGACTTCTCTGATATTACCAGGCCATTCATGCTGTAAAAGGATATCCAGGGCATCAGTATCAATTTCTTCAATCTGTCGGTTATATCTTTGATTGAATACTTGGATGAAGTGTTCAAACAAAAAAGGTAGGTCCTCTTTCCGCTCTCTCAGAGGTGGAATATGAATGGGGATGACATTTAATCGAAAAAATAGATCATTCCGAAACCTGTTTCCGTCTATTGCGGATTGAATATCCATATTTGTAGCAGCAATTACTCGGACATTTACCGTTCTCGTGTTAGAATCCCCCAGCCTCTCGAAAGAACCGTTTTGGAGTATTCGCAATAATTGCGTTTGCATATTCGTCGGCATCTCGGCAATTTCATCCAGGAAGATTGTGCCTTGGTCAGCTAACTCAAAACGACCAACCCGATCACTTTTTGCATCTGTAAAGGCCCCTTTGGTGTGCCCAAAAAGTTCACTGGCTAATAATTGCGGAGGGATCACAGCGCAATTCACCTTCACATATGCATTTGAAGCTCTCTGGCTTTGCTCATGCACTGCGTTGGCAATCAACTCTTTTCCTGTTCCTGTCTCACCTTGAATTAAAACACTGGCGTCAGATCTTGATATTTCCCGTATTAATTGAAAGATATCCAGCATTGCTTTACTTTTGCCGATAATACCACAAAAGCTGTTGGGTATGGCCACACTTTTCAAGCTATCGGGATTTGATGCGGGGTGAAATGAAAGGACGCCGGCCTTGGGTTCATTTCGATTGTTTCTTAACACTACTGCGTTGAGAACTACAGGAATAATTTTCTTATTCTTTGCAATCATTCTCGAATTAAAATTGTGAATACTCTTGCCCGACTTGATGACCTGCGTGATGGGACAATCTGCCTCGCACAGCTCAGATCGGCATATGCTCTTGCAGCTCTTGCCAATAGCATCTTGACGTGTGGTGCCAATAAATGATTCTGCAGCACTATTGATAAAGGTTATCACGAACTTCTTATCAATTGTAATGACTCCCTCACTTAAAGAGTCAAGAATCTCTGAAGCTTTTTCTATGGATTTATCCACTCGACCTCCCCTTCTGTGCATCTAGTATGAGTCTGACAATGCAACAGATGCTTAAATATACAAAACTACCTTCTCAGGGGAAGACTAATCAGAGAAGCTGATCCACTGATTAGCAGGAAACTAAGGATTGTACAATTCTATTTGCTCAATTTTGAGCTACAGTAGGTCAACTATACCAGTGGATAGTAACATTTGATTTGGCGCAAAATCATTTGGATTTGAAATTTTCCCACGATAAGAAAAAGCACTAATCAAGTCATCAATGATCACATACTGATACCCAAATGCAAAACATCAAAGCCCTGATCATAATTGGGGACTTTTTTTATCAGCCCCTTTTTAGCAACCCAAACCTGCAAGCCCTTACTGTATAAGGGCCTGCCAGGCCACCTGCCTATGCCGAAGTCGGTCTCCGCGCAGGCAGGTAGTTTGAACCCCGCCAACGGCGGCGGGAGGAGCGACGGCTGGTCTGCATATTTCTGAAAAACGGAGCTCATCCTGGGATTGAGCGAAGTATGATGGAGTCAGAGCCGAACTACAGCACTGTCATTTACGCCCGAATCTCCCAAGTCCAGATCCAGAAATAATAATACTTTAGGCGAAGTCTTGGTTCCTGATTGCATTGGGGGGAATAAAGTGTATATAGAGTAGCCCTGCCAAAAAAACCACAGTGGCAGGATGCCTTTCATGATGAAAAAATTAGACCTGGAATTGTCAAACAAGCGTTGCGTTGACCCGCACACCCAGCTCTGCTTGACCTTCGCCACAACACCCTTGTACCCGATACACCTGACAAGGATTTGGTCACATCTGATAGATAATTCGCAACAAACCAAGGATGGAGAAATCCCATGTTAGCAAGAGCTTTAGTGTATTCTGAAAACGAATTAGGACAGATTGATGGAAAGGTTGCCAATGGCCTGGCCCGGCATTCGGAAAAGTATGATATTCTAGGTATAATTGATAGCACCAAAGAGGGTCTTGATTCAGGAGAATATCTTGATGGCATCAAAAATAATATCCCTGTTTTCTCAAGTATCGAAAATGCCATCGACGTATTGGGCTATGTTCCAGAATATTTTATTTACGGGATTGCCGCACAGGCTGCTTTTCTCGATCAGGAGCAGCGAGAGATAATCCTGGAGGCCATGAAAACAGGTATGAACTTCGTAAATGGTTTGCCTGAATTTTTTACAGATGATGATGAATTTATCCGCAAGGCAATTGAGTACCAGGTCCAAATTTATGATCTGAGAAAATCCCCTCCGCGAAAGAATCTGCACAATTTCAGTGGACGTATCCATGACGTCACAACGCCTGTTATGGCTATACTGGGTACAGATTGCGCCGTTGGCAAGCGAACAACCGCAGTAAAACTGGTTGAAGCGTTAAAACAGGTGGGACTGAATCCGGTCTTCATTGCAACCGGGCAAACCGGTCTACTCCAGGGAGCAAAATATGGCTTAGCCGTGGATGTATTGACCTCTGGTTTTGCCACTGGAGAGATTGAATACGCAATTCTTAATGCAGATAAAAAGGAGCATCCAGATATAATTATTGTTGAAGGGCAGGGTGCCCTGAGCCACCCCGCTTATGGATCTACAAGTGCCATCCTGAGAGGAGCCGTACCAGAGGCAGTTATCCTTCAACACCCACCTAAAAGAATCAACCATGCTGACTATCCCGAGTTACCCATGAGTACTCTGGAATATGAAATTGAGCTAATGGAATTGTTTTCCAAAACCAAAGTTATTGCTCTCACCATAAATCATGAGGACATGACTGATGAGGAATTAGTTGATACGATTAATGAGTATGAATCCAAGTTCGACCGACCAACCACCGATGTATTAAAGTATGGATGTGACAAGCTTGTTGAGGCCATACTAAGCACTTTCCCCGATCTTCAAAAACGAGTTGCCACTCAATGATCACACCAAGAATAGAGATAGATCTTGAGAAAATAGCTCATAATGCAAAAACGTTAATAAATCTCTATGGTTCTAAGGGCATTCACCTTATTGCTGTGACCAAAGCAGTCCGAGGAAACCCACGTATAGCCAGAACTTTGGTTAATTGTGGAATAGATATTCTTGCTGATTCAAGGATCGAGAATATCAAAAGAATGCGGGGGGCAGGTGTACAAGCCCAATTCCTGCTCACCAGAACCCCGGCTCTCAGCCAGGCCGAGGCTGTTGTTAAGTACGCTGACATTAGCCTTAATACTGAATTCTCAGTTATTGAAAGACTCTCTGCTCACGCCATTGAGTACGACAAGTCCCATAAAATTATTTTAATGCTGGAGCTGGGTGATCTAAGAGAAGGGCTGATGCCATCTGATCTGGATGACATGGTTAAGCAAGTTTCAAAAATGGAGGGGATCAATCTCGCCGGTATTGGAGCCAATCTGGCTTGTTTTGGTGGGGTGATACCTGATGACGAGAACATGGGGAAATTGTCTTCCATCGCTAATGATATTGAAAATAAACATGGATTAAAACTTGAGTATGTATCCGGGGGTAATTCTGCCAACTATAACTGGTTTATGTCTACGCAGGATGTGGGTAGGGTCAATAATTTGAGATTGGGTGAATCTATCTATCTGGGATGTGAAACTGTTTCGAGAAAGCCCATACCCGGTTTACATACAGACGCGATGACTCTGGTTTCCGAAATTGTGGAATCCAAAATAAAGCCTTCGTTGCCCTATGGAACCATCGCCCAGGATGCATTTGGTAATACTCCAAAGTTTGTGGACCAGGGACAAATTCGAAGAGCCATTCTGGGTATTGGATTGCAGGATGTTCAAGTATCCGGGCTCACGCCCAGGGTAGATATTGAAATCATTGGAGCAAGTAGTGACCACCTTATTGTCAACGCTAAGGATCTAGAATTAAGCGTTGGAAATGAATTAGAATTCGATCTGAATTATGCAGCTCTGCTTTCGGCTATGAGTTCGCGACATGTAAACAAGGTTTCCAGCGATCGTGTGAATGCCCATGAATATTGCGAAAGGGTTGAAAAAAATTACCGCAGACATCTTCAGTTACAGCCAGGCATTTCTATAAAAGAAGATCATTCTCCCATGCATAATCTGAACGAGTCAGGGTTCAATTTGATGTTTGAACCATCCAGCCAACCAGGCTACAAGTTTATGGTAAGGGAGGCCGTTTATGAAAAGATCGGCCGCATAAGCAAACGATTGGATATGGAAGATAAAACCTTGTGGCTCCGTTCAGCATGGCGATCCTTTGAACATCAACGTCTATTATGGCAAGAACGGGTTGCCCAGTTGCAGATAGAGTACCCTAAAAAGGAACTAGAGGAAATCGAAGAACTCGTATCCTATTTTATCGCTCCACCAAGTAAATCCATGCATGCCACAGGCGGCGCAGTGGATGCGCTTATATATGATTTAAAGCAGAATGCCATCATGCGTTTTGGAACCAACGATGGATTTAAAATAACCCTGAATGACAAGTGTTATCCCTATCATCCATACATTACTCCAGAAGCCAAGAACAATCGCAAGCTACTTATCGGTCTCTTTGAAGCTGAAGATTTTGTCGTAGATCTGAAGGAGTACTGGCATTTTGATTATGGAAATGTTAGCTGGGCTATAGACAAAGGCAAGGATCAAGCGATCTACGGCGTTATTTAGACCTGAGTCTTCTGTATTTGCTTGTGATTCAATTAGTTTTACTGAAGAGCTGTGGTCTCCATGGCACACTGAATCTTTCAAGCGAATAGTAAGGACTGGATCAATTTTTCAAGACATCACAATGCCAAACCTGTGATGACCTTTAGCTTTTTGCAATTAAAACCTGACTGCCCGGCGTAATCCACTGGATGTATACAGTATCACAGACAAATCGGGTCTGTCCGGCTTATTCTGACTTGATTTAAATCTTTAACAAAGTATTTTTTAATGAGATAAAACTTATGACTCATTCAAGCTATATCAATAATGACCGCGGATTTTCACTATTAGAATTAATGGTGGTTATTGTGATCATTGGGGTTCTTGCGGCAATTGCCATACCTATCTACGGAAATAGCGTTGAAAAAGCCAAGCAGGCTGAGGCAGATGTGGCGCTTGGAAGCATTAGGAGCCAACTACGAATCTATTATGCTGAATTTGGTTCCTATCCAGATGGACTTGGTGTTTCTGTGATTGAGGCGGATTGGGGGTATTTTCAACCGGGAGAGCTAACTGGCGCGTATTTCTCAGACGACTCCTACACCTATTCATTAATTAGTGGTAACTATTATATGATAAGGTGTGCCGGGGGTAATATTCTTGATCATGACCGTACCCTGAACCAGGATGGAACTTTCGGTGAGACCACCAGGTCTGGCAGCAGTTGGATAGATAACATTTTAGCCTGGCTTGGTTGGTGACGATTTAGAGCCAACACCTGCGCTTCTCACGCCACTATAGGCGTGCGCTTTGTTTGGTAGATGGAAATTTCGCTCTCCTTTTTTCCTTTTGTAAAAGTAGTCTGGCATATGAAATCCTCTCCCTGAATAAATCAACATCAAACCCCATATCGTAATATGCATTCATTTCTACAGATACGTATTGCCTATCTTTTATCTGAAATTCACCCGCTCCTCAGTTTCGGGGAAAGCAATGATCTGTCAGCTCTGTGACAGTCGCACTCTCTCAAATTCCTATCTTGGCTTTCCATAACAGAAGGTATCCTGTGTTTGTATAAGCTTGATTCAGCAGGACAACCGACCATAATAGAGACCGAGAGGAAAGATATGAACACATTAACAAGTTTTGCAGAAGAACACGGCCACTGGATCATCCGATTGCAGCTGGCAGCAATTTTTTTATTCCACGGGGTTGTTAAATTCCCCATGGCGGAAATGATGGCCAAAGGAATGGGAATGCCTGTAGCAGGCGTTTACATGCTCGCACTGGTGGAGATTCTAGTAGGTCTGGGTTTTCTGGCAGGACCTTTCCTGGGTTCACTGGTTACCCGGATTTCTGGTGCCCTGGCAGCCGTTGTCATGTTTGGCGCTATTGCCATGGTACACTGGCCACAATGGGGCTTTGTCGCATCTGAAGCCAAACCTATGGGTGGTATGGAATTCCAGCTCCTGGTACTATTGCTGGGTGCCTTGTTTGCCTTGCGGGGAAATGAGTTGCTCAGTCCGAGTGAATCAGCAACAGACTAATCCGCTTCTATAGAATCAAACTAAGAGCCCTTCGAGTAATCGGAGGGCTTTTTTTGTATTCCGTAACGTGGTGTGGAGCGGAAAACTTGGCTCGATAGCAAATACGTCTGCCAAACTGAAGCTCTGAGAGTGAAGACCTGATCCTGGAATCTAGGCAGAATTAATCTGCTCCATAGTTAGCCCCAGAATCTCAATTTTCCTGGCCTTCCCTTTGAGCTCCCTGGGTCCAAAATTCTGCCAGGGTAGGGCTTGTTGGGAACGCTCGCATCCATCATAAAGTGTTTTTGAAATCAGGAGAGGAGCATCCAGTGATTTTGTCATACTTTCCAGACGAGCTGCAATATTAACGGTGTCCCCGATGACAGTATATTCCATGCGTTCCTCAGATCCAATATTTCCAGCAATAACATCGCCAGAGTGAATGCCTATACCGATTTTTACGGGTATACCATAACTTTCACCGTTGAGTTGACATTGCTTAAACATGTTCAGGGCTACATTAATGGCTTGATGTGCAGCAAGTTCCGGCTTGGTGAGACCAAACACAGCCAGGATTCCATCCCCGATAAATTTATCCACTATCCCCTGCTCCCTGTGAATGATCTCTACCATGTCTGAAAAATAAAGATTTAGCCCGTGTACCAACTCCTCGGCTTCATGATCCTCTGTGAGGCTGGTAAAACCCCTGATATCTGAAACAAGGATAACCAACTTTTTGCGCTGACCTCCCAATTTGAATTCACCCTCTTCAAGAGAGAGCAGATGAGAGGCTACCTCTGGACTGACAACCTTGCCAAAGATATTCTGGATGCGGCGTTTTTCCCGCAATCCATCGATCATCTGATTGGTGTGTTGCGCAATATGGGCAAATTCATCCCGACTTACCACTGGGACATAACCATCAAGGTTTCCCGTATTCACTTCACTTAAAACCTGTGTCTCGTTGGCAAAGAAGAGTTTTAAATTTTGTGAATAGGAATAGATCAAATTCAGAACTAAACCCAGGGTAATAATTATCACAAACAATACTTCAAAGGAAACGGTGCGCTGAACAGAGGAAATGTCCTCAGCAGCCACCATGGATATCCAATATATGTCTTTACTGATGACCAGCAGTATCACAACGGATACGAATGAGAGAACCAGAATGGCAAAGATAGTGAATTTTTTAATCAGTGACGTGAAATCCTTGACTGGAGCAAAGCGACTGCCCAGCTTCTTAGCCTCCTGAATGACAAGCCGCTCCCGCAGTAAGGCCATATCAATAGCCAGGAAGGAACCCAGCGTGAACATTCCCACCGTCACTTTGCCACCGCTCCCAATAGGTGGGAAAACATAGACAAAATGGTTGTAAATTGCGATTACCAGACCGGCTATAATAAACAGACTAAACTCAAAGATCATCTGCTGTCTGGGTTGTTCCATGGCGGGTTTGGAAAAGACAAATTTCGTAATGAGCTGATGACGCACTCCAAATAGGATAAGGAAAAAAACAGCGAGTGTTAAGCCCCATTCGACTATAGTTAGAGTATCAATAAAGGGGCATACTTGACCACCATAGATGGTCATCACACCAAGCGAAAAGAGATAATATATTGAGATTCTTAACATTTTACTCGACGGCTAAAATACAATTTTAAGATCAGTTTGGTATGCCCGAATGTAATGTACATATGGCTTACCAGCAAATACTCCTAAAAGCCTGCTATGCCAGAAGGTGTGGCCAAATATTCTGATGTTGTGAAGTGCTAATGCCAATTTTAGACTGATCGTATTATAAACATGCCTAGAGTCATCGCGATTTCCAAAATGCCTGGTTTGAATCGTCCTAAGTGCCCAACCTGCTAACGCTTAATTGATAATACCTGAACCTGAATGTAATCCCAGGTACCATCGCTCTTTTCAAAGCTGGCTTTCGCTGGTACCGTTTCAATGGATCGATAATGATCTGTCTTAGTAAATAAATGGAATGAATTTTTTGGTATTGACTCGATAGGACATAAACTGATCCGTGTACCGCTCCAGCAGATATTTATCTAATTGTGGGATCTGGTAGAATATGAAATTCAGGCATATTCCGAACACAATGAGATAGCAGACTCCTGTATGGGTTATCATGGCTAGCCCCAGATAGGTGAGTGAGTCCCCAAAATAGTTGATATGCATAGAGTATTTAAATAAGCCTGAAGTGTACAATTTCCCCTGATTCGACTCTAGCTGCTTCCACTTCCAGCGATCGTAATCGGCCTTAAAATTGATATAGGATCCAATAAGAAATATGCCTACGCCAAAATAATCAACCAAACCCAGGGCTTCGCTTTGCTTCCCTGCCGATATACCGAATAAGTAGAACATCATAAAAAACAATAGGGATGTCATCAACCCTTCAACCCAGCCAATATTGCGTTGCATGAGGACAAACATCCCAATGATGAATCTAAGCACGTAGAACATACCGCAAGCGAACATCAACCACAGGTGAGCTGCTGATCCAGTGGTCCCCTCATACTGAAATAACTCAGATAACCAGATCGAATTGCCAGTAGTCAACAATGTTGATATCACGATTCCACCTAACAGCCCAAGAATCAAAAGCGATTTCATCAGGATTGATGGTGAATGCCTATCCTTGAATGCCATATTATATCCCCTAATTAATATAGTTTAATTGAGGCCCCTGATCTCAGCACCATATATATATCATAATCAATCATTACACACGTAAATTGAACAATACCTAATGTCTTTGATCTGACAGTAATAAGACGCTCCTACATTTATCATATTCAGATACTACATTCGAATCTGTCAATCAATTAAGATCCATTGATTTTGTGCAATGGGTCAAAACAAAGGAATTACGATGAGTAACAACAGTCTAAAGTGGTGGCCAGTGCTTGAAGATAAAGATTTTCTGGTAGAGGGCCGAGTTATGACGGTCACGGCAGGCAATAAACAAATCTGCCTTACTCATTTTGAAGGAAACATTTGTGCCCTGGATAACCATTGTCCACACCAGGGTGGACCCCTGGGTGAGGGCAGTATTGAGAAGGGACTGCTTAGGTGTCCCTGGCATGGTTGGGATTATCATCCCTGTAGTGGAAAAGCTCCTGGTTTTGACGACGGTGTGGAGAGCTATCCAGTCAAAATTGAGGGCAAGCAAGTCTTTGTCGGACTTCCCAAAGTAACTCCCCATGCTGTAACCATTGCAGATGTCATAGTTGAAACCATGGTTAAAGCAGAGGTGAATACAGTATTTGGTATGGTAGGGCATTCCAATTTGGGTTTGGCAGATGCCATGAGACGTCAGGAAGAGCAAGGAAATCTGAAATACATCGGGATTCGTCATGAGGGTGCTGCCGCATTTGCTGCCTCGGCCTATGGAAAACTTACTGGACGTCCAGCTGTCTGCTTTGCTATTGCCGGCCCAGGATCTACCAACATGTTCACGGGTCTCTGGGATGCCCGGGTTGATCGTTCACCCCTGATTGCCCTCACTGGACAAATTGAGACCCAAGTAATTGGGACGGGAACTTTTCAGGAAGTTGATCTGGTCCAGGCTTTTCAGAGTGTTACCAGCTTTAACCATCGCGTTCACAAGGATTCACAGCATGCTGAACTCATGACTCAAGCCATACGGCATGCGTTTCATAATCGAGAACCAGTACATTTAACCTTTCCAGATGAAGTTCAGGTTGCTTTAGCCGCTGAGACAGAAATACCGGATTCCAGGCGCCGTTTAACACAACAGACGATCAGCCCACCCTCCGAACAGTTGGAACTCGCGGTAAAAATGATAAGCAAGGCGCAACGCCCAGTGATAGTCATAGGTCATGGAGCTCGCTTCCATATGGAAAGGGTTTTAGCACTTGCAGAAAGACTCAAGTGTCCGGTGGTCACGACTTTCAAAGGCAAAGGTCTTATTTCTGATGGGCATGAGCTTGCAGGTGGAGTTTTGGGTCGGAGTGGAACTCCCATTGCTTCATACTTTATGAACGAAAGTGATCTTTTATTGGTCATTGGAGCTTCCTTTTCAAAGCATACGGGAATCACACCCAAAAAGCCAACCATCCAGATCGATTTTGATCCATTGGCGTTGAGTAAATTTCATGAGATCGATTGCCCGGTCTGGGGAGAAATTTCAATCACCACGACGAAAATATTGGAGCAACTCCCTTCCGTTCTCCCAGCGATGGATCAACGAAATGAAATTGGTGAGCGTTGGGATATTTGGAGGGTAGAGAAATCAAGACGCTTAAAAGAAGACAGGAATCTGGGATTCAGCTCCAGTGTGATCTTCCAGGCCCTCACCGAAACCGTTCCAAAAAATGCCGTGATCTGTGTTGATGTTGGCAATAATGCCTATTCGTTGGGACGATATTTTGAGTCACAGGAACAATCGTTCTTAATGTCTGGCTATTTAGGTTCCATTGGGTTTGCATTACCGGCAGCACTGGGAGCCTGGGCAGCAGTTGGTGATAAGCGACCTGTCGTAGTTGTATGCGGTGATGGTGGGTTGTGTCAATATCTGGCAGAACTTACAACCATTGTTAAGTATAAGATGCCCATCAAGATCGTCGTTTTGAATAACAACGAATTGGGGGAAATCTCAAAAGAGCAGAGCGCTGGTCAGTTCCCTGTTTGGGGTACAGACCTGGTGAACCCCAATTTTGCAGAGCTGGCCAATTCTATTGGAGCCACGGGATTTGCAGTTAATCACAAATCTGATCTTACAGGAGTTTTAAAAGAATTGTTCAGTCTAGAAGGACCTGGCCTGGTCGAAATAGCAAGCGATGTTTCCTTGGTCTAATACTCATCGATTATCCAAGAATGAAGGCGGCTAAGAATATTGCTTGTATGGTGATAATTATTGTCCTATATAATTTTTAGAACCTGGATATTATTCAGATCACTTAAAAAGAGGCATGTAAAAATGAGTACAACAACTGAATCAGAACAAGGTTGGAAGCCAATTCCAATTCTTCTTAAAATTCTATTTGGAGTTATTGTTTTATGGACCCTTGGATCGATCATAGGTCTCTCTATGCGGTATGAATCCGGGCTCCCATTTTTTGGTGTATATGTGTATGGGTTTGTTGCAGGTCTAATTGTAGTACTTCTTGATATCGCTGCACCACTCACCTTCCTGTTTGCCTTATGGACTCGAAAATCCTGGGCACCGACATTTGCCTTCACCTATATGTCAATTTTCATCCTCAATAGCGTGGTCGCTTTTTTTATGTTTAAAGAGCAATTAGGACTCATGCAGATTCTTATCCCAACAATTGTAAACGTTATCTTTGTGGGCGTGATTTACTGGTCAAGAAATTATTTCAAGCGTTGAATTACTTGCTTTAATCATGTCCGTTGAAGAACAGCTGCAGAATCATCTTACTGAATATCTGGATGAACGTTCAAGGGAGTCTTCCAATTGGACAACTGGCATTCTATCCCCATCCGACTCAACAATAAAATCTGTTGTTGAGGATTCAGGTGGGGCTGAGCTTCAAAAACCATCTTGATTGTGTTTCCATAGGGATAAATCATTTATGATATCATTTGTCATAATTAAGCTATTGGATTAACTCACTATCAAACACAACTTCATTGTTCCGGCTTTTAGGAATTGAGATATGCAATCAGATGTTGCTGTGCTCTCTGGGAATTGTTTCTGGAGTCCCGTCAAATAAAAGGAGGTCAACTGAGATGCCAATATACATGGATCGTCACTACATGGAGGGTGCTACCCGACATACAGTTGAAAAGGCGCATCAACTGGATCTTGAAATCCAGGATGAATACGGTGTGGAAATACAGACCTACTGGTTTGATGAGAAAAGAGGTACTGCCTTCTGTCTGATTGATGCTCCTGATCAAGATTCGGTTGTGCATGTCCATGGCGCTGCACATGGTTCCATTCCACATGAAATCATCGAGGTAGATCCCACAGTCGTTCAGGCATTTCTAGGAAATATCAAAGACCCAATTTCGGCGGAAGCTCAAGAAAAACAATCTACCGCTCCAAAAGATTCACCTTTTCGTACCATCATGTTTACAGATCTCATGGATTCTACTGCCACTACCACCAGGTTAGGGGATGATAAGGCCATGTTTTTACTTCGAGTACATAACGCCCTGACCCGTAATGCCATACGTCAACACTCCGGACGGGAAATTAAGCATACTGGTGATGGCTTTATGGTGTCCTTCATTAATGCCGCTGATGCTGTAAATTGTGCAATCTCAATTCAACAGGCATTTGCCGGATATAATGAAGATGCTCCTGATGAAACATTACATGTCCGGATTGGTTTGAGCGCAGGTGAGCCTGTTCAAGAAGATGGAGATTTTTTTGGAACGACTGTCCAATTGGCTGCTCGATTATGCGATTTTGCAGCACCGGATAAAATTATCATAGCCAGGATTGTTCATGATTTATGCCCAGAGGACGAATTTTCAATGAATCGTCTTGAGGGCGTAAAACCAAAAGGTTTTGATAAACCAGTAGAGATGTCAGAAGTAATTTGGTAGTAAGGTTTAAGCTGTTTCTCTGAAATATGTAGAGACCCCACCGCTCAGATTGATAAAATTGTCAAAACCATGTTGAGAATCCAGATATTCGATAACCCTTTTTGATCTGATTGCATGCTGACAGATCACAACAAGGTCTTCTGCACATAGAATCAAACAATAGCTTGAGGAAGTTGATTCATTGGGATCATGACGTTCTCACCCTCGATTGGGGGATCCCTGTAGACGCGCTGATGGGCTAAACCCAAAGACCTGAGACAAATGTTTAGGGGTAATTCATAGCTTCCTTTAGATATCGTCCTGTGATACTACCATCAATCTGGCAGACCTGCTCGGGTGCACCTTCGGCAAGCACTTCCCCACCACCTCGTCCACCCTCTGGGCCAAGATCGATGATCCAGTCAGCTTGTTGAATCACATCAAGATTATGCTCGATGATGAGGACACTATTTCCAGCCTCCACCAACTCATCGATGATGACCATGAGACGCCGGACATCACTCATATGCAGACCAGTGGTAGGCTCATCAAGGATGTAAAGATTACCAGCATGATCCAGCTCAGCTGCCAGTTTCAAGCGCTGGGCTTCCCCACCAGATAGCGTGCTTAAAGATTGACCCAGACTCAAATAGCCCAGACCGACCCTATTTAATAGTGACAATTGGGAGAGGGTCTTCCTATCGGTGAAAAAGTCAAGACCATCTGCTACTGACATTTCAAGAATGTCAAAAATGGTCTTTCCCTGCCAAAGATGCTCCAGAACTTCTGGTTTATAGCGCTTACCCTCACATTCTGGGCAAAGAATGGTAATATCATCCAGAAAATTCATATCCACTTTTTGATATCCCTGACCCTTGCAAGCCGGGCAGGCTCCCTCAGAATTAAAGCTGAAGAGGGCTGGTCGAGTCCCGGCTGCTTTTGCAAAATCCTTTCTGACCCTGTCGAAAATTCCAGTATACGTAAGAGGATTTGAGCGGCTGGATTTCCCAGGAGCTGATTGATCAATGACTACGGCAGGAAATCGTCCCACCAATTCTGAATGGACCAGACTGCTCTTCCCAGACCCTGCAACTCCTGTAATGCAGCACAAAATACCAGTGGGAATATTCACTGAAATGTTCTTCAAGTTGTTGGCTGTGGCATTCCTTATTTCCATCCAGCCCTGGGGCAGGCGTCGTGCATTTTTTTTGGTGGATGTCTTTCTTTGCAAGGCGAGACCTGTGGGACTATCCGCCGATCTTAACATGGATCCAATACCTTCAAAACACAACTGCCCCCCATGTCGACCAGCCTTGGGTCCAATATCAACGATCCAATCAGCTGCCTCAATTATCTGAGGATCATGTTCCACAACCAGAACTGAGTTCCCTCTATCACGCAGATCATGAATGATGTCAAGCAAGCGGTCCGTATCCCGGGGGTGCAATCCGATGGACGGTTCATCCAACACATACATGAGACCGGTGAGGTCACAATCCAATTGACGTGCCATCTTTACTCGTTGGGATTCCCCTCCAGATAGCGTCGCCACTGCTCTGTTCAGTGTTAGATAACCCACACCGATACCTATGAGATGCTGGAGAACGGATCTGATCTTTTGCACCATGACCTGAATACTATTAGCGGTTAATCCGGCGAAGAAGTCATCCAGATCTGTTAATTCCATGCCAGAGAGTTCAGCGATATTCCTACCGTTCAGTTGGGCTGAGAGCACGGTATCATTCAAGCGGGTTCCCTGGCAGGAGTTACACTCCTGGTAGACCAGAAACTTTTGATAGGCATCCCGGCGCGCTTTCGGTAGTTCATCTTCAGCCTTCTGGACATAGTAACTTTCGAGACGCTGGATCAAACCAGTCCACTTTTTTTTGACCTCCACCCCGCTGTGGTCATAATGATACTCAACATCCTCAGCATCGAAGAGACGCTCAAGTTCCTCTGGTGCAAAATCTTTCAGCTTCTTATCTGGATTAAAGAGTCCCACACTAACAAAGGTTCGCCAGTAGTAGCCACCGACCTTATAATCTGGATGAAGGATGGCTCCCTCCCTGAGGCTGAGCTCGGGATCATACATGGCCTCTCTGTCTAGTTGAATTCGCTTTCCCAGACCTTTGCAAGAGGGGCACATGCCTTCAGGATGATTGAATGAATAAACATGTGAAAAACCGACAAAGGGTTCAGCAGCTCGTGAAAACAGGAGTCGTAAGTAGGTATATATCTCAGTAGCTGTCCCTACGGTGGAGCGCAGTGTTTTTCCCAACCGCTTCTGATCGATGACGATCCCCGTTCCCAGGTTCTTGATCTCATCCACATCTGGACGGGTGAGTTTTGGTAAACGCCGCCGGGCAAAGGTGGAGAAGGTTTCGATGAGTTGGCGCTGGGCTTCGGTATAGATTGTATCAAACACCAGGCTGGACTTGCCTGATCCACTCACGCCGGTAACCACCACAAATTTATTGCGTGGAATGTCCAGATCGATATTCTTTAGATTATGGGTTCGAGCTCCCCTGATCTCGATATGTTCCATTATTTCAGATCCGCTTTGAGACTGGGTAGAAATTCATCCAGCCACTTCAGGACACCTTCCCATTGATAGGCTGGTCGTGTGGCAACGGCGAGACGGATCGGGGAACAATTCTCCTGTGTTAAAAAATCCTTGAGCCTGACATATCCAGCAATGATCTCCACCACGGACTCGCGGTAGAACTCAAGACATGAGATGAGTTCATCATGCTCCAGGATATCAGCATTGTAGATACCAAGATGGAAGGGGTCTTTCAGCACCTCAGGTCGTCTCAGCAAGGCGCGAAGCTTGATCTCAAGACATTCCCGGCCCGCTTCAGAGATCGAATAGATCTTCCTGGCACGATTGTCTTCCGTGAGGACCATCTCGCTGGATACCAATTCTTGATCCTCCAGCTTTTTCAATAGTTTGTAGATGGATGACATAGACAAATCGGTCCAGGTGCGCATCTCCCGGTACTCCACATCCTTCTCGATCTGGTACGGGTGTTTTGGTTTTTCTGCCAGCAAACCCAGTAGGGCCGCCTCTGCATTTGAAATCGTTTCTGGACCCATATTTTCCTCCATTATTAGATGCCTATATTGTATACATCCAATATCATATTGCAACTATATTTTTGAATTGTTTTTTAGCTTGAGAGCTCAATCCAGGGCTGGGAAAAGTTTGATCTATTAATTAGGGAGAACTGAGGGAAGAAATTAAATCCGAACCCACAGCGGGGTCGGCATGATGCCGCGTTGTACGTGGCTTGGGCTAGCTATTTCCTATCCAGAGGTGCACTCCCCCAGTTAGATTGATCAAATTGTCAAAACCATGTTGAGACTCCAGATATTCGATAACCCTTTTTGATCGAACCGCGTGCTGACAGATCACCACAAGATCTTCTGTCCTGGGAATTATATCAATAGCTTGGGGGAGTTGGTTCATGGGAATGTTGATGACGTTCTCACCCCTGATGAAAGGGGTTTCCCAGGTTTCGCGAACATCCAGAATCCGGATATCACCCCGCTCATATTTTTCGACAAACTGGTCTAGACTAAGTTCTTTATCCAAAACGGCAATCCTTACTCTGTTTCATTTTGTACTCTACAATCATCTTGCAGTGATCCCCATATTATCCAGGTCTTAGCCTGTCCTTGAATCACCATAATCAAAGTATTCTAGATGTTAGGTGTGTGCAATGTGATTCTTTTTATCATGTTTGTGCTTTGTAAGATCATTCTCTCCGAGCAGATTCGGAGGTTTAAAATTTATCTGCCGTACAAGTAGAAGTATTTCTTGAGGTTTATTGTCACCAATAGATCAGGGAAAGGGCAATTAATCATTATCTTGATACTGGAGAGAGGCGAAGTATATCTAGAACTAAACTTATTTTTGATAAGCAGAGAATCACCAAGAATACCTTGTTTACTTCTGCAGGCTAAGAGGTGTCCAGATGGTTAAAATCCCTCTCTGAGATTCAATTTGATTTCAAGGGGCGTTCTACCCAGAACATCTCCATTTCACCCTTGCCCTTGACATCAACTCTTCCCCTGGGAATACAGTTAAAATAACTCCTCACTAGAGAATTGGTAGTTGTTGAAATATTGACCTTACCAATGGCGCTATTGGTTTCCATGCGAGCAGCTGTGTTGACAGCGTCTCCCCAAATATCAAAGGCATATTTATGAGCTCCGACTACACCGGCGATCACCTGTCCACTGTGAATTCCCGTACGGGCTTCCCATGAAAGTTTGCCTAGATGAGCCTGCTTTTCTTTCCATTCTTCCATAAACTCCATCATACGTAATCCTGCTTCCACAGCAATGATGGCATGGTCGTTTCTTTCATTGGGTAGGCCTGAGGCAGCCATATAGCAATCACCAATTGTTTTAATTTTTTCCAATCCAAGGTCTAGAATGATGCTGTCGAATCCCTTAAAACATTCATTTAAACCTTCCACTAATCTTTGAGGAGAAAGCGCTGATGTTGTTGAAGTGAAATCTTTAATATCAGTAAAAAGGATGGTGGCAATTTCGTAGTTTTTAGGTTCTGCATACCCCTTCTCTTGTAGTTCTTTAACCGTTGCACGAGGCAAAATATTAAGCAGGATTTCTTCAGCTTTAGCTTTTTCCTTTTCAACTGCATGAAGGGTATTGCCTAGTTGGGTATTCGATTGCTCAAGCTGTGCAGTCCTTTCATGGACCTTCTCTTCAAGCAAAGTATTTTGTGCGAGAACAATTCTTTCGTTTTCTTTGGTTTGTTCTATCAGCTTATCCTGTGCATCTAAAGTGGCCTTGATTTGCGCTCTCTGTTCCCATTGAAATCGTTTTGTGAGTGCAAATGAAAGTATAATTACCTCCAAAAACATTGCGAAAGCAACATAACTCAAGCCAAATATGTATTTTGGCCAACCCAGCTGAATGTAGATGACTTCCAAAATAACAATAAAAAAATATAAAAGGTATGCACTGGCAAAATAACGACCCACCCTATTCCCGTGCTGGGCAACTATTAATCCCAGATAAACCACAAAACTTAAACTCAATAGCGCTGAAATCTGGTTTATGGTAATCACAACCATGTGGGGTAATAATAAACTCCACACCATATATGAGAGGAAGTAAATGAAAACAGCCCAAGCAAACATATTCACTTTTTTGCTGGTGAACTTATTTATTTCTAAAAATAAAATACCATAAAGTGCGGTATTAGCCATGTTGATCATGGGAATATATGTGTATAGGCCAGTCAAATTAAGATCGTTAAAGAGATACAACCCCCATCCATCCATGACAAATGCAGAGGTAAAGATGTGTATCAACACCAGAAAGGCATAGTGCAAATGAATTAGATTTCTAAAGGAGAAGAACAGAAAAATATTATTTAGAATAACGAATACTAATATCCCAAAATATATACCATAACTTAGTTTTAATTGTGCAGTTTTACTTTCGTAGCTGTTCTTTTCCCAAACCTTCAAGGGTATTGGTGGCGAAAATGATTTCACTTTTAAATAGTATTCCTCAGCTCCATACGATAGGTTGAAAACTTGAAAATGATCTTTAATAATTCTGTCTTCAACATTTACCCCATAGCCTGATCTGATCTTCTTCCAGGCACCATTTTTCATAAAATAAAATTCGCAAACAGGGAGAGAAAACTGGGCGATTTCCAACAAGAGCTCCGCTTCAGTCGGATTATTTAACTCAAACTTTATCCAGTGGAAAGATGAAGTGATCCCGAAACTCAATATTTTTCTATCCACTTTAGTAAACCTGGATTCAAATTCAGGACTGCTGACCTGCTCGATTGTGTATTCACCTGCCGCATCTTCCAATGTATAAGTGTATTCCGTAATTGATTCGTAGAGTTGATCACTCCAGGTGAAAACATCCGAGCTTACATACAATGGCAATAATAATACGCTAAAGAATAGGGCGAATCGTTTCATATAGTTTTAGTTCCCCCGTGCAGTAAGATCTGCAAACCGGGTAGGAATGTTGCATAAAAAGGCAAACATAATCCACCATATCCAACAGTAGACACTAAAGGGTAAATAACCCAAATATCCGAGAATTGGCATTTCAAACATTCTAGGTGTGTTCACATAGGGAAGACTATATACCCAATAAGCTGGGGCATAGGTCGTTACCACATCATTTGCATGAGCCGCGCTAAAGAAATTCCAGGCCTCCATGCTTACACCTGTCAGAAGATAGGTCAGGGCAAAAACCAGGATGGGTGTCCAATTCCCATCTTTAATAGGTTCAAAAGGTGTCCATACATTTATCCTATCCAGAATGATTGCCAAGATGAGGAGAGGTGAAACCCATAGGGAAAAAAACATTTGATTTGGAAATAACCCAGAGACGAACATGCCACTAAAAGCGATGACAAGGACAATGTTTTTAAACCATAGTGGAAGAGAGAATTTAAGACCCTGATCAAAACGATGTTTCATCCCCTCGAATGTATTGAGTAAACTATACCACTCAAAAGCCATTGGGATCAACCCAGAAGAACCAATAATAGCATAAAGCAGGAATTCCGTATTTGGGATGATATCTCCGGCTGGATAATACCAGTTTTCTCCAACAAAAAAGTTTAAGTATTCAAAAATCATCCATCCCGCAACTGAGGATAAAGCAATACCAACCATTTCCTGGGGAATTGTAGCAATGATTGACACCCCCCCTTTGCGCTTGTAAACAATGCCATCCAGCATGAGAGTAAAACCCCAAAAAATTGGCAGATCCGACCAATGCAATAACCATTTGAGCTCCGTCATACGAGTAAAGAGCATGGTCAAACAACCGCCCCACATAATTAAACCAATCCAAAACCATATTGGTAATGACACTTTTTTTATGTCTGGCGCGGGTGTGGCGATTGGTTTTTTAAAACCGAAAATCCGTGGAAATACATATAAAACTGCAACTGCCAATGCCAGAATTGATAGCATCACAAAAACAAACATATTAAACGGTGCTTTAGGTTCAGCGGACAGCGGTGGGTAATCAAAAAAATGATCTGGAAACTTCCCATTATAATGTAACCAGGAGCCAACATACGGTAGAAATATCATTGCTCCGATGGCCAAAAGAAGAAAGTTTACCTTTTTGAGCATGCTTAAATCACCACTCATAGTTTTAACTCCTTTTTGAGTTCTACTTTTAAAGTATCCAGGTAAATATTTAGAAGCGTATCAATCTTTAAAACATCACGGTAAAAATTGAACCAGATCAAGAGAGGGTACCAGATGCTACTAAGTTTTTCAGCTGTCAAGCTCATTACTTGAAAGGCGATATTGTCACGTAATTGCCGGTGATAATACTTTAACCAGGGTGATTCATTGGTGAAGTATTCTCCATCCCACCCCTTTAACCCAATGGCTTCACAATATAATCTCATTCGTTGATTCCTATGTTCCCTGCCGGATTCTCGCAGGTAATAATCTGATAGAATCTCTGTGAAACTCATCCCCTTATCACTTCCGATATTATACTTTCCAGCAATTACAAATGATTCAATGTTTCCTAGCATATCAGAGCCAGGAGCATCCTTAAGTATGTCCTTTTCTTCACCGGATTCGGATAGTGGCTGTTTCCCATTTTTAAGATAATCAAAGAGAAAGTCACCTGAAGAGCTTGCGATATCTCCCAGCCAAGTAACAATGTCACTATTGGAATCAACGTGGGGGCACATAAAATTCAAGAAAAATAAAAAATTGGGAAGGGGGCTAACAACCTGGGGATGATTATGTGCATCTAGTCCGGCAAGTATATGAGCTACATCGCAATATGATCCATCGGGCAACAATACCTCCTGATGATCATTTTTATAGATTTCAGGCGTTTGCCCCACCCGCGTGTCGCCATAAATTTTATCATCAGGTCGATAGGTAACCGTCCGATGCTTTGGCACATACTCATTATTCTTATATTGATGAATTGGTTTACTATGATCAGCAGCATCATCTACCACTGTTATCAAGTAACGTCCCTCAATGTTTGCAGCTCCCCGTATAAGCTCTTGGTTCCACCCCCACTGATCATAAAATATTTTCCGTAAGCGGGTAATGATTAGCTTCGTATTGTGCTGGTCATCGCCCCAATATTTTTCTTCCTCTAGAAGTAAGTCGATAAATTCTTGTAGGGTGAGGACTTGCTCGGGTTTACGTCCCGGTTCAGGTTTCGTTGAAAATATGGGTTGAAATAGACTCATTCTCACTCCCTAGTTTATACCACTAATAGATGGGATTCATTTTTATAAAGATCCGACAAGCTGGCAGCCAGGATATCAATTGGACTGAGGTTCTTCATATACTAGCAGAGATTTTTGACGAACTCATTATTATTGGCAGTTTAGTGAATTGATTCCAAATTTTTTCTTGATTTATTGGGCATAATAATCCTATACGAATTAATTTGCAAATATAGAAATAATCAAACTTATTGAGTTGACCTGTTAGCGCCCAAACTATTGGAATGAATAGAATAGATCGTCCCCCCATTATTTCTTGAGCATTTAAGCCCACGATGATGCTTCATACCCTTTTGTACACAAGTATGATCAAGTTAAGAGAGATTTCATGACTTCATAAGGGGTTTTCTTTGGATGAGTACGTGCTATGTGATTCTTTTTGTCATGTTTATGCCTTGTCAGGTCATTCTCTCTCAGTAGATTCAGGGGTTCAAAACTTATCCCGCTTACAAATGGAAATATTTTGTGAGTCTATCTTTTAGCAAATAGTGATGTCTAGTGGACGGCGATTAGACTTTCACATTAATTCCAGCCGCATTGAAAGGATTATTATGGAAAAAGGTATGATAAAAGTAAGTGTTCTCTATGCAAATGGAGACGGCAAAACCTTTGATATGGATTACTACCTCAACAAGCACATCCCACTGGTAGGCGGTCTTCTTGGAGATTCTGTGAGGGGTGCATCAATTGAAAAAGGCTTGGGTGGTGCAGCCCCCGGATCAGTGGCTCCTTTTGCCACCATGAGCAATCTATATTTTGAAACTGTGGCTGCATTTGAGAATTCTTTTGGCCCAAATGTTGACGAAATCATGAAAGATTTACCCAATTTCACAAACATTGAGCCCACCATTCAAATCAGTGAAGTGATGTAGCCTACCTGCAAAAATTACTTCTGTACCCCCCCAGCAGCATTCTATGAAGTTTATGCTGGGGGAATTATTCCCCCCTATTTTTGAAGGAATACTCTTTAAGATGAATGACCAATTTTGAATTGGCATCGCTCTCTACGGAAAAAGAAACCTCTGCAAACTTAGGTGGTCCAAATCGTCCAAACACATTGTTTGAAAATGCATAGGGCTCAGTGGGTTGACCATAAATAGTACGATTTAATTTGTCATCACCATTCACATCCTGGAACACCGCGATGGCATACTTTCCAACCGGGATGTTCTCAAACTTGTGAGTCGCCTTGATATCTCGCACCGGTACATTTTCGCTGACAATGGCTTGACCCATTTTGGGAAAACCTTTTTTCTCATATAAGCCAATGTTTACTGATCCACCCCACTCAGCGACAACATCAGTAATTTCCACTTCTACCACCCCCATTTGAGCATTCAGGCTCATACCAAACAATAATGATGCGATCATTATACATGTATTCTTCATATCCATCTCCTTCTATTAATTCGTTTACGATTCAAAGATAGACACTGGATTATCAGAGGATACTGCTCTGTGGTGAATGGGAATTATTTGGGATAAATGGGACGGGTTCTAGAAATGATCAGGCGAAAAAGCTATCCTTCTTGATGCCCCTGGATACAGGAATCTTTTTATCGCTCACTGAAAAATGGATGGTGTACGCTCTGGCGTTACCAGTGATTTTGGAAATCTTTTGCCGGTTTACCATAAATGACCGGTGACATCTTTTCATGTGGGGCAAGTCGGACAATTGAACTTCAATATTCTTTAGAGTCGTTCGTATGAGGCGGGTCGATATCTTGTCTTCTTCGAGGTAATGTATATGGCAATAATTATCGCTTGCTTGGACAAATAACAAATCTTCCTCATTCAATTCGAATGAGTCGCTTTCAGAGTCACCAATTACCACATTTTTTTGCTTTGTTTCAAATTGATCGGCCAGGATGCCAGATTCAATTTGCTGGCTGATCTTAGAGGCATTTTTCTGATGTCTGTCATTAAGATACAATTCATTTATAAAGACCATAATGGTGAGGGGAAATGCACCAACTGAAGCAGTGATAATGATAAACGAGAGTATGGCATCGGGATCGATACTTTGCCCACCTACCTTCACATGGTACACATAATTTGCTAGAGCTATTGAAATGATATTCCAGAGACCATATAAGATATCCTTCCCCACCGTCCACTTATCTGCATCAAAAAAGCCTGGGGCAATTCGCGGGCTAAGTGAGTAATTGGCCAGCATGATAAAGGTTGTGATCAAGCCAAATCCGACGACATACACAGTTTTATTGGTATCCATATTACCAAGACCAAAGGGTTGAAAGAAGAGCAGGAATAGAAAAATGAACAATCCAAAAGAGAGGGAAATCAGGAACTGGCCCCGGAAATGCGAGACACGGGGATAAGGCTTATGAATCCATTTTGGTCTATAGTTGTCCATACTAATTCGTTTCAACAGACTGTTTTCTTGGTTTGAGAAATGGCAACAGAATGAGGGGTATAAAGGCAATCCAGCCATCCATAAACAGTACTTTTGCATAGCCATGCAGATCAGCGTATTTACCCTGCCACAGACTGGAATAAGAGTATACAAAATTATGCAGAGCCATATAGCCTGTAAATTGTGTTGCCGCTACGGCTGGGCTGGTCAACCCCATAAACACGGCTGTGCTGGTTCCCTGCTGTAAACCACTGGCAAAGCTGTAGGCGATTGATACATAGAAGAAGAGATCGATGGTGACACCGGCTGTTCCCTCAACCCCAATAAACTGACGAGCAAGATAAAAGGTCGGGATAGTCGTCAAAACATACCAGACACCCAGAGCTTTTCGATGCCCAACCCGGTCTGAGATCCAGCCACCAATGATGCAACCTGCAGCGGCAAAAATGGTCCCGAACATGGTCAACTTAGCTATCTGGTTTTCATCCATTCCAAGATCTACTTGAATGGCACTTCCCAGAACCAGACCCAGGGCCAGGGCTCCAAAGGGGAGCAAAGAGAAAACAACGCCCACCAATGGACCAGTTCCTGACTTAAAGAAGCCTAGATATAGCTCCTTTAAAAACAGTTTCATTTGACTGAGTATTTCTTGAAAGACGCTGACACCAGATTGGATTTTTTCTGTGATGGGCTCTGCCGGCTCCTGAAGTCTCAATGTTACGAAGACCAGGATGAGGGTGAGAGCGAGAAGGACAAAGGGGAAGGAAAACTCAAAGCCAAACTTTCCAGCAATCAACAAAGCACCACTACCACCAATAGCCTGGCCTAGATAGGAAGAACCAAACATAAAGCCATTGGCAATACCGCGTTCATTCTCTGGTAGGACCTTTATTGCCAGGGCGTCAATGGCCACATCCTGGGTAGCGGCAAAAATATTGTGAATTATGATGAGTGTAGTTAGAAGCTGAATATTGGTAGAATAGTCAAAGAATACCACGATGCCCAGGGTTCCAATCATGGCAGCCTGGGCGGTAGCTATCCAGGTTCTTTTCGCACCAAAACGTTTAAATTTTATGAGATCTACCAGGGGTGCCCAGGCCCATTTAAAGCCCCATGGGGCATACAGAGAAGCAGTAAATAGTCCGATCTCGGTGAGCCCAACCCCACTCATGCGCAGGTGGGTTGCCAGAGCAATAGCACTAAATCCGAAGGGGATACCTTCAGATAAATAGAGGAGAGAAAATGCCAGTAGTCTGCCATTTTTTGTTTTAAGGGCGTTTTTTGATAACATAATTTTCTGCTTTACCTCCGCATGTAGCAACTGGCCTGGATATCTGAAATTGTTAAGAACCCACTTGAAGCTTGCGTTTTAAGTTAGAATCGACGTCCAGACTTCAAATACGGTTTATTGACGGAGTTTACTTCGTGGAATTGAAGGTTAACCCTCAATAATTTCTGCTACAAATTGCTTAAGTCTGGTCACCTGATCCCTTGCTCTCATTCTTCCCATGGCTAGCCATCCAAAAGTCAGCAGAATGAGCAGACCGGAAAGAAAGGTCACCAGGATTGACTGAACAGGTGATTCACCAACAGTCATTTGGGAGAGTGACCACATCAGTGCTGCCAGAAAAAGGACTGAACCGAGAATCACAAAAAACATGGCCAGAGTAAACATGGATGAGTTGGGACCGATGGATTCAAAAATCGTGGTCTTACTTTCCTCTTTTTCCAGACGTAGCGTCATCTCTGGAGACCACCAGTGTTGTTCATCTTCTTTCACATTCAGAGAGATTAGATGATTGGAGATTTGGAGGTTAAATGGATTCCCCTCCACCTTTTGGAAATTGACAAATTTCCCCATAAGTTCTTCCTGGGGAAGGGAGTGATTATATGTTCTACGAAGGTTGATGCCCACTTGAAATCCAATCTGATAAAATTTTTATGATACATTTTATCATGTATACAGTGTGAAGTCAAGTGTGGGGATTGCTATTTGGAGTATGAATCAGTCACGCATCAAAGCTAAATGGTGACCTGCATGTAACAAAAAGGCCTCCGCGAGGAGGCCCTTTTAAGGAGGACGGCTCTACTTCAAAAAACTTATTACTAATAAGCCATTTAAAAGCAGGAATACCGCTGTACGTATAATTATTTGAAGCGTTTTAGAATGTTTCTTTGGGTCGGTCATTTTGTATATATTCCTAATATTGTCATCATTCATTTCCAGGCATGACATATGCATTTTCCATGCCAGTGGAGCAAGTATTTATAATCGATCATCCAGAAACTATAAAAAATATTTTTACCTACTTATATACCTTTGAGGACAATGAAATTTTACCTGAATTTCTCGTGGGTTTTTGTGCATACCTGCTATGAATAATGTGCTTGCTCCCCCATCCATGACCAGATATCTTCCTGCAATTACTATGATAATAGGATTTACTATGATTACAGGGGGCTGATACCTATGCCCTTGTTTTTTATGTATCTAATAGAATCAAAAAGGAGTCGACATGTATGAATCTATGGTGAATTATTGGGCAGTTCTGGTTTCTGCTCTGGTCTTTTTTGGTATTGGAGCGATTTGGTATGGTCCAGTATTTGGTAAAGCCTGGATAAAATCAATGGGATTGAGTGAGGCAGATCTAGAAGCCCAGAAAGCCGAAGAGAATATGGTCATGTCCTTTGGGCTCATGTTTGTATCCTCATTGCTCATGGCGGTAGCAACAGCTTATTTGATAGACTATCTCCTCTATGTATTTCCAGATTCCGGTGCCGTTAAAGTGGGTTTAACGACTGCTTTTTTTGTGTGGATCGGCTACATATTCTCATATCTCATAACCGCTCCTGCTTTTGAGAAGCGACCCTGGTCTTATGTTTGGATCAATGGGGGTTACTGGTTGGTTGGTCTGGCCGTCACTGGCCTCATCGTTGGACTCTGGCGTTAAAATATTCACTTATCGTAGGCTAGAAAATGGTGGATTAATCATTCAAGAAATGGGGTAGATATGGCAGAAGAACAAAGAAATGTAGGACAAATAGACAGTATCATCAGAATCATCCTGGGTGTCATCGCCCTGGGTGCCGTAATATATCATTTTGTAGGTGACGACTTATTCCCAATATACATACTGGTAGTAGTCATCGTTTTGGTCCCCTTCTTTTTAAAGACGGGTCTAACCAAGGTGTGTCCAATTATGAAATCCATGGGTGTCTCCACTTATAAAGGGGATTAAAGCCTAGCCATATAGTTATATAGGAATTCAAAGTCCTAAAAACTGTATGGAAACACCACAGAGGAAAATAGTTACACCAGCAATGGCATGGGTAAAGCGTTCCAGCTTTTTCATAGGTATCATTTTAATGCCATAACTTGCTCCAAGTACGATGACCAACATGGTTCCGATGGTGGCAATGGCAAAAACCAGAGTCACCAGAACTAAACCCATGGTGCTTCCTTCTGAAGCGGGATACATGAGCAGGGGAATCAGGGATTCACAGGGACCGAAGACAAATATTATAAAGAGCGCCCAGGGTGAGAAAAGGGCTTTGCCCTTCACTTTGTGGATATGGCCATGTTCATCGACGTGTTCATGGAGGTGCTCATGTTCACCATCTTTATGGATATGCGCATGCACGTGTGGTCGATTCCTTAACGCATGCAGGACACCCCAGGCTGTGTACAATAACCCAAGAATGATGAGACCCCAGGCAGCAAGATCGCCTCGGAAAGATTCCAAAGCCTCCAGCTTCCCTAAAGCCAATCCAAGGGAAACACCAAGGAGACCAAGTACAATGGAACCAGCCACATGCCCTACCCCACAAATAAAGGTAATAATTGCGGTTTTAATGATACTCCACTGACCGGATTTGGACATGGCCACAAAGGGTAAATAGTGGTCTGGACCTAAGACAGTATGGACAAATCCTATTGACGCAGCTGCAGTGACGAGGGTTGAGATATCATTTTCCATTTAGCAATAGCTCCTTTTCGCGAGTATTAAGATAGTGCGCGTGGGTGCAATTCCAATATGGCAATTCTAATCACTGCAAAATAGCACAATTTATATATGTGGTAGGTGATGAGTTTTTTGTGAAAGTGTTCCCCTGTAGCCAGGGAGAATCAGGTAATTTTAAAGCTTTGGCGTTCCTGTGGGGCTACACATCTGGTTTTCGAATTCCACTCTGTCAAAAGATCTTGAGCCGTTTTCAGCTTGGCATCAATGGCGTCATCGTTTTGATCGGGATCATGGTGAATCAGGTGCAATTCTTTGACCTCTGCATCATGAGCAAGTTTGGCAACTTGAGATACGGCGGAATGACCCCATTTACTTTTCTTGAGGTATTCATCATCGGTATAAGTAGCATCTGTAATCAGAATGTCGGTGCCGTGTATAAATGCTGTCAGTTTATCCCAGTAATTTGTGTTGTATTCCCTGGTTCCTTCTGGAAATAACTCATTGTCCGTGATATAACAAACCGATCGGTTCTTGTATTCCAGACGATATCCAAGACAGGTCCCAGGATGGGAAAGCAACATGGTTTTAACCAGGATATCATTAATTCTGAATTCTTCTTCTTTGAGATCACGGAAATATGTCCGAGCAGCAAATTCTTTTATCCGTATTGGGAAATACACACCATCCATCTGGGCAGAGATTAACTCCCGCATGGTGACACTGCCATGGGATGCGCCAAAGATTTCAAACTCATTCCCAGGGATGTAGAGCGGAACAAAAAATGGGAGCGCGTTGATGTGATCCCAGTGGGGGTGAGAAATAAATATTTTAGCGTGGAGTGCCTCTAGCTGCAGTCCCATGAGGTGATCAGATAATTGTTTGATACCAGACCCTGCATCAAGTATAAAGAGGTTGTCCTTGGGAAATTGGATTGAAGTGCACATGGTGTTGCCACCATAGCGTAGGGAACCTTCCCCTGGGACGGGTAGAGTACCGCGCACACCCCAGTAGGTCACTTCAACTTTCTCCTCTACAATGTCCTTCAACTTCTGGATAAATTCATCCGTGATCAGGGGTTTTGTCAGATAACCGTCAGCACCAAAAGAAAGCGCTCGCTGCTGATCCTGTTCATAGGACTTTCCTGAAAAAATCACAATTTTCATGTCTGCCAGATCAGCTTCTTTGCGTAAGAGTCGACACAAATCCAGACCATCCATCTCAGGCATCATTAAATCCAGGATGGCAAGAGCAGGCTTGTCTTCTATGATTTCATCAAGAGCTTTTTTGCTGGAAGTGCTGGTCTTGACATTTGCATCGTAATCCTCAAGTAAGGCTTTTACTACCAGGAGTACATCGGGATCATCATCAACCACATGAATATTTAGATTTTTTAGAACGGACATTGGTTCAACTTAATTTTATTGCCAATTAAGAACCAGCTATTTATGCAAACCGAATTCCCGAAGCAAAGTTTAGATAACAATTGAGCAGTTACTTGTAAAGAGGTGGAAACATCTACCATATTTCAAAGAATTGACCCAATACAAACCTGTTGTTCACTATACCATGAAGGTTGGTCTTCCACTTCTATGCATTCTATTTATAGACATCAAAGTTGATGTCTTCTATCCTGATTTTTCTCAGCATTGATCCTAGACCAATCACGATGGTCAATTGCAGATAGAAGCTCATGAGGCTGGCTACATGGAAATTCAATCCAAGCTCTTGCATACCCTCGACTGTGATAAGGAATATGCTGGCCACGATGCTCATGACGAATAAAGACTTGATAGACGTCTCTATTTGACGCATCCGATCAGCATGGGCTTGATGTGGATTCGATTTTTTACCAGTCAAATTCCTGAAAATAATTCCAGCGAACAACGAATTCATGAGGGTCAGAGCTACAAAGATGACAAAAGTATCATTGCTGGGATGGAACTGAAATTGATGGATATTGTAGAAAAACAGGATACAAGCGACATACATGAATATTGCCAGGCCAAACATAGCTGGAGAAATAAAATCAAACAATCGTCTTGGGTTCAATTCCGCATAACGTGTCGCTTTTGTGTTTGTATTGCGCATCAGTCTGAAGTTTGTAAAGCCCAATAGTTCCATGATGAGGATTGGGAGGATTTGAATCACCCAATAGGCAAATGGTATGGCATCTGAGACCTTATTGGTAGAAGTATAGTCCCAGATAGCAATGGCCACTATGAGGATGGCGCCCATTGCCACTATGGCCAAGTTTATAACTCGGTATATTCGTTGACCCCCTTTGTAATATTCAACTGGTTTCGGGTAAAGCTTGGGGTAATTCTCAGGTGGATAGTTTGCTATGACTGTCCTCATCTGATTAAGAACTTGATGGGGGTAATAATAAGAGATTAGAATAATCTGGCTTAAGAATACGATGTAAAATATGATATTGTCTGGCATGACTGGTTCCTTAGCTACTACGATTGTGCATAACATTTCCAAATGCGATGCGGATTTCAGAGTCAGTGGCACCCGATGATCTTAGGGATGATACTGTCTCTGTCAATTTTTGTGTGACCCACTCATTCAGGTCCACTGAACAGTTTGCTTTGGCATGAGGATGGATAAATGTTCCTCTATAGCCCTTGGCTTGGATGATGGAATCTCTTTCGAGCAGACGATATGCTTTGGCCACAGTTTTATTATTGAGATCCAGATCATTGGCCAGTTGCCTTATAGAAGGTAAAGCATCTCCTGGCTTAAGGGCATCAGCTAGAATGACTTGTTTGATTTGGTCCATCAATTGTGTAAACAGTGGAGTTGAGCTTTCAATGTTTATGGTGATATTCATAAATTCAGAGTCCTTTCTGTACCACTTGCTGTGATGGTACATGTGGCACACCCCATATGCAAGAAAAAATTTTCAACTCACGTTTTTAAAGCTTTCGACTGTAAATGGTAGCCCTGAACAACTATAAGCGGGTCCAGTTTCGCTGGCTCAGTGGAGTTTTAATCTTGTACCGTGAAGGCCGAAGGGTATTTTTGGTTTTTTTAAGCTATCAATTTTCAGGCGAGTGCATTCTTCTTAATCGGTACCAACCTGACTTATTGAACACGACATGGAGAAAAAATGATTGATCATATCGCCACATTTGCACTCATACTCGGACTAGAGCTAGTCTTAGGGATTGATAATATTCTTGTCATCTCCATCATGGTGGATCGTGTGGAAGAAGCACGAAGAGAGCGAGCCCGTTACCTTGGTCTTCTTTTTGCCCTGGTCCTTCGAATCGCAATATTAGCCCTTCTCCTAGCCATTACCGGCATTAAACAATCCGTTGTCTTTGGTCTATCTGTACGGGATCTGGTCATGCTGGCTGGTGGCATGTTTCTTCTGTGGAAAGCCATCAAGGAAATTCATCACACCGTTGAAATAATTGAAGATGGTGAGAATAAAATATCAGCTGGAGCAGCAAATTTCGCTAAAGCCATCAGGGATATCGTTCTGCTCGATATCGTTTTCTCCCTTGATTCTGTTATTACAGCCATCGGGCTCACACGAGAAATATGGGTGATTATTCCAGCTGTTGTTGTATCGTTCCTGGGGATTCTGGCCTTTGCCAAACCTATCGGTGAATTCATTCTTGCCCGACCCTCCCTCAAGATTTTGGCGCTCTCATTTCTGGTTACTATTGGCGTGACCCTTTTCATTGAAGGTCTACACCAACATGTTCCCAGAACCTTGATCTATCTCCCCATGGGTTTTGCCATTGTTGTTGAAATGCTGCAGATGCGTTTTGAGCAGAACAGGAAAAACAAAGTCTTAAAAGCGAGTGAGGCGAGCTGAACACAGCCTTATCTCCATGACAAACACTCCTGTTAAAACTTCTTTTCATATCCTGGCTAAACCTGTGGGTCCAGCCTGCAACCTGACCTGCGACTACTGTTTCTATCTGGAGAAAGAGTCCCTGTTTCCTAAGGATACTACCTTCAAAATGGAGCCTGACGTTCTGGAATCATTTATTAGACAATATATTGAATCCCAGCCCACCAACACCGTTCATTTCACATGGCAGGGAGGCGAACCCACCCTACTGGGAGTGGAATACTTCCAAGAAATTGTCCAACTTCAGAATAAACACTCCGAGGGAAAGCAGATCAGTAACGCCATTCAGACCAATGGAGTCCTGCTGGATGAGATCTGGGGTGAATTCCTGCATGAAAACCACTTTTTGGTTGGCATATCAATCGATGGTCCCCAGGCATTACATGATCAATACCGAATTGGCCACCATGGTGATGGCACTTTTGAAAAGGTCATGCTGGGACTGGAACTCCTAAAAAAGTACAAGGTTGAATTCAACACACTCACGGTCGTGAACCAGAGTAATCAGGATGAGGCTAACGCCATATACGATTTTTTGAAATCCATTGGCAGTGAGTATTGGCAATTTATTCCCGCTGTTGAGCGGACCAGACCAGACGGATCCTTGGCGGCACCCCATGAAATGCACAATCTTGACATGGCTGAATGGTCTGTAGATCCGGAAAGCTACGGTCAATTTTTGAACCAGATTTTCCAGCGCTGGGTCCGTGAAGATGTGGGAACCATCTATGTCCAGCAATTTGAGGCAGCTCTGGCAAATGAGATGGGCAGACCTGCCGGCGTTTGTGTTTGGAATGCTACTTGTGGTCAGGCCTTAGCAGTCGAACACAATGGAGACTTATACTCATGTGATCACTATGTCTTTCCAGAATATCGACTGGGGAACATACTTGAGATTCCCCTTTTAGATCTTGTTCATTCCTCGGATCAACAAAACTTTGGAGCTGATAAACGGGATGGCTTACCGCAAATATGCAATGAGTGTGAAGTTTTGTACCTGTGTCATGGGGAGTGTCCTAAACATCGATTTGCTGAGGGGTCTAATGGAGAGCAGAGACACAACTATCTCTGTAACGGCTATAAACAGTTTTTCACATCCATTCAACCTGAATTAGGGGTTCTTAAGGAAATCCTTGAGCTGGGTCAACCAGCCACCAATATTGTGGGATGGATGCATGAAAAAGACCAGGGCTTTCCCAATATTGATGTGGAATTGTCAGACCCCTGCCCCTGTGGGAGTAAAGCCGTTTTTCAGGAGTGTTGTCTTCAGAATCTATCAGATAACTCACTAAAATATTAAAATGATAAGATTAGCCCCTGATTCCTTATACTTTTAATAGGTTTGGCCAGTATTTGTCAAACTTGGAATAAGGGTCTGCTCATACAGAAACGCGTGTGGGATACACCTAAGAGGCACTAACACCTCTAGGTTTTCTTAAAATTTCCTCGTGGCTTACAATTTGCCGATTATGGTTTGACCGGAGAACCAGAACGAAGGTCGAATTAAATTGTCAAACTGAAGGAATTGTGAACCTACGCAAAATGAGAATTATGAAATCCAGTATTGTTCTCTTACTCAGCTTCTTATTTATAATGAATTGTGAAGATGGACCCACTGAAACCAACCCTCCCGATATCATTGACACAACAGTTACCATAGCAAAAAGTACCAAGCGAGGTCTTTCATTTAACCTCAGAAATGCTGATGATCTGGATACTCTGAAGGGCGGCGTTTCCTGGTGGTATAATTGGTACTTCAACACCTCAGCCCCTGAGGGATATTATGATGATTACCAGATGGAATACATCCCCATGCTCTGGGGCGGGAATACATCCATTGCAGAAAGAGGCCAGGCCAGGGCTTTCATTCTTGACCACCCCGAAATAGAGTACTTGCTGGTCATGAATGAGCCGAATCTGGTAGACCAGGCCAATCGGACCCCTGCTCAAGCAGTATTGGACTGGCTCATCTACGAACAATTTCTTTTTGATCTGGCCAATGATGACGGTCGCGAATTGAAGCTGGTTGGTCCAGCAATGAACTGGGGAACCCTAGACAACTATTGGGATCCAGTAGTCTGGCTGGATGCGTTCTATTCAGCCTACCAAAGTTCGCAGGGTCGTGAACCACGAATAGATTATCTTGCCTTTCATTGGTATGATTATGGTCTTTCCCAGCAGCTGGATCGTTTACAAAAATATGGCAAACTAATCTGGATTACTGAAATGGCCAACTGGAATGCCAATATTGATTCTTACGCCAAACAGATCGTCCAGATG
>JABMQQ010000073.1 GCA_013202495.1 Fidelibacterota bacterium | reverse complement strand
TTGGGCTCATAACCCAAAGGTCGTAGGTTCGAATCCTACTCCCGCTACACATCTACGCTCGTTGCACAAGCTACGATGCGCAGGCAAATATTAAGGTCACCATTAGGTGGCCTTTTTTGTTTGTATGGAGATTGGAGTTGTACCCTAATGGTTCGATCCGGAGCAAAGTTGCCAGCGGCAAGTTTGAGGAGGAAGGCGAGGGAATCCCGGAGGGATGACGCTCAGCCAATCCTACTCCTCCGCCTTCGCTCTACGAGCTATGGCGGGACAGGCGCTACAAATAAAAAAAGGTCACCTCTGGTGGCCTTTTTTATTAATCCGAAAGTAATTGAGTGAATTTGTTTTTCATTGTCTATGAATTGACGGATGGCTACTCTTTGACACTACCTAACATGATTCCCTCGATATAGAACCGTTGTAAAGCCAAAAAGACAATGATAACCGGCAATACTGTAATAACTGCTCCGGCCATCATCAATTCCGTGTCTTGAGCATGCTCACCGGAAAGATTTGCCATTGCTACTGGAAGCGTATACATGTTCTCACGTGTCATGATGATAAGCGGCCACATAAAGTCATTCCATGTTCCCATAAAAGTAAATAGTCCCAGGGTAACCAGGATTGGCTTTGCCAGTGGTAGAACAATACGCCAATATATTTGAAAATCACTGGCGCCATCCAAACGAGCTGCCTCAATGAGAGAGTCCGGGAGTGAACTGATATACTGACGGATTAGGAAGATGCCAAAGATACTGGCCATTCCGGGGATAATTACACCGAGGTAGCTGTTAATCAATCCCAGCTGATTCATCATCAGAAACAGGGGCAACATGGTTACCTGAGCCGGGATGATCATCGCCGCCAACAGCAGTTTGAACAGACTTTCCTTACCAGGAAAATGGAACTTGGCGAAGGCGAAACCAGCCATGGAATTGACCAGGAGAGAAAGCCCTGTGATGCTGGCAGAGAGGATCAAGCTGTTGAGAAAGTAGCGTACGATATTCATCGATATAAACAGCCGCAGATAATGTTCCAGGCTAAAAGACTCTGGTATAAGGTGTGGCGGGAACTGGTTGGCCTCCCCCTGTTGCATGAAAGAAGCTGATACCATCCAGACGAAAGGAATCAATGTCATCAGGGCAATGGTGACTGCGAGTACGTGTATCAGAATTTTATTAGCGTTCATGCTCTACACTCCACTGTAATGTTTTTGTAGTCGTAGCTGAACAAGAGTTGCCGTAAAAAGTATGAGGAATAGAACAAAGGCAAGGGCAGCTGAATAACCCATTCGCCACCAGCGAAAACCTTCCTGATACATGAGCAGAACAATACTTAGCGTAGCATTCATAGGACCACCCTGGGTCATAACATAGGGTTCAGCAAAGAGTTGGAAGTAACCAATGATGGTAATTATGGATACGAAGACCGTGGTTGGCATGAGCATGGGAATCGTGATGTGGAGTAATTCCTGCCATTTGCCTGCACCATCTATCCGCGCAGATTCGTAAAGTTCAGGGGGAATATTCTGTAAGCCGGCAATAAAGATAATCATGTTGTAACCAAAATTCTTCCACACTGCCATGAGGATGAGGGCCGGCATAGCCCATTTTGGATTCCCCAACCAATCCACAGTGCCAACACCGATGAGGCTCAAAAGATAATTCACTAACCCAAACGAGGGATGATAGATGTAACGCCATACAACAGCCACGGCGACAAGCGTGGTAACAACCGGGAGGAAGTAAGCCAGCCTGAACAGGGACATGAAGCGTATGAGCTTGGAGTTGAGTAGCAAAGCCGTGGCAAGAGAAAATATCAAGGATAGAGGCACGCCAATGAACACGAAATAGAGTGTGTTGCGCATGGCTTTCCAGAAAAGTGGATCGCTTAATAAATTTTTATAATTTTCCAGTCCTACAAATCGTGCATTGGAGCTATCGGCCAGGGAATAAATATCAAAATCGGTGAAACTCATCAGGAATGAGGCTACCACGGGAATGAAGAAAAAAACAGCAATGAGTGAGAGCGCTGGTGCAAGAAATAACGCAGGACTCATCCAGACCTTGAAAAAAGGCTTTGTTTTCATATGCTTTTCTTTTTCATCAATTTTGACTAATCACGTGACAGTAACCAACGCCGCTTCTCAAGAATCTTATTTACATCCTGATCCAGTAGCTCCATCGCTTCTTTGGATGTCCATTGTCCAAAGACGACATACTCCAGATACTGCTGAAGTTTCATGGCTATCTGTTCCCACTCTGGTACTTGTGGGGTCTTTTTTACTGATTCAAGTTGACTAAAAAAAGCTGCCGTTGGTCTCTTCCCTGACAACTCTAGGGAAGTCCAGCTTTCCACCCGGGCTGGCAGATCACCCGTTTGGGCATAGAATTCAGATTGCACATCAGGTTGTGATAGATATTCGATCCAATCCCAGGCCAGATCTTTGTGCTTGGAGGAACGGAAAATTACCAGGGATGAACCACCAGCTAAAGAAAGTCCGGGATAATCTTCAGCTCTGATCGCTGGCAAAGGAGCAGTGTCCCAGTCATCCTGCATTTGGGCGGGCAGTCTGCGTGTCATTTCTCCAATATTCCATGGACCGCTGATATACATTGCGAAGGTATTCTCCTGAAAACCCTGATAAACGTTATTCACCTCTGTCATCCCTTTTGGTGCAAGGCCCTCCTGGAAGAATTGATTATAGATTTCAAGACCCTGCAGGAATTCCGCACCTGAGAAAGTACCAAAGCTAGCCTTCTCCTTGAGTATCTCTGAACCCTGTTGCATCCCCATAAAAATGGGTACAACCCATTCGTTCAAAGGTAGGAATATTCCATATTTTGAATGCCCGTCTTTGACCAGTAGTCTGGAAATCTCCAGCATATCCTTCCAGGTTTCGGGAGGTCTTTCCCAGCCTATTTTATTGAGGAGATCACGTCGATAAAAAAGGACGCGAGTATCAACATACCAGGGGATCCCATAGAGTTTTTCAGCAATCTGATTGGTCTCCCAGATACCTGGAAAATAGGATTCTGACGAGATTATATTCGATGAATCCACGGAATGATCCAACGCTTCAAGTGCATTGAGCACCACAAATTCTGGGATCCAGGTGTTGCCCAATTGACAGATATCGGGCAAGGAATTACCGGCATAGGCGGTGAGCAGTTTCTCATGAGCAGCAGTCCAGGGAATGTTCTGGACGACCACGTGAACACCAGGATTCTCTGCCTCAAAGCCCGCCACGAATTCGCGGACGCTATTCCCTTCAGCGCCAAAAGCCCAGAAGTCCAGAGTAATAACTTTTGCAGTTCCGCTTTTGCTGCAGGATATACTCATGAGCATGAGCATACAACCAAGAGCCAGTTTGGTGATCAAGTTCCCTGGATTAGTTCTCCTCATAAGGCACAAGCTTTCATCGTATCAGCAGCAACTTCCCAGATTCATGCTCAGTCCCACTAACAAGATGGAATAAATACAACCCACTGGCCACTTCCTCGCCCCGATCGCTTGTTGCACCCCAATAAATCATACCATGACCTACCCCCTGTTGTTGTGTATGGTGATAAAGTTCTCGCCCATTCAAATCGTAGATTATCAGCTTCACATCACCTAATTGGGGAGCCTGGAAGCGAATACCAACACGACCGTTGAAAGGATTGGGATAGGTGCTCAGCAAACGAAAATCCAGTTCTGCCAGGATGATTTCATTATCAGGTTGAATGCCAACCGTTGTATCTGGAATAAAGCCCATGGATTCCAGTGCTGGCGCTATTTCGGGATTAGCCATGAACTGATCCCAGATCAAACCTGTGCGGTGATTTTCCATCATCACGATGATGGGTCCTTGATCGATAGCCAGATAGGAGCTTGAATACCAGTTCTGGGTTTCATTAAAAGCATCGTAAAAACCAAATGGTCCAAAGATTCGTTCGCCATGATCTGCATAAAAATGATGCAGGGCAGCCAAAGATTCTGTTGGGGTATAGGGAAAACTTGACAGGGCGGCCGTGGGAGTAATGGTTCCATTATCTCTATTTGGAGTAGGTTCATGAGCCAGGTAGCCAAAGGGGTCATCACTGGCTGTAAGCCCCCAACAATTCTCTCCATAGCCCACATATCCGCCTGGATTGTCAATGCACCAGGCCCGGTTGATGAGTGTATGGTTCCGGTTGTTAAAAAAATAATTGGTATGACTATCTTGAAGACCACGGGGATCAAAACCAAGATATGAATAATGGGCAAAGAACAGGGGTCCACCAAAGGGCCAGCCAACGTCAAGATTAATTCCGTAATAGCTGTTCCCATTGTCATAACTGGGTGAAGATGCAAAACCATTTTCCCAGAGTTCAGCGGGTATACCATGGGTCGGTGAAGCGGCGGCCAGTATATATACTATCCCCGTTTCATTTGGTCCCTGAAGAGCGAAATTCATAGTCCATTCATGATCTGGAGACCAATGCCAGTAAAGAAAGTTACTGGTTGGGGTTCGTCGATACCAGTCCCATTCGACACTCTCCCATAAGCTGGTAGCCAGTGTAACCAGAGCCTGTTCTACTGGATCATCCCCATCGAAATAATTTCGTGCTGCAAGGATGCCTTGAACTAAAAACGCTGTTTCCACCAGATCACCACCATCATCGTACTGGCTGAATGGGATTACCTCTCCTGTCGTGCCATTCATCCAATGGGACCAGGCGCCATGAAAGCGGTCAGCCGACTCAAGAAATTGAAACATCTCCAATAGTCTGGCTGCTGCTTCTGCCCTGGTGACAAATCCACGCTCAGCTCCAACAACGATAGCCATGATACCAAAACCTGTACCCCCGCTGGTAACTGTTTCGCCATTCCCGGGTGTTCTTTCAAGAGCCATTTTTGAGACGGGATGGGCGTAATCCCAGAAATACCTGAATGTGGCCCTTTGTATCATATCCAGAAAGGCATCATCATCAAGATCCTGAGTACTTACCTGAAGAGCTTCAGTTAAGTCAGATTCGTTATAACTGTTATCAACAGCCGAAATCTTGTAGTAGCCTGATTCCCCAATCTCACCAATAAAGTGATTATAAAAGGGGATATCCTTTTCCGAGTAACCTACCAACGTGTAGCTTCCACCCCAATTACTACGATAGATTCTATAGCCAGCCACATCTTCATCCTCTACGGGTGTCCAGCTTAAATCTATGTGCCTCTCATAGCCAATGGCCGTGAGATCCGCGGGTATTCCAGGTGCAATAGTATCGTTGTTTCCAAGTGATGTCATGCGTATCTCATCCAGAAAAAGGGTATGCTCATTCGCATCGTCTGAACTTTGTCCATAAAAGATGGTCTTGATAGATGACATATCAGCGTTGCCGGCCACAGCATAAAAGGTATCCAGCGGGATTGAATATTGTTGCCATTGACCGATAGAGACAGATTCAAGGAAACCACCCATATTGACTTCATCAGTCTTCTGACCTCCAGTATCCTCTAGGTAGATGTTTGGTAGATCATCCACTAAAATAGCGTCATTTGTATACATCCAGAATGTGAGCAATTCCTGAGTACTGAGATCGTGGCCCGGCCAACCAACCTCTGCTACTGCCGCACCCCAGTTGCCACTTGCCTGACTGGTCCAATGCAGTCGTAAACTATTATTTCCCATGAAGACTGTTTCCTCATCCACTGGAAATTTCTCACCAATTCGCTCCAAGACACTGGGTGCATTTACAAAACACCAGCTTGCATCATAGGAGGTGGACGTTGGACTATCATCAAAGAAAACGAAATCCTCAGCCCGGGCAAATTCTGCCATGAGAGTCAGGACCAGTATTGTACTAATTATGATTGATTTCATGTTCATCCCTTCCTGCGTAAGATGCAAAGTAGTATTTCATCTCACTTAATAATACTGCTGTCCACTGACAGCGGAAAAAACTGCTCCTGAGCAATAAGCTCCAGGACCCTGTCCATCTCTCCAACCTGCTCAAATGTCTCTGACAGAGACCCAGAATTCAAATAGTTATTGATGGATAGGAGAATCATCGCCTGATCAAGAGCCAGGTATTTCTGAGCCACTTCTCCTGTCTTTGGGTTCACTGAGTCAAAGAACCCATAATCTCCACGGATCAAGAAACTCTTTTCCAACATCTCAAGATTGTCCAAAATCCAGCGGGGTGCAAAACTTAAGGCCAGAATACTGGCATGGGGTGTCACAATGTCTTCACGACTCCCCTCCTTGTTGCTACCAATATCTGAGACCCCAAAGACATCATAGCCGCCATCTGGTGTGGCACATGGGCTCATACCCCAAACTTGATACCCCAGGCGGTTCAGGGTGTAATCTCTATGAATGGCAATGATTCGCTCATCGTTCTCCCCCAGCCCCATGGGTGCCTCGCAGTGTTCGTCTACAAATAGCGTGGGCATAAGGTATTCAAACATGCTCCCGCCCCAGGATGGCAAAATCTCCAGGGAATCTTCAAAGAGGTAATAGCCACTGTTAAAACTTTTTTGCTGATCAATTTGTTGTGTGAAATGATGAGCTGAACCATGTTGATCCACAGAATCGGGTAACACGCGATAAAGCTGGGTCCAGTGACTCTCTGGTACCTGTTTCCAGGCCAGTCCCAGATAGCTCACGATCCTGCTTTCGCTGCAGAGCATTCCATAGTGATAGGGTGAGAACTCTTGTTTCTCCAGATCATAACCCAGGTAGAATTGCCCGGGGACTGGATCAAAGAGCCAGGCGAAATCCACACCACTTAAAATATTCTGGCAACTATTGTTCAATTCTGGGTATTTGACGGAAATGGCGGCCACACTTGCATACAACCAGGCGGCATCGACACTGGAAATATACTGGCGCGTGATCTCCATGGCTGGGATACTGTACCAATTGAGATGAAATCCCTTGAAGCGTTCCATTTTCTGCAGGGAACTCAAGGTGAGGTTTAAATAATCCACGGCTTTTTCATGAGAGATGAATCCCAGATCTTCAGCAGCAGCCACACACACCATATATAGACCAATATTTGTCACCGAAGTATAATCTGATGATTCAAGGCCATTTGCTCCGACATTATCCGGTATTAAACCGCTACCACTATCAACAAATATACTGAAGAAATTCCAGGTATCTTCTGCAATGGTTCTGAGATAGAGGCTGTCCTGAGTGGAAATCTGTTGAAGTTCTGGCGTAATCAGAAGTAAATCGCTTTGAGGAATAGATTTTGGCAGGGATGGAGGAACTACACAGCTGATGAACAGCTGCAAAATCACCGGAATAAGAATTATTACTTGAATTAATTGCTTCGGCATAAGCGATCTAATAAAATCCCATCAGGAAAGCAACTTTCTTTGCTTGCATCACATGGTCACCTGTACCAGGCATGTTTTTGTATGTTGAGGTGGAATCACGTTACCCTGAATGATCAACCCATCAACCTGGAGCTCACTGATACCCGAACTGCGCTTGTCAGGATTACTCACATGAATGGTATAGACCGTCTCCCTGAATTTTCTGGTCATGGAATATTGCTTCCATTCTGCAGGAATGGCAGGATCGATAACCAGTCCTGCACGAGTTGGCCGAATACCCAGGATACGCTCTGAAACCATCTTGTAAAGCCAGGCTGCAGAGCCTGTATACCAGGTCCAGCCACCCCGACCATAATAATCGGAGTCTGGACCATCAATATTTCCAGGAGTTACATAGGGCTCTCCAAGGTATCTCTGGGGATTCATCCCATTATGTATGGGAGAAATACCCTGATAGACTTTAAAAGCCAATTCCGGTTGACCTTGCAGTGCAAATGCCCAAATAGCCCAGGTGGCTGCATGGGTATATACGCCACCATTTTCCCGGGTTCCTGCCGCGTAACGAGAAAGATACCCAATAAGGGGATCAGGTTCGCTATATGCAGGTGATAAAAGCAAGGGACCAAAGTCCTTAAGTAAATGATCATTAACTGCAGCCATAGATTTCTGTTGCTGTTCTGCTGTGCCACTACCACTGATAACAGACCAGGTCTGCGCATTCAGATAGATTTTGCCCTCTTTACAGGCCTTGCCACCAATAATATTGCCATCGTCTTTGGTTGCCCGAATAAACCAATCGCCATCCCATCCTGTGGTCTGAATGGCATTGACCAGAGTAAGCGATGTGTCCTGGAAAAGTTTTTGATGCTTGGTGTCACCCATTTCACCTGAAATGAGGATAAATTCCTTCAGGATGAAGGTTAAAAAGTGTGCCAGCCAGACCGATTCACCTTGCTCCTCCAAACCAACAGCACTGAGGCCATCGTTCCAGTCACCAGCCCCAATAAAAGGGAGTCCGCGTTTACTTGTGCGCTGTAGACTACGTTTAATGGATTTCAGGCAATGTTCATAGATTGATTCAGTTTGTTTGTCATCATAAAAAGGAATCTGTTCCTGGAGCAGCGCTATGTTATCGGTTTCCTGTAGATAGGAGATAACCAGAAAGGGAAGCCACAAATAATTGTCAGCAATGCCAGAGTGCAAACCCTGCTCTGTAATGGGGTGCCACCAATGGAGGACAGACCCGTCAATGTATTGGTGGGCAGCATGGAGTTTGATCTGCTTTTCGGTTTTGCTCACATCAACAGGCAGGAAAACCTGACTGTCCTGCAACTGATCACGGAAACCATAGGCTCCACTCTGCTGATAATAGGCGCTGCGGCCATAAATACGGGCTGAAATAGTCTGATATTTCAACCAACCGTTAGCCAGAATGTTAATTGATGCATCTGGTGTTTCCATTTGATGGGCACCCAGCATCTCTGACCAGTACGCTTTTACTGCATTCAGAGCAGAAATTCTTTGGTCCTGGGTCTGATATTTCTCGATGGCAATCTGACAATTCCGAGTGCTGTCGTACATGCCTATTAAATATGCCAGATTCTGCTTAGCTCCCGGTGCCAGTTCTACTGGAATTTTGAGACTGGCGATAGCATCCTGCCACACTCCCTGTTTGCCTTGAGAACCATTAGACGAAACTGCATCAGGTTTCTCAACGCTGCCATACTGACCCAAAAAAGCTTCCTTGTCACATTCAAAACCGGTGGCTTTGCTGGTACAGGAGAGGAAGGCATTAAAGGGGTGCTCGATATTCCAATGGCCTCTGTCTCCCAGGGCTATGTCCCAGAGACGTTTGCTGGCCCAGATTGTATTCGCATCAGAATCAAATTTGGTCTCAATAAAATTTTTATGAAATTCCCTGTGATGATCATTGCTTGATCCAAGTGTCCATTCGAAATAATTAAAGAGGCTTAGCGATCTGGGTTCGGACCCTAGATTTTCAATTTCCACATCCCAGATCTCCATTTGTTCATTCATCGGTATGAACAGGGTCAGTGTAATCTGTATCTTACCCACACGGGATTGGAAGACTGTATATCCAAATCCATGGCGACATTGATATTCATCAAGATCAGTCTTTACGGGCAACCAGGTGGGGCTCCAGAATTCACCTGTGTCGTTATCTCGGACATAGATGTACTTACCCCAATCATCTTTCACCATATCCTGATGCCAGCGGGTAATGCGATTAAATTCAGAATGGTCCAACCAACTGAATCCCCCACCACCCCCAGAGATCGTCAAACCATAGCGACCATTGGACAACACATTTATCCAGGGTTTTGGCGTCCTGGGAGTCTTGATGATATATTCAGTACCCTCTTGATTAAAATAGCCCAACTCCGTTTCGAATTGACGGTCAGTATTCACTTATCTAGTCCTGTCATAATATTTTTTATGCTAACGATCATTTATTCAGAATTTGAGCAAGAGGTCGATTCGCTGGACATAATTAAGACGACCAAAATCCTCATAGCTGTACTGGAATCCAAGGTCTAATCCGCCAACATTCAGGTGAAGTGATCCGCCCAGGGTCAGACCTTTTTCGCTATCTTGCTGAAAAAGACTTTCATAACCCATCTGAATCGCAACCATAGACCAGGGACGCCACTCCAGGCCAAGGTTCAGGTATTCGTAATTATCATTTGGGTGCACAGCGTCTGCTTCAATAGTAATTTCACCAAATTTCAGTTTTGGCAAATCGTAGGCTAAACCAAAGCGAAAGGTCAAAGGGATATCCCAGGCATTGGTATACAAACTGGCTGGTATATGTGAGTTATCTCCAGATGCATCGCTATTCTGGTCGTATAAGATCATTAAGTCCTTGCCGCTATATTGTAATTTTTGACCAAAATTGGAAACGGTGGCACCGATCCTCAGTCGCCGATTATCAAAATAGTATAAGCTCCCAAAATCCAGTGCTATGCCTGCTGCCTGCGAGTTCCAAATGCGTTGATGGATATACTTTCCATTAAACCCAATACTGAAGAAATCCGTAAGTGCACGGGCATATGACAAGGTAAGTGCCAGATCGTTGGCAGAGAAGTATTCACCAGTTCCTTCGGGTTTATCAACGGTTCTTACCAGCATGTCACCAGTGGAAAGACTGACCAGTCCAAGACCCAGTGATTGTGAATTTCCCAGGGGAATAATTGCACCGTAATAGCTTATTTCCATATCGGCAATCCAGCTGATTTGCTCCACCATGATACTCCCGTTGTCAAAGAAGGCACCAGCCGCAGGATTCCAGTACAGGGCGCTGGCATCGTTCACCGAAGCAGCAACTGCACCACCCATTGCCATACTTCGAGATCCCATGCCAATCTTCAGGAATTGCGCTGCAGTGGTTCCCGTTTTGCTGATTATATCAGAAGCCAAAATGGGATTCCAGGATGCTATGAATACGGTAATGCATACAAGAGCATGTACTGCACTTCGGTTAATTATTTGGCTAAAGCGTTTCATGACTGGTTCCGTTACTTCTTCCTATTTAATCACAGCAAATTTGCCTGTAAATGCTCCCGCCAGGTCACTATCCACATAATAAATGTAGATTCCTGGTGCCAGATCCAAACCGTCCTTGGTTTGGAGATTCCACTCCAGAGCACCGTCAGCCATCCCACTCAAATGATCCAGGGAAATCACATGATCCCCACTGACATTAAAGATGCTGATCTGAGCTGCCTGGGGAAGATGAATAAAATTGATCTTACGTTCTCCACGTCCTGAGGCGCTCGTCCGCTGAGACTCCCAGGAGGCAGCTCCCACATATGGGTTTGGAACCACGGCTATATCACTCAACTGGTGACCTGCGAGATTTTGATCAACTTCGGCAGCAAAGGATGTGAATGCGAACTCATCACCACTTCTGAATGGCAAGTGTATACCTATATTGGCAACATCCCCGGCTTCTGGTTCAATTAAATCCTCTTCAGGAGCCACAAAATAAACCCGCCAAGTGTCTCGCCAGGTTCCGCTGACCTTCAGCTGCAATCTGAGATAATCCCCGGCTGAAAGAAGACTATCACGACCCTCAGCAGGCTCCCAGAGATAGGTCCGCACCTTTTTTCCACTGGTCTGATCTATCACACGGAAGTTTGATAGATGCTTAAAGCTATTCTTCAACATGGAACTATCCTGCACACCATAGTGTAATTCATAAATAGAGGGGAAACCATCAATCCTACGTGTGAAACCATCCCAGTACGAGTTCCTTTCAGCATAGATCAAGATGTTTGATTCACCTTGAACCCAACCTGTATTTTCTGGATCTGGTGCCACAGAGTCATTCCGCACCTGGATACGCATTCCTGCGAAAAGCGGATTTTCATCCTCATTATCAAGCGCATCTGAAGCACCAAAAATCAGCAGTGTATCAAGATCAGATTCTAATTTGGAGAGAGCGTAACTTAAAGTATCACGATGGGTGGTGTCATCAAAGCGGAGACGATATTCACCATCGGTCACCAGAGATGGGTCAACAATATTTATACTGATATCCCCTGTACCAAAACCGTGGATACGCTGAAGTCCTCCACCGATTTCAGGTGGCACATAGCCAGCAGCAGGAGCGTTGGGTGTGATATATACTGTATTTTTATCAACCGTGACTTCACCAGCGTTGTTCTTCACGATCACTTTCGTGCACTCCGAAGGCAAGATGTTTTTTTCTTCCCAACCACGGTCATAGGCCACTACTGCATAATAGTAATCTACCCCGTTCTGAACGTCCGTATCTACCCATGAATGTCTTAAACCTGTATCTCCACCTAGATAATATTCAATCCCATGTACATCGACATTGAAGAAACCCTGGACGCCATTAGCATAATCGAATTGAGCTACAGGATTGTGGAAGGCAGCTTCGCCAAATCCATTGGAAATGATGTAGGCATCGTTGAATGAAGCATCAGTGGCTTTGTAGATTCGGTACCCTTCAAAGTCATAGCCCCCGGTTGCCGGGTGTGTAAAAGCTGGATCATCATAGGAACTTTCTGCAAAATCATCCCAATACAGAGTGACCTTACCATCCCCTGGTACTGCAGTGACTGTGGGTTTTTCAGGTGGACGGGCAAAATTATAGTTGGCGTTATATATGTTTTGTACCACTTCTTTGTTGCGCTTCAGGTCTTCAAAGTTTTCACCGAATACCAGAGCCATGGAAAACCGTTCTGTATGATTTGGTGGCATGATAAATGGGCCAGAACCAAACAGGAAAGCAATATTCCCCGGTAAGGAGACATTGCTGAAATGATAATTGGCCACTCGGTCCCAGATAACCTCATCATGCCCAAATTCCACACCTTGACCAATATAGAAAGCATCAAAAGCGGTGAGACCGATCTGATCAGATTCATCCTTATCGGTGATATCAAAGTTAGGCTCGCCAGGAGTTGGCAAACCATCTCCTTCACCTACATCTCCTGAACCAGCCAACCCATCTGCACCAATATCGTGGAGTTCAGGATTCCAGTCGCCATCATTATCCACACCATCATCACGGGCTTCATCGATGAGCGGATCATCCAGTCCAGCGCCTGTTAAATAATTCTTATACTTCAATCCCATGTGAACGGCTTCGTTTTCGTCAATAATGCCATCCAGATCATCATCCACACCATTAAAAGGGATGTCAATATATGTTGAACCACGCAGGTAGACTCTCACACTATCATACTGGTTTAAGATGAGGCTATCGCCGGAAAAATGGTAGAAATCAGCCGATCCACCTTCGCTAAAACTTGTAAGTATTCGTCCCCGGCTATTATCAGCTTCCATATTTTGGTAATCAATCAGCACGATCTCATCAACCAGGTTCCGTGGCTGAAAATCTATGCTTCCCAGTTCTGGTGAAGATCCAGCTGATGCATCTTCATCGTTATCGATGCCATCAAAGGGATTTCCCGGACTTTCCAAAAACGCATAGCCTGCATAACCTGTTTCCCAATTACCCTCGCCCAGATTGTTGGAATCCCAGGTATAAGCCAGATCCAGTGACAGATCGTACAAGGCCAGATCATCGTTGCTATCATTTTGCCCACCCACTCCTGCGTCTGCATACATCCCAAAAACTGTCTTGGCATAGGTGGTAGTTGAAACATTGGTTATATCGTAATGCCAGAAAATGATGTCTTCAGCCAGAACATTTGACCATTGAAAGCCGCGTACTCCTACGCGCATTCCAAGTCCACCACGATTTGGGTCAAGGGAATCTGAGTTGAATAATCCCCAATAATCCTGACCATAATCCTGGTAATCATCCATGACAAAATAGCTTTCCTGATCGGCATTGGTCTTTCTGCCAAAATAGCCGTTCCAAGAACCACCCCAGTCAGCTGCTTGATCCGGCCAGTAAAGCGGCCAGGTGTTTGGGTCATCGCTAAGCGCGATATAATCCTGGTCAGGATTGGCAAAACCTGATAGGGGTTGCCAACCAAATTCCATCCCCGTGGAGCCCTCTTCATAATGTTCTCTGTAGCCTCCCTCGACGATGTGAGTGATGCGACCATCCGCCAGTTGTACCTCAGCTGCAACAAGTGGGTAGATACCATCCATATAAGAGTGATTTGTACCTTTAGGCCACACACCTGATGGTTGCTTACCCCACCAGCCTACTTCGCCAAAATTCCAGAATAGTGTTTCTACCAGATTCCCATTATGCAGACCCTGTTTGCGATTGATACGATCCCCATGAAGCGCATCAATGTTATTTTGCGCTTGGAGTATTGAAATTCCGCCCAGGAGAAGGCTAACGATAATGTTAAATAGTTTTTTATTAATACTCATTCCATCATCCTCAAAGCTTGAATTTCATACCAATCAAAACTTCACGTGGTGCCTGGAAATTATCCGGCCGAGTTAGAAAATCATCCAGAGTGTGAATGGAT
>JABMQQ010000072.1 GCA_013202495.1 Fidelibacterota bacterium | reverse complement strand
TCTCCCAGTCTGGCTATCGCCATCGCTAGGTATAAGTGATCCCAAGCTTTACTTGGGTTTATTTTTAACAAAGCTGAAGATTCTATTATTAGAGAATCCGCATACAAATCTGACATTTCCTGGTTTTCTAATCTGGAAAAAGCGTTACTCTTCCTGGTCAAGTAACTGAGTCTGTCCCCCCCTTCAGGTATTGTATCCAGCATATTGATAATTTCATTCCAATCCCGATTAAAAACGGCAACATAAATCCTGGTTTCTCTAGCCTTTTCAGGACCAAACTTATTGATGATTTGATCAGCGGTCTTTTGGAATGCGATAAGATCACCTGTCCGCATAAGTTCATCATATAAGACCTCATTGTGCACATCGTGATTATTTGGAGAAAGAAGAAGTCTCCTTTTGCCAATTCTTTCCAGTTCATCCCACTGTCGCATGTAATACAATGAATTGTAATAGTTCCAGATTGCATTATAAGAATTTGGATCAAGCTCATGGGCTTTCTTTAGGGAAGCTAATGACTCCTCCCACTGACCCTTTCTCCGTTCCACAAACCCTACTAGCTTATGTAAATCAGCGTCATTGGGCTTTGCTTCCAAAGCCAGATAAAACTCTCTCAAAGCTTGTTCATAATCTCTGTATCCATAATAATACACCTCGCCTTGAGCTTCGTGGTAATCGGGATGATTCGCATTAATACTCCTAGCTTTTTCAAGAGCCTGCTCAGCCTTGGCAAATCGTTCTTGAGATGGATCTGGACCATGTCCATCAAAATACATTCTTGCATGAAGCGCAGCTATCTTCCCATAGGGCTGCAGGAAATTCTTATCAAGCCTTATCCCTTGTTCATATACGGCAATGACTGAATCAATATCAGTTATCTCGTCATCTGATAGAATGTTTGCTTTGATATATAAATCCCAGGCTTCCAAATTATCGGTTGGTTTTTCATTTAGATAGTTTGCTTCTTTAGGAGTTAGGGTCGCCTTTAAAGCAGTAGCAATCTGCTTAGCCACATCACTTTGGATGGCAAATATATCTGCATATTCTCTATCGTAGGTTTCTGACCAGATATGATTATCAGTGACAGCATTGATCAATTGAGCCACAATGCGAATCTGATCACCTGCTCTTCTTACGCTACCCTCAAGAACATGCTGCACATTCAACTCTTTCGCAATCTCACTCATAGTTTTGGTTGTGTTCTTATACTGAACAACTGATGTACGGGAGATTACCTTTATATCTTTAATCTTTGATAACTGGGTCAAAATGTCATCATGGACACCATCAGCAAAAAAGGAATTGTCTTCATCTTCTGCACTAAACGTAGTAAAGGGAAGCACGGCTACGGATTTATCATTGATTCCAACATTATCTAGAGTGATTGGGGAGTACAAGCGAGCAATGAAAACACCTAAAATTACTCCCGCTATGATACCTCCGAAAGCAAACCAGGTGCGTTTCCGCTTAATGGCAGGTCTCAAGTCCTGATCCTGCTCATCTATTTGAATCTTTCCCTCAGGTGTTTTATCAAAAATCCAGGCAAAGATGATGGCAATAGGGAAGCCTGTGAATAGCAGGATGATTATAAAAGTAAGTGCCCATGGTGGTAGGTGTAGTGCCTCAAAGGTAGACTCACCAATCTGAATAATTAGCCAGGCTACAATGGCATACACACCTGCAACTCGAAACACCTTACGACGCTTAAGTTCTGCCATAAATGGTGAGACAAATGGAGATTTATCAGACATTTAAGATACCCCCTAGATTTGCATGCCAGAATTTGACTTTGCATTAATAGTATTACAAGTACCAATTGGTTGCCTCATTTTGAATCAAAGGAATCGACATGAGTCAATGTCCAGATTAGCGCACTCATTAATTCTAATTTTGGGATACAATCGGGATACCGCCGACTCGTACTTATCTGAAAGTGTTGTAGAGTAAAGGTCTTAGCTCATAAGGTAATTGATTCAATATCAATTGCTCTTGTCTCACCCATCAACAAATCCATGATCATTTGCCAATAGGCAGTATTTGCACTATCTTCACCGAAATTCAAACCTACTCCACAGGCAGTATTTATTCCTTCTAATTCTCAGAGCTGATTGAAATCAAAATTTAATCTTCTAGGGGGAGTTATGAAAAGTGTAATTCTATTAACGCTTGGGATTATATCGGGACTTTTTGCCCAAACCTTCACCGAACATACCATAGCCGGTAGTTTTAACGGTTCCTATTTTGTTTATGCGGCGGATGTGGACGGTGATGGCGACATGGACGTCCTGGGGGCAGCTTATACTGACGATGAGATAACCTGGTGGGAAAACAATGGCAGTGAGAGCTTCACGGAACACACAATAGCCAGCTTTAACGGTGCCAAGTCAGTTTACGCGGCGGATGTAGATGGTGATGGCGATATGGATGTTCTGGGTGCAGCGTATCAAGCCTATTATATCACCTGGTGGGAAAATGATGGTTCTCCTGCAGATGGTGGATGGGTCGAGCATATCATCGACAGTTTTTATGAGGGTGCCACGTCAGTTTACGCGACAGATATGGACGGTGACGGTGATATGGATGTCATGGGGGCAGCGAATCGCGGTGATGATATAACTTGGTGGGAAAACAACGGTAGCCAAACTTTCAGCAAACACGACATAACCAACACTTTTACTGACCCCACTGCTGTTTATGCTGCAGATGTGGATAGTGACGGTGATATAGACGTTCTGGGTACTGCCGGTTATGACGATGAGATAACCTGGTGGGAAAACAATGGCAGCGAGAGCTTCACAGAGCATACTGTAGCCAGTTTTAACGGTGCTAGTTCAGTTTATGTAGCAGATGTGGATGGCGACGGCGATAAGGATGTCCTGGGTGCAGGGCAATACGCAGATGATATTACCTGGTGGGGAAACGACGGTAGCGAGAGCTTCACAGAGCATACCATAGCCGCTAGTTTTGACGGTCCCCAGTCAGTTTACGCTACAGATATGGATGGTGATGGTGATATGGATGTACTGGGTGCAGCGATAGCCGCAGATGATATTACCTGGTGGGAAAACGATGGTAGCGAAAGCTTCACAGAGCATACCATAGCCGCTAGTTTTGATGGTGCCATTTCAGTTTATGCGATAGATGTAGATAGTGATGGTGACATTGATGTCCTGGGTGCAGCGAATGTTGCCGATGATATTACCTGGTGGGAAAACGACGGCTCACCTTCCGCTACCGCAAGCTTTATCAGCGGCAGCAGTTTTAGCCCTTCTGTAACCAAAGACCAGCCTCACCAGGCGATCGGTCGCTTTCAATTAAGCTCATCATCAACTTTCAGTCTAATGGCTGCAACGATAAAGCTCAACACAACGCGAAGTGGTGCCTCAGATTTCAGATTATGGCAGAGCAGCGATGCTACATTCAGCAGTGCCAGCGATATTCAATTGGGAAACATGGTAGAATATGATCCAGGAACAGGTAACGTAGTGTCTTTTTCAGGATTTGCCAGTCCGGTCAGTACCTCAGGAACTTATTATTTTCTAACCTGCGATGTAGCCTCTGATGCTACTGGCAGCATACAGGGAAGCCTTGTCAATAACTCTAGCTTAACCTTTTCCGGCGGTACTTTAAGCAGTACAATCACAAATGCTGTGCTATCAGGTGGCGATGTATCTCTTCCTGTGGAACTCTCTTCTTTCACAGCGGAGAGCAGCAGCAGAGGTGTGCTATTGAAATGGAGCACTGCCAGTGAGCTTGAGAATCTTGGATTCATCCTGGAGGGCAGAAAGACATCATCGATGCCAGAATCTGTCGAAGAGTGGGAAGAAATAGCCAACTACCATAACGATGACGCTTTGATCGGTCAGGGTAGCGTCACTTCCCAGAGTGATTACAGCTGTACAGACACTGATGTCAAGGTTGGTTTAACCTATGAATACCGTCTTTCGGATGTGGACTATTCCGGTAAGCGGGAATATCATCCAACAATTTCAATCACTGCGGAGGAAGCCGCTTTTGTGACTCATTTCAGCACTTATCCAAACCCCTTCAATCCCACCACAACCATCAGTTA
>JABMQQ010000071.1 GCA_013202495.1 Fidelibacterota bacterium | reverse complement strand
GTTTATCGAGATGTAACGACCTGTCACAACATGAAATCCTATTTACAAGCACATTGGAAGAACGCATGAGTACTAACATGAATCGCCGCGATTTTATTAAAGTCGCCGGTATGGGTGCCGGAAGCCTGGCTTTCGCAACACCCCTGTTTGATTTCTCTAAGGGAGAAATCTTAGCTCCTGACACGGTTCCCGGCATGTATGCCAAAAGAACTCCTACATACTGTGAGATATGTTTCTGGAAGTGTGCAGGTTGGGTACATACCAATGAAAAGGGTAAGATCTGGAAGGTCACCGGTCATGAAGATGATCCTCATTCAAATGGTCGACTTTGCCCCCGTGGTACTGGTGGTGTGGGCATGTACAATGATGAAGATCGCCTAAAAACACCCCTCATCCGAACAGAAGTTGGCGGTGTTCAGACATTTCGTGAAGCATCATGGGATGAAGCTTTCACATATATCGCTGAGGGACTGAAAAAAGTTGGAGAAGAACACGGACCCGAGTGTACTGCCCTTTTCTCCCACGGCTCAGGTGGTAAATATTTTGGCGACTTGATAAAAGCTTTTGGATCCAATAATATTACCGCTCCCTCCTATGCCCAGTGTCGTGGACCCCGGGAAGTTGGCTTTTTTGCCACATATGGTGAAGGTGTTGGATCACCGGAGCGGGTAGATATCAGGGACACACGCTGTTTAGTTCTCATAGGTTCACATTTTGGCGAAAATATGCATAATGGTCCTGTCCAAGAGATCGCACAGGCTACGGCTAAAGGCGCATCCATTATTACGGTTGATCCACGCTTTTCTACTGTGGCCAGCAAATCAAAATTCTGGCTGCCTATCAAACCAGCTACAGACATGGCACTCTTATTAGCCTGGATGCACGTCATCATCAATGAAGGTCTTTATGATAAAGACTATGTTGAAAAGTATGCCTATGGTTTTGAGGACCTGAAAGCTCACGTTGCTACCATGTCACCTGAATGGGCCTATGGTCTCACGACCATCAAACCAGAAATTATACGTGAGACAGCCCGCGAAATGGCCAATGCCAGTCCCCGGGTTATCATTCACCCCGGGCGTCACGTCACCTGGTATGGTGATGATACTCAGCGTCTAAGAGCTGTGGCTATGCTGAACGCGCTTCTGGGATCATGGGGACGTAGAGGCGGTTTTTACAATCCAGAAAAAGTCAAATTTAAGAGCTATCCCCATCCCCCCTTTCCAAAACCAAAGCGCTCATGGAGAGACGCTTTCCCTGGGAAGTACAAACTTGCTGGACTGTCATTGGCCTCTGGGATATGCGATGCAACTATTCCAACAATCGAAAGAGATTGTTCGTTTAAAGCCTGGATTGTCAACGGTACCAATTTGATCCATACTTTGCCTAACCAGGCCAATACATTAAAAGCCATCCAAGCTCTCGACTTAATGGTCGTTGTTGATACCATGCCCATGGAAATCACTGGGTATGCTGATGTGATTTTGCCTGAATGCACCTATCTGGAACGCTATGATAACATTCGCGTAAGTCCACACCGGGAGCCTACACTGGCTCTCCGCATGCCTGCAGCTGAACCAAAATACAATACCAAACCCGCCTGGTGGATGGCCAAGGGTATTGCTGAAAAAATGGGTCTTGGTCATTTCTTTCCATGGAATGATATCGAGGAGAAATTGGATTGGGAATTGAAGCAGGTAGGTTCCTCCCTGGATGAGATGAAGCGTCTGGGGGTTAAGAAAATGGAACGCTCCTATGACGATCTCTACCCCATGGAATATCTCGAAGATTTCGAATTCAACACCAACACCGGTAAGATTGAACTCTTCTCCACTGCGATGGAGGATGAAGGCTATGATCCATTACCACAATATAAGGCCCATGAAGAACCACCAGAGGGCTACTACCGACTCATCTACGGTCGGGCACCCATGCACACATTCAGCCGTACTGCCAATAATCCAAATCTTACCGATCTCATGGATGAGAATAGTGTCTGGGTAAATCCACAGGTTGCCAAGGAATGGGATCTGGAGAATGATCAGTACCTGTGGTTGGAAAACCAGGATGGAGTTGTTAGCAAGACTCCTATTAAGGTACGCGTCACAGAACGTATCCGCTTTGACAGTGTGTACATGGTTCATGGTTTTGGACATACCAATAAAAAACTAACCCGGGCACACGGCCGCGGTGCCAGTGATGCTGATTTGATCACAAGGGTACATATTGATCCTGAAATGGGTGGCACGGGTATGCGGGGCAATTTCGTCACCTTCCGTTTTGAAGCTGGAGAAGAGGTGTCATCATGAGATATGCCATGGCGGTAGACACCCTTAGATGCGTGGGTTGTAGCGATTGTGTTGTGGCCTGTCAGACAGAAAATGATGTCCCCATTGGTCACTGCCGCGATTGGATTGTGGAAAAGACCACGGGTACATATCCAGAACTACAGTTGGAGATCCGCTCCGAGCGTTGTAACCATTGTGCCAATGCTCCCTGTGTGAGGACTTGTCCCACTGAGGCGAGTCATTATGCCGAGGGTGGTATCGTGCTGGTTGAAGAAAGTGAATGTATCGGTTGTAAGGCCTGTATCACGTCCTGTCCTTATGATGCCCGCTTCATTCATCCAGAAGGCTATGTTGATAAATGTACATTTTGCATCCACAGGGTTGAGAAAGGTCAGAATCCAGCTTGTGTTTCTGTCTGCCCCACCCATGCCATGATCTTTGGCGATCTGGATGATCCAAACAGCGACATTTCTCGAGCCATGGCTACCAGAAAATGGAAATCACTCATTCCCGAAGCCGGGACTGACCCCAAAGTATTCTACCTGATATAGAGGTTATTATGATTGAAGAAATTATCACCAGTGGACGTATGAATCCCGAGATTGATCCCATCCTCCATGTTTGGGGTTGGGAAATCCCCTTTTATCTATTCCTGGGTGGAATCTCAGCGGGAATCCTGATTTTCTCAGCATATTTCACGCTACGTGGAAGGCAAGATGAACTACCTGTCGCAGTAAAATGGATGCCCCTGGCAGTCCCTTTTCTGATCGGAATTGGCTTGATTGCTCTACTGATGGATTTATCGCATGTTCTCTATTTCTGGCAACTATTTACCAATATCAGATGGGAATCACCCATGTCCTGGGGGGCCTGGACTCTCGGTATCATCATGCCACTGTCCATAGCCTGGATTGCAACCTGGATAGAAGATATTTTCCCAAAATGGGAATGGAAGTTTGATGAAATTAAAACGGTCATCGACTGGCTCAAAAATTATCGTCGATATATGGCTCAGATTCTCATTCTGTTATCCGTTATACTTGGTATGTACACAGGAATTCTTCTGTCGGCCTTTAACGCCAGACCATTCTGGAACACCAGCATTCTAGGACCATTGTTTCTGACTTCCGGGCTCTCAGCCAGTGCGGCTTTAGTTTCTTTCTTTTCCAAATCTGAAGTGGAGAAACGCCTATTTACCCGTATTGACATTATTTTAATCGGTATCGAGCTGTTCATGATTGTCCATTTATTTATGGGCCATCTCGCTGGAACTCAGGTACACATTCAAGCCGCGCAGATGTTCCTGGGTGGTGCCTTTACGGTTCCATTCTGGGTCTTTGTTGTAGGTCTTGGATTATTGCTACCTGTGGTTCTGGAAATTCTTGAACTAAAACACAAATTTATCCCTGCCATTGTGCCTGTTGTGCTCATCGTTGCCGGGAATCTCATGCTGCGCTTTATTGTGGTTAACGCCGGTCAAGCCAGCCGCTGGTTGTATTAAAGCTTAAACATTATAAGGGTTATTGATGATGAAAACAAAGTACATGAATCCCTATCTGGCAGGTGTCCTGTTGGGATTGGTGCTCCTCATGGCATTTTTCTTTTCGGGCCGAGGTCTGGGGGCAAGTGGTGCCGTGAAGAGTGTAGTGGTTGCTGCAGTGGATGTGGTTGCTCCTGAGCACACAGCCAACTCTGGTTATTACAGTAAATATGTTGGTGAGGGGAAATCACCTATGAAAGCCTGGTTGGTTTTCGAGATGATCGGTGTTTTGGTCGGTGGATTTCTTTCCGGCGCATTTTCCGGACGCCTGAAGTGGAAAGTTGAGCACTTCCCCGGTATCACAGCGAATCGCAGACTCATTTTTGCAGGTATGGGTGGCATCCTGTTTGGGTTTGGCTCACAGTTGGGACGGGGTTGTACCAGTGGATCAGCATTGACAGGTATGGCAAGCCTTTCTGTGGCAGGTTTCGTCTCTATGATGGTAATATTTGGGACTGCCTTTGCCCTGGCATTCTTCCTTAGAAAAAATTGGATATAGGAGTCTATCATGGGACCTCTCGTACCTCAAGAAATTATCGGCGCTGACTGGAATCTGTTTATCGCCTTCGCAATAGGAATTGGATTTGGCTTTGTTCTCGAACAAGCTGGATTCTCATCAAGCCGCAAATTGGCCGGTATGTTTTATGGTTATGATACGGTTGTACTAAAAGTATTTTTTACTGGAGCCATCACGGCCATGTTGGGACTCCTCTTCTTTAGCCTCTTTGGCTGGATTGATCTCAATCTGATTTATGTAAATCCCACCTTTCTGGGATCTGCCATTGTAGGTGGCGTTATTATGGGAGCAGGGTTTATTATCGGCGGATTTTGTCCTGGGACCAGTGTCTGTGCAGCAGCCATTGGAAAAATTGATGCCATGATTTTCATCGGTGGCATCTTTCTTGGAATATTCTTCTTCGCTGAAGGCTATCCCCTGCTAAAAGACTTCTATATGTCTGGATCAATGGGACCCCTGAAAGTCTCTGATGTATTCGGTATCTCAGGTGGAGTCCTTGCTCTGATCGTTATTATTACCGCCATCGTCATGTTCAAGCTAGGTGAACTGGCTGAAAAAAGATGGCCAAGAGAGGAGTATTAACATGACTATAAGAAATATTATTTTTATCGGTTTAATTCTTCTCGGGGTAGTTATTGCCATGGTTCCCGAGAACACAACCAAGCCTTACAAACTGACAGCTGAAGATATGCTGGTTGAGGTTCAAGGTGCGGCTGAAATGGTAACAGCCGATGAAGTGGCTCACTGGCTGGTCTCAAAAGATCCCAGCCTCCAACTGATTGATGTGCGTACACCTGATGAGTTCCAGAAATATCATCTTGAAGGTGCCATCAATATTCCCATTTCGGTAATTCTAAAAGATGAAAACCGGGATTATGTGGACCAGGGTATCAAAATGAATGTGCTTTATTCCAATGGTACCATAGGCTCCCATCAAGCTTGGATGATCCTACGTCAACTGGGATTTGAAAATAATTATGTCATGCAGGGCGGTTTGAATTACTGGTTCGATACCATCATGAATCCCCAAAAGCCTGCTTCAACTTCGCCCGACGAAGAGTTTGCAAAATATGATTTTCGTAAGGCTGCCAGTGGTGTATTCGGTGGTGGTAGCGGAGTAGCCTTGACTGCACCGACTCAATCCAAAGCAGATAAGCCAAAAGTGAAACGCAAGAAGAAGAAAAAGGCACCTGCCGGCGGTTGCTAAATATTTTAGGACGGGGTGGTAAACCTCTGTTTACCAATTACGACCAAAGAGGCTGTCCCAAAAGGGCAGTCTCTTTTTGATTTAAGAACCTGCCTGCGCTTATCAGCTTCGGCAGGGCAGGCAAGGAACACTGATTGAAGATTTAAGATTGAAGAAATTGACCAAACTATTGTTACTATTGCCCACAATCTGATGAATCTATAGTCAAAGCGAGTCGAGGGAACCGGAAAGAGTCGTTTACCTGTCTTTGGTGAGTTAATTTTAACCTTTTAGAGTTGAAAAATTGCCTTGAGAATGAATTTTACACAAATCTGTTAAAATCCGTGTGAATCCATGGCTAAAAAGAAAAAGGCCGAGACGGGCTCTGAGACAGACTCTTTTGTTATCCAATCACAATACCATAACCACAAAAACACATATTGCGTTTCTCCTCGATTTCTTCTACCTACATCGCGATGTGACCATGACACTCTCTATAAAGGATTTATTCTCTATGCGACTTTCGCCGCCCCGATATATAGCAATAATTACTGTATTACTATTTTGTCAACTTGCCTATGGACAAAACCAGGTTGAATTAATTACTGATAAATTTTTCTTGAAAGTGCAGGAAAACTCATTTTCCCAAAGCCAGCGAAGTACTGCCTCACAAGTGATGGATCTTCCAGGTGTCGGAGATATCCTTTCAGCTCAGAATACCATTGATATTGCTCCAGCATTCACATCCTTTTCCATGGAAGACAATGACCCTTATGGTCTTGAAAGAATTTTTGTGGTCAACATTACCGATAATGAAGATGTATTGGCTATTATCGATGAGTTAAATGCATTGAGTGATGTGGAGTATGCAGAGGCCATGTATATCCGAGAACTCTACGACACCCAAATGACACCCAATGATGCCTACTTCAGTCAATCATGGCACCATCCTGTAGTCAGTACCCCAGAAGCCTGGGATATTCAAACCGGTAGCGATACCGTGGTTATTGCCATTATTGATACTGGTGTGGATACGGATCACCCCGATCTAATGGGTAATTTATGGAACAATCCAGGAGAGATAGCTGACAATTTCATTGATGATGATCTCAATGGTAAAGTCGATGATATTTATGGCTGGGACTTCACATCGGGAACAGCGGGAGATGCTGATGTCAATCATGAGTGGGGCTGGCATCCCTACAATGCTGAAGATCATGGAAGTCATTGTGCTGGTATTGCATCTGGTGTCACCAATAACCTGATTGGCATTGCAGGCGCCTCACAAAATTCAAAGATCATGACGTGTAAAATATTTCCATATCTTTCTGACGTGGCAGCAGCCAATGCCATTATTTACGCCGCAGATAATGGAGCTCATGTCATCAGTAATAGTTGGGGAGGTGGAGGCGCTTCAGCTACCATTGGTAGCGCTATTCTCCATGCTCGCAATACCAAAGGGAGTATCGTTCTATTTGCTTCTGGCAATGATGGCAGTTCTTCACCCCATTACCCAGGGGCAAGTGCAGGTGCTGTGTGTGTTGGAGCAACAAATAGTTCAGATGGCCGTGCCAGTTTCTCAAACTATGGTTCCTGGGTAGATGTATGTGCACCCGGTACCAATATCTGGAGTTGCACTGATCCAGCGAATCCTGCCCACAACAGCGAATATCAAGCCTGGGATGGTACTTCAATGGCAACGCCTCTGGCTGCCGGCATTGCAGCACTCATCAAATCTCAATTCCCATCCATTACCGTCGATGCACTGGAAGCCAGACTCATAGATGGCGATGATGTGGGTAATCTGCAGATGGGCCTCAGGGTGAATGCACTGAAAGCATTGACATCTTTCAATGTAAGTCATACTGCCCTGGAAAATGTGTTTGATCCAATTGATCCTATTGAGGTCAATGTTGAAACTTTTGCTGAAGCAGGCTCATCTCTTTCCTTAACTCTGTACTACTCAATTTCAGGCAGTGGATATTCAAGCCTTGAAATGCAGGAAGTGTCAGCTAATAATTGGAGTAGTGAGATTCCATCTCCTGAAAGTGGCTCTATTGTTGAATACTATATCCACGCCACGGATGGTGATGGCAATAACGTATATCATCCTCACAGTGCACCTGAAATTCCCCACTTTTTCCTGGTGGGAACCTCAGGATTTTTCCCAACCCTCATCTATGAAGATGCTGAAACTGAACAAGGCTGGTCCCTTGGCATAGCGGGTGATGATGCAACTGCAGGTTTGTGGATCCGCGATGAACCTATAGGTACTTTTGAAGGTACTGATCCAGTTCAACCTGAAGAAGACCACTCCCTGGCAGGAACCATGTGTTTTGTAACTGGTAATGCAGAATTTGACGGCTCAAACACGGGAGCTGGTGATGTGGATGGTGGTCGCACCACGCTTGAAAGTCCTGTCTATGCCATTCCTCCCGGTGTTTCCACTGTAATCAGTTATTGGCGATGGTATTCCAATGATCTTGGGTTTAGCCCAGGAGAGGACAGTTGGATGGTCCAGGTGCGTGATCAGAACAATATCTGGATCAACCTGGAGCAAACCACGACCTCAGACAATTCCTGGACCCAGCATCAATTTCTATTGAACCACTTTTTTGATCAGGCCAATCAACTTCAATTCAGATTTATTGCTGAAGATGCTCCAGGAGGTTCTCTTGTAGAAGCTGCAGTAGATGATCTCCACATATTTTATACCGGGGAGGTTTCATTTACTCCTGGAGATGTCAATTTTGATACTCAAATAAATATTCAGGATCTGATTCTCATCGTCGCTCATATTCTCGGCAATTCAACCCTTCAAGGCAATGCAGCCTTGGCAGCTGATTTCAATCTGGATGCCACTGTAAATATTCAGGATGTTGTAACTTTAGTGGCAACAATACTGGACTAGTTTTGTGTTTTCCTGCTAAGTGCGGGAATCAAAGAGGGTCAACTGAGGCTCTTGTCTGGGTTTGAAAAACTGCATTTCCGTTGGAATTTCATGTAGTCTGCACCGTTCATAGAATAAAGTATACAGGGCGTTCGCTTTGGGTGAATTACACCCATAACTATTCCCAAAATTCTGTATGTATTTATCCTTGAGTCCTGGAAATGATTTATTAATCTGTTGGTAGAAATAGTCCCTTGATCCTTCACGGAGCGTCACTCCCATATAGGGTAAGATGTATTGAGCATCGGCTGTTTTTGCCAGATTCACCAGCTCCTTTATGTTCTTATGTGTATCATTCAGATACGGTAAAATGGGCATCATTGTAATGCCTGTATATATCCCAGCTTTTCTTAGAGAAGCGATAGCCTTGAAACGGAGAGATGGCGCAGGAGCATGTGGCTCGATGATCTTGGCAAGATCATCATCTGCTGTGGTGATTGTAAATGTGACGGCACAGTAAATCTCTTGTAGTTTGAGCAGTAAATCCAGGTCACGAAGGACCAGATCACTTTTGGTCATAACATGGACTGGAAAACGATGATCTGAGATCACTTCAAGTGCTTTTCGGGTATGCTTAAACTTTTTCTCAACAGGCATATAGGGATCATTCATTGAACCGGTGCCAATGGTCCCCTTTAACCGTTTTGCACTGAGTTCCTTCTCCAAAAGTTCTATGGCATTCTCTTTTATATAGATTTTTGAGAGCTCATCCATACGATAACAGGCGGAACGAGAATCACAATAAATGCAGCCATGTTGACAACCACGATAAAGATTCATGTTGTAGCTCAATCCAAAGAAGGAATCTTCTTGAACACGAGACAGGATAGTTTTTGACTGAATAAATTTCATGTAGCGGCTTTTTGATGCATGGGACCGAATCCTAATCAGCGAGGATTCATAGGTGGGATGATCTTGATTAACTTTGTGAATAGAGTTGTTGTCCCAATCATTGGCTCCTCCCAAAACATCTTTTGGTCTTGTATTGATACCAGATTGAAGTATGCCAAAAATCTTACGAAAGTTCGCGTGGAGTAGCAGAACGCGCTTGTGAGTGTACTCTCTTCATTGCTAGCCTGGTTCTCAACCAGATCAGGGAGAGCTGTGAAATATTTTTCGGCATAGAAAGAGGCCCCTCGTTGTTTGCGTCCATAGTTATTCAGAAGGATGAGTGAAAAGCCAAAACCATATTGACCTATATGCATTCCCTCAAAGGCATCGAAATAAGCCCAATTGAACTTTTTGCAGGCGCTTTTAAAGAGGTGTGGAAACAGGATGTGATCATCCTTCTGTAAAAGTGCCTCTCCCTGTTTCGTAAGGCTAAGCTTATTGTTGCGCTTTTTGATTATCCCCCCCATTTCCAGAAGTATTCGAACCAACTGAACCGTTAGAGAATCATTTTCCGTGGTGAGCTTGGTGATACCCCCTTCAATGGGATATTCTGGAATGAACCCTTGCCCATACATGTCTTTTACCACACGGGGAGACAGATAACCCCTGGCCGTGAGCTTCATTTCGCCCTCGGACCTAATGAACTTTGCTAAATATTTATAAAGATTAAGCAGTGGAATCTGAAGATAATCTGCTTCAGAGAGAGGATTGAGTTGAACCGGACAGTTTTCTCCAAACAGTTCATCGATAATCAAACCCATTTCAAAAGGTGAATAGCCCTCAAAATCAGGTATGCCCTTAAGATTGAGCTCTTGAATTACCGGCTCGATCTGATCTCTAATGTTTTTCATGTTACCCATAGTCTCCACCTTGAGAATATTCCCTTTTACTATTTTATCCAGAGGGTTTGTGCTTTTTCTTTTTAGCCACTTTCAAGAGCGGTGCCGTGTATTCCTGATAAAGTTCGAACAGAAATTCAATCCGGGCAGCCTCAGTGGCAAAAGCCTGGGAACGATAGCACAGATCTACCGCTTTATCTAATTCCTGATGGGCTTTGACCAGCTTGGAGGGCATGGTCAGCGGGTCATACAGATCAGCCAGACTTGAGTCTGGGAATTCTGCTCTGACATCTAAGACCTGCTGAGCTTTGAGTTCCACCCGATCTTTATTTTTCTGACTGGCCGCTTTGGGCCAGGGATAGTTGTTATAAACAATTGAATTTGAGTAACGAAAATCACTCTTAAGTCGACCACAAGTATATTTAACCCATGACATATGCATTATTGAGGTGAGAACCCCAAAATGATATTCAGAGGCATTGGGTACTATCTGTGTAGTATTGCTCGCGATGGTTTCCTCTGAAAAATATGCCACGGGAATGTATTTCCGTCTTTCTGATGAGACTTCTGGTATCGCAATAAATGCTTTGGGATTGAATGTGTCCCTGAATTGTGAGGGTCGGTCTGCAAGTTTTCTAGCGCCTGGATCTACGCTGGAGAGTCGGGTTTGTCTTACCTGTTTAATGCGCTCCATCACCATGGGCATCTGTTTTAGCTCAAAAGGTTTTGCATTTACTAGCCAAAGACACCATCGGTTTTTATTTTGAATCAGCTCTCTCCCACCTAGAAATCTCTTAATTTATTTTTTTGCTATTGGCTCATGCTCCAGCAGTTCTTGAAGTTCAGCCTCATCTAAGATAAGATTTCCACCATCAACCGGTTTATTTCCCCAGACCATTTTTGGCACTGTGCAGATGGGCTTACTTTTTCTAGTAATGATCATATCACTACCTTCAACCAGATATGGATTAATATTTTCAGCCAGTATCTTTTGAGGCTCAGCTTTAATATTTTCATAGTGATAAAGTGTTTTCGCTTTTGGAGTATTCATACCAAAGCCTATAATCACCACATGAACTGCAGCATTTCCTCTGGCTTCATTGTTCCATTGAAATGTGCGGTGGGCAAAACGGATCTTGACCTTAATTTTAAATAACTCATTCCAAAGTATTCCTACTTGTTCCCCTTGCGAAATTGAGTTTGTTGACACGAACGCGACATCAACATCACTATTAGTGATGTAATGTGCTGCCATGAGATACCAGGCAGATACATAATCCAGGGATCCACATCCCTTAACACTAGAGAATATCATTTTCATATCCCCTTTTTGTGACTTGCTTTGAAAGGTCGTTCCCAGAAAAGGTGGATTCCCCAGGATATAGCTCAATTCTGTTTTGGGGATAATATCTTCCCAATCCAGCCTCAGGGCATTGCCATTCACGATAGTGGCTGCTTTCTGGAGAGGTAGGCGGGCGTAATATAAGCCAAAGGCTTCAGTGATGTGGAGATTCATCTGGTGATCCATAAGCCACATAGCTACTTCAGCAATGCGAGCCGGAAACTCATCAATCTCTATCCCATAGAACTGATCCACATCAATATTCATGATATGATCAATTCCAATGACTTGCTGCTTACCATACAATACTTTCAAAACTTCAAGTTCCAATAGTCTCAATTCACGGTAGCTGATCAGTAAAAAATTTCCACAACCACAAGCAGGGTCTAGAAACTTGAGCTTGCCCAGCTTTTTAAGGAACTCATTGAGCTTGTTTTTATTGCCTTTAATTTTTTGAAATTCTGTCTGTAGCTCGTCTAAAAATAACGGTTTGATCAGTTTCAGGATATTTTTCTCGGAGGTGTAATGAGCCCCCAGATTACGACGCTCCTTCGGTTTCATCACACTTTGGAACATGCTTCCAAAGATCGCAGGTGAAATTTTGCCCCAATCCAATGCGCTACAGGCGAGTAACATTTCACGCATGCCTGAACTAAAGGCAGCAATGGGAAGGGACTCTTCAAATAATTTACCATTCACAAAGGGGAAGGCGGCGAGGTGTTCATCCAGATTGTTTTGCCGTTTTGTGGATGGGGTGTTTAGAACCTGAAAGAATTGTGCCAGTAGAGCGCCCAGATCACTGCCATCCTCATGGGTCTTCAGGTCTATAAATTCTTTAAAGGTATCTTTCTCAAAAATCCCAGTATCATCAGCAAATAAACAGAAGAGTAATCTTACAAGGAACACTTCAAGTGGGTGTCCTTCATAACCATTTTCTCTTAACTGATCATGCAGTCTACCCATCAATTCCGCAGCCTTGATATTGACTGGATCTTCCTCTTTAAAGCTGTGCTTTTGGTAACCCGCGATAAAGCCAAAAAGCTTTACGTTTTTGTGGAAATCCTCGAGGTTGAATTCATGCACCTGATTTTCATCTAAATCATATAGCCTGAGCTTGGCAAAATCTGATACAAGGATGTATTTGGGGAGTTCATGCTCTTTGATACCAGGGAAATAATCAGTCGCTTGTTCAAAAGCAGTATCCAGGTTTTTGCCTCTAGATTTATGTTCAACTAACAGGGTACCCTTCCAGAAGAGGTCGATATACCCTTGTTGATCGTTAAATTTTTTGACTGGTGTCTCAAAGCTTGCCACCCGCCTCCTCGTGATTCCAAAAACATGAAAAAAATCATTCCAGAAGGTGTCTTTTTCAGCACGTTCCCGGTTTTCCCCTTCCCAGTCTTTGGAAAATTTAAGTGCACGATCTTTTATTTCATTCCAGCTTAAAGCCATCTGAGCTCCCGTTATCCAGTTTCATGCAAAATTGGCATTCACCCACCGTGTTTAGATGAGCTTGCCAATTCTTTTCACTTTTCAATTCAGTGCCCGAAATATAGCCCTAAAATGATCAGCTATTCTCCATTTCATTGCCAAGATATTATTTTGTACTTTTTGATTTCGATTGCCCCGGGTGGTTTTAGCTGTGGGATCAGATTAATCTTTTGAACTTTCGACCACAGGCATTATAATTGCCTTCAATAAATAAGTATGGGAATGTTTTAAAATGCATGAAATGTCAATCGCCATGAGTATCATCAGTATCGCCTGTAAAGAGGCTGAGAAGGATGGTGCTAGCTCCATATCCAACATAGAGCTTGATGTGGGAAAATTGTCGGGGGTCATGATCGATTCTCTAAATTTTTGCTATGAATCTGTTTGTAAGGGCACTCTAGCGGAAAACTCTACCCTGTCAATCAATGAGGTGCCTGCCAGGGCAAGCTGCAAAAAGTGCAATCACACCTTTGAAATAGACTCATTTATGGCTCTCTGCCCTCAATGTGAAAGCTATGAAATTGATATACTCCAGGGACGTGAGCTCAAGCTGAAGGCTGTAAGCGTTAATTGATTTTTATCGAAAGGATTTGAATATGTGCGATACCTGTGGATGTGGATCTGATAGTACGACCTTCAGGAAACACGGTGAAGATCACCATCATCATGGAGATGGACATTCTCATAACCATGATCATCATGACCATGGCCATAGTCACGATCACAAACATACTCAAGATCGTACTATTACAATCGAACAGGATATCCTGGGTGAGAATAATTTATTGGCCCAACGGAACCGGGGCTACTTTGAAGCAAAAAATGTGTTCGCCATTAATCTGGTGAGTTCTCCTGGATCCGGTAAAACCACCCTCTTGGAAAAGACTCTGGCTACCTTGAAGGAAGAAATTCCTAGTGCGGTCATCGAGGGTGATCAACAAACCATGAATGATGCCGATCGCATTGCAAAAACCGGTGTCCCAGTGTTACAGATTAATACTGGGAATGGGTGTCATCTTGATGCTGAAATGATCCATACAGCCTACGGTGAATTAAAACTGCAGGACAACTCGGCTCTCTTCATTGAAAATGTTGGTAATCTGGTTTGTCCGGCGCTTTTCGATCTGGGTGAAGACAAGCGGGTCGTGGTTATTAGTGTGACTGAAGGAGACGACAAACCCCTCAAATACCCCACCATGTTTGATGCAGCCGATATTTGTATCATTAATAAAATTGATTTGCTGCCCTATGTACAATTTGATGTGGAGAAGTGCAAAGAATACGCGCTTCAGGTGAACCACCATCTTGAATTCTTTGAAGTATCAGCCACCACAGGTGAGGGCATGGAAACCTGGTATAATTGGCTGAAGGAACACGCAAAGGTATAACAGTGTGTCTTGCCTAGTTGGACACAAACCCTCAGTCATTGCGAGGAATGAAATGACGAAGCAATCTCGGACTTGAGATCGCCGCACTCCTTCTCGTCGCTCGCGATGACACCACTACAAAATTATTGCAAATATTAAATGCTTGATCACTCAAATTATAAAAGACGTCGACTGACAATCAACGGAATCGTTCAGGGGGTGGGATTCCGCCCCTTTATTTATTCCCTGGCCAGAGGTATTGGGCTTGTTGGATCTGTTTACAACACCTCGGACGGCGTCAAAGTTGAACTCCAAGGAAGCTCACCACAACTCGAACAATTTGAATCCCGTTTGCGACCAGAAGCACCTCCTCTTTCAACCATTATCTCTGTAGAAATAGAAGAAATTCCAGCAATGGATGAATCTGACTTCACCATTGTAGCTTCCTATGACAATGCGTCGGTTTCAACTCTGATATCTCCAGATGTTGCCCTGTGTGATGACTGTAAGGCCGAACTCTTCGATGACAAGAATCGGAGATACCGATATCCTTTCATAAACTGTACGAATTGTGGTCCGCGCTATACAATTATTGAAAATATTCCCTATGATCGACCCTTCACCTCCATGAAGCACTTTCCGCTCTGCAAGGCCTGTCATACTGAATACCAGGATCCTGGGGATCGACGTTTTCATGCCCAGCCCAATGCTTGTCCAGAATGTGGTCCCCAGGTTTGGTTGACAGACCAGAAGGGTGAAAGGATCGAATCCAATGATCCCGTCTCAAAAACCATTGAACTTCTGGTAGAGGGCAAGATTTTAGCAATAAAAGGTCTGGGCGGATTTCATCTGGCTGTGGATTCCAGGAATACCGATGCTGTGGCTCGCCTGCGCTTGGCAAAAGGACGTGATGAAAAACCACTGGCCATCATGGTCAGGGACCTGGCTACTGCTCAAACCCTTGTGCATCTCAGTCAACTGGAAATAGAAACTCTCGGCTCAATCCAAGCACCCATCGTGCTCTGTACTTCAAAGCTTGACACCAATATCGCTCCCAACATTGCACCTGGTAATGATCGTCTGGGTATCATGCTCCCCTATACCCCACTCCACCACTTGCTGCTATCGGGAAAATTGGATACTCTGGTCATGACATCAGCAAATTTTAGCGAAGAACCTATTTGCATTGATAATGATGAGGCTTTGACTCGTCTCGCTGGTCTGGCTGATTTTTTTCTACTCCACAACAGGGATATCTATTTGCGTACTGATGATTCTGTGGTCATGGAACTATCGGGGAAAATTCGCCCTGTTCGTCGTAGTAGAGGATATGCTCCACGCCCAATCTTCACCAAGCGCAAGGGTCCATCAATTCTAGCAGTTGGTGCTGAGCTTAAAAATGTGGTTGGATTGTCTAAAGATGAAAAAGTCTTTCTGAGTCAACATATTGGAGATCTAGAAAACCTCGAAGCCTTTGAGTTTTTCAAGATGACCATCGAACATATTCAGAGAATATTTGAACTTGAACCTGAGCTCATTGTACATGACTTACATCCTGAATATCTCTCGACAAAATGGGCTAAGGATCAAACCCTGCCATTGCTGGGAGTTCAGCATCATCATGCTCATCTAGCTGCCTGCATGGCTGAGAACAGTCTTGAAGAACCGGTCATCGGTATCATCATGGATGGAACTGGTTACGGCACAGATGGAACGATCTGGGGTGGCGAGTTTCTGGTAGGTGATCCTACAGGATTCGATCGGAAAGCACATTTTGAGCCCATGCCTCTCCCAGGTGGAGAAGCTGCCATCAAGTCACCCTGGCGCATCGGTCTAGGTTACTTACATCAAGTATTTGGTGCAAACCTACCTGAAATTCCTGCTCTAAAGGAACGTGATATTCAACCTATCATTCAAATGTTGAATGCAAACATCAATTCTCCCTTGACCAGCAGTTGCGGGCGTCTATTTGATGCAGTAGCCGCACTTTCGGGAGGACGTCAGGAGATTCGTTATGAGGCTCAGGCTGCCATAGAATTTATGCAGGCAGCACAGAATGACCTGGGTGATGACTTTAGCATATTTGATCCAGTCCAGACAGATGAAAAGCATATTATTCCCATCAAACCCATCCTGGAATGCCTTTTATCAAGGAAACAGACCGGGCGTAATTTTCAACAGCTTAGTCAATGGTTTCACAATAGTCTAATTCATACTTTCGTGAAAATCACTGAACAACTCCGATATGAAAATGGGATTCAAAATATTGTCCTCAGTGGTGGGGTCTTCCAGAATACTCTAATGTTCGAAGGTCTGATAAATGCTCTTACTGATATAGGACTCTCAGTTTATACTCACCATGAAGTACCGAGCAATGATGCTGGAATAGCATTGGGTCAGGTAATCATTGGCCAGAAGTTTTTGAGTTTTTGAGTTTTTGAGTTAATATGTCCTGAACCCACCCACTGTACAGGAGATAATTATGAGTACACTCAATAAATTTGAGGACATTTTGGCATGGAAGAAAGCGCGAACGCTAGTGTCGAAGCTATACTCAATTTCAAATTCAGGGACATTTAAGAGGGATTTTTCTCTAAAGGATCAAACTCGCAGATGCGGTATATCTATCATGGCGAATATAGCAGAAGGATTTGGCCGAAAATCTAAGAAAGAATTCGCATACTTCCTGAATATTGCCCATGGATCAGCTTCGGAACTTCAATCTCATTTATATATTGCCCTCGATTTAGGCTATATTGAGCAGGATAATTTTGAAGACCTCTATCTTGAATGTGAAGAAATATCAAAAATGGTTTTAGGATTTCAAAACTATCTTAGAAAAAATAATTAGGGTGTCGAATTGCCTGTTACACGCTCACATGTAACTCATTAACTCATTAACTCAGGAACTCTTATATGTGCTTAGCAATCCCCGGAAAACTACTAGAAGTCTTTGACGAAAATGGTCTCAAAATGGGCAATATTGACTTTGCCGGATCGGTTAGTAAGGCTTGTCTGGAGTATGTCCCTGAGATTGAGATTGGACAATATACCATCGTGCATGCCGGCTTTGCTTTGTCAGTACTCAACGAGGAGGAGGCTAAGAACTCGTTTGATGCCTGGGATGATTTGATAGATCGTGCGAATGCTGAGGGAATTGAGATGGAAAAGCTGGAGCGTCCAGATTGAAGTATCTAGATGAGTTCCGCGATCCCATTGTAGCTAAAAAGATTCTAAAGGAAATACACGCCGTTACCACCCAACCGTGGGTCATCATGGAGATCTGTGGTGGTCAAACACACTCAATCATCCGCAATGGAATTGATCAAGTACTCCCAAAAGAAATTGAGCTCGTCCATGGACCAGGTTGCCCTGTGTGTGTCACACCCCTCGAAATCATTGATAGAGCTATTGAAATCGCAGGTCGACCTGATGTAATTTTTACTAGTTTTGGTGATATGCTACGTGTTCCTGGCAGCCATAAAGATCTATTTATGGTTAGATCAGAAGGTGGCGATGTTCGTACCGTCTTTTCCCCCCTGGAAAGCCTGAAAATCGCCCGTGAAAATCCAGACAAGGAAGTCGTCTTCTTTGCTGTAGGGTTTGAAACCACAGCGCCGGGCAATGCCATGGCTGTGGCTCAGGCTGCTAAAGAAGGACTAACTAATTTCAGTGAGCTGGTGAGCCATGTTTTGGTTCCACCTGCCATGGAAGCGCTGCTCTCCTCCCCTGCCAATCGGGTTCAGGGGTATCTTGCTGCTGGACATGTATGTACAGTAATGGGCTGGGATGAATACGATCCCATTGCCAAGAAATATGAAGTTCCCATCGTCATCACTGGCTTTGAACCCATGGATGTACTGGATGGCATTCTGCATACCGTCAAACAACTTGAAGCAGGTACTCATAAGGTCGAGAATAGATATACCCGTATTGTTGAGCAGGGTGGCAATCAACCTGCTCAGGCTCTGATAAAGGATGTCTTCGAAATAGCCAATCGCAAATGGCGAGGCATTGGAGAAATTCCTGTCAGCGGGTTTAAAATTCGAGAAAAATATGCTGCTTTTGATGCAGAGCTGAAATTTTCTGTCGCTGATATTCATACTGAAGAGCCTGAAGCCTGTATCAGTGGGGTCATCCTTCAGGGGTTAAAGAAACCCCATGACTGCCCAGCGTTTGGGAAGGAATGCACACCTCAAAATCCTTTGGGTGCCACCATGGTTTCCAGTGAAGGTGCTTGTGCTGCCTACTATAAATATCAACGCATTCTGAGTGACTAATAAATTCTGAAAGAAGCGAGTAAACCAATGGATTTTCCTGAAGCCCTATCATGCCCCGTTCCCATCCTGAGTCATGACACAGTTCAACTAGCTCACGGTGCTGGTGGGAAACTCTCCAATGAGATGATTGACAAAATCTTCCTACCCCGCTTCATGAACAGCACTTTAGAGAAAATGGAAGATCAGGCTGTCCTTGAAAATCCTGGTGGACGGATTGCATTTAGCACGGATACCTTTGTAGTAGATCCCATCTTTTTCCCTGGAGGAGATATTGGTGACCTCGCTATTAACGGCACAGTGAATGATATAGCTATGAGCGGTGCCATGCCTAAATATCTGAGTGTCGGTTTTATTCTGGAAGAGGGTCTGCCCTTTGAAACGCTGCACCGGATTGTCCTCTCCATGGAGAAAGCAGCTAAACTCGCCGGTGTTCAAATCGTGACTGGAGATACCAAAGTTGTTAATCGCGGCAGTTGCGATAAACTTTTTATTAATACCAGCGGTTTTGGTTTTGTACCTGACGGCGTCAACATTTCAGCCTCAAATCTTGAAGTTGGGGATAAAATTCTCTTATCGGGGACACTGGCAGATCATGGAATGGCTGTCATGACCACACGCGAGGGCTTATCCTTTCAGTCCACTGTGGAAAGTGATACAGCTGGATTAAATCATCTTGTCCAGGATATGCTTGGAGTAAGCACCAATATTCATGCTTTGAGGGATCCAACGCGTGGTGGACTGGCCACAACGCTTAATGAATTCGCTTCATCGTCCGTAGTAGGTATTCAACTTTATGGGGATACAATTCCTGTGAAGGAGAATGTTCGGGGTGCCTGTGAGATATTGGGAATTGATCCACTCTATGTAGCTAATGAAGGCAAGTTGGTAGCAATTGTACCACCAGATGTCGCAGATGCAATGCTAGAGGTCATGCACGACAATGAACATGGAAAATCAGCAACTATTATTGGTGAAGTTACTGATAGGCATCCTGGAATAGTGGCTATGCAGACAGGTCTGGGAGCCAATCGAATTGTCGATATGCCAGTAGGTGAACAGCTCCCACGGATTTGCTAGTCCAGATCTAGCTCAACTGTTAATCCATCAACATCCGATGTAAATAGGTGAATTCTATTGCCGCCCTGGTAGCGTATTGCTTAAGATTTGCTCCTGCAGCGTGGCCACCTTCAATATTCTCATAATACATCACGGGATGTCCCTGCTCCTTCATTCGAGCTACCATTTTGCGAGCGTGGCCTGGGTGAACACGATCGTCCTTGGTGGATGTTGTAAACAGGGGCATGGGATACTTCTTGTCCGGGGAGAGACAGTGGTAAGGAGAATATTTTTTCAAATATGCCCCTTCGATTCGATCATCTGGATCACCATATTCGCCCATCCAGCTTGCACCAGCAAGAAGTTTATGGTATCGCAACATGTCCAGGAGGGGTACCTGTGATACCACTGCATTAAACAGATCAGGCCGCATTGTGAATACAGCTCCGACCAGGAGTCCTCCCCCACTTCCACCCATGATGCCCAGCTTTTCCGGAGTGGTTGTTTTAGTGCTGATTAATTGTTCAGCTATGGCAATAAAGTCTTCATAGGATTTATGTCGATTGGTCTTCAAGGCAGCTTGATGCCAGGCAGGACCGTATTCACCACCACCTCTAATATTTGCCAGGGCAAAGACACCACCCTTTTCCATCCAAAGTTTCCCGGTTTTTGACCAATACTGCGATTTTTCGGATACTTCAAAACCTCCATAACCATAAAGGAGAGTCGGATTGCTTCCGTCTAAGGGCATATCCTTCCTACTTACGAGAAAGTAGGGAATTTTTGTACTGTCTTTGCTGGTGGCAAATTTTTGATTCACGTCGAGATTATCACTATCATAGCGTGCAGGTGACTGGCGGATCACTTTTGGATCTGCCATTGCATCTTCAAAGTATCCCAGCGTCGTAGGTGTTATCAAATCATTGTAAGTATAGAAGAAATTGGCGTTAAGTGGATCTGTTCCCTTTATAGAAATGGTTCCTCCCTGAGGGAGGCCAAGATCTTCCAGCAACCAGGAATTTTCATCACGCACTCCACGCAGCACCTTATCCACGACATCTTCTTGAATAGTTAGTAGAAGGTGGGTGGAAGAAAAATTTACATCCATGATTGAGCTTTTGGCGTTGGGGATATATACATCAGTTTTCGTATTGCTGGTTAAATCGAGTGCTATGAGAGATCCTTTGGAACTCCCCATCCAATCTGATCTCAAGATAGCAAAAGCCTGTTCCTTCCAGACACCCTTTAAATCAGCATCAACGGGTAGCTCTATTTTTATTGTCTCCAAATCTTCATCAAGTAGTAGAATCTCATGGGTCCAAAAATCTTTTGATTTACTTATCAGAGAGTAAGTATTGTCTGTGGCAAAAATAGTCCAACCCCAGAGTCCAACATTTTCAAAAGGCACCCTGGCGATTTCAGGACTGGTTGCTAAATCCTCACCTCGCGTCCATACTCTAACGCTGGCGGGGTAGCCACTTGATGTCATACTCCCCACGCCAAAATTTGTAGCCACAAAAACCTGGTTCTCATTTATCCAGGATACAGCTGATTTTTCTTCGGAGACAAAAAAACCGTCATCAAGAAATGATCTTGAAGAAATATCAAATTCGCGGACAACCACAGCATCTTTGCCACCCCGAGAAAGCTCGATCAGGAAGCGATTATAGTTTGGCGGAAATCCATTTACACTTTTGTAAACCCAGTTTTCGTCCTCTGCTTCAGCTAAAGCATCTATATCAAGTAATACATCCCATTCTGGTTTATTTTCAAGATATGCATCCAGGGGCGATCGACGCCAGATACCTCTGACATGTACATCGTCTCTCCAGAAGTTATAAATATAGTCAGCCCTGATTTTACCATAAACTGTTCTGTCTTTAGCCTCATATATCGCCAGGGCTTCACTTTCAAATTGCTGAAAGCGGGGATCGGCCTGTAGCTCATTCAGGGTCACAGTATTCTGTTCCCTTACCCAGTTAAGCGCGTTTTCACCCTCTACTTCTTCCAACCAGATATAGGGATCATTTTCATGGAAAGTCCCATCTACTTTTTTTTCAATATGAGAACTACTTGTACAGCTCATACCCAATAAACTTAGAACAACGACAACAAGCTTTACATGCTTCATTCTTATTCCTCTATGAGTCCAAGGCTAATATATTTTTTGACTCTTTGTTTATTCGATCCCATATCATTTTCAGGAACATGATTTGCCCAAACGCTGGAAAAGGGATCCAGTTGAGCTGGTCGCACCATGAGTATTAATGGTTTTTGACCCTCGAAACTACCTTTGAAATACCAACTGGTAATCAATCGATTTTTAACCTGCTTTGTAGCATGGGTAACGATAAAATTCTCGGTAAATATTACGCTTCGAACTGCTTCATCTCTCTCCATTCCCTTAAGAATTTTGTAGGATTCAGTATCGATTCCCTGTGAGGTAAAAAATGCTTCAATTCCTGCGAACCAAAGATACTGAGATGGGAGAAATAGTTCATCGGAACCAAGTTCTCTAAATTTATGCATTGCTTCAGAGTCAGCATATCTGGTCATGCTAGGTGGATAAGATTTTGAGAACAGGGAAATGCCAGCAGTCATTGTGCTATCGATTAATTCATAGCGAAAATCCAAGGCATACACGCGCCCCTCATTCAGATCACTGTTCCCAACCCAAACACCTTCGAATTGTGTAATTATATGCTCAGAATAATTAGAGATATGCATATCAAAATCACTCCAATTGTCATACACAAAAAGATTCTCCATAAAATCAGTTCCATAGTATTTACCTGTCAGAGTATCAAGCCACCCCCCGGTACCGCCCTTGTTGTACTCAAATGAAGACCAGTGGGTAAGATAATGTTTGCCCAAAAACTCTAAAACGGTCCTGATGGTTTCCTGCTTCGGTCTGAAGATGCTTTTGTGACCTTCAGAGTGAACCACATATTCGGATAACACGATTTGATCAAAATCTTTGATGAATTGGTTGACGTTAACTGCCGTTCCTGACGGAAGTGGGGTGTAGGGAGCATTCCCCAATTGGAAAAAATATTCGGCAGGTGGTTCATCAAAGAGTCCACTTTTTGAAAACATTTTTCCCAATCCGTGATTCCTCAGATTTCCAGATCGGGCATGTTTCTCAACTAAATTTGCAGGTAAGCTCGAAAAATCATAGTATTTCTCTCCCTCCACTGTGAAACTAAAAAGGACATTATCACCTCTTTTTATTCCCTGATTATCCACCCAATAAAAACGATAATACAAAGATTGTAACCCGAAACTATTGTCCACCTGACAAGCCCTATCAATCACCCAAGGTTCACTACTGACGAATGACCACACATTCTTAGTTGAAATAAATTCAAAATGACCAAATTCAAGTTGATTCAATGTGTCTGCGTGTTTCTGCAATTCTTCAATAAGTGCTTGATCAGCACGGAGCATTGTTGGATTATCTGCTATAAACTTGGTGAAGTGATCTTTGGCTTCTTCCCCACGCCATTTTTGTCTGATTGTATAAGAAGGATTTTTGTGGTCCTCACATCCGATGAAAATGAGGAGAGTGCTAAACACTAAAAACATTAAGCGAGTTGTAGGAACCTGATCCCCCATTTTGATTTATTTAAGCACAATCCACACATTTATCTGATTCAGGCAACATCATCAGACGACCCAGGGGGATGGGTTTTTTGCAGACTCGACAAAGACCGTAGTCATCCTTATCAATAAAAGCCAGAGAGGCTTCGAGTTTTTGGAGTTTGACTTCTGTTTTTGATAATAGAAGCTCATTGACACTTTTATTGTTTATGGCATCCATACGGGATATTCGTCCAATAGCAGCGTCAGGGGCGATTGGCTGGGTCATTTCTTTGAGCTCGATGACCTGTTCAGTGGCGCTTACAATTTCAGAATTGATGCGTTCTAGTATTTGTTGTTTTTCTTCGATATTCATGTATTAACCCAAATGGTAATTTTCCAAGTTTAAGGTACTGCGTTATAAGTGAATGTGGAGTAAGTTAATTATTAAAGCGATTTTATAAATAGAAAAGGCGACGATAAAATCGCCGCCTTTCTTTATGAATGCATCCCCAAGAGGAAAACGGAAAACCTGGGATGCAGTTAGTTTCTTAGAGGTCGCCCTCGTTTCAACATGTATTCTATGCGTGCCCGCGTTTTTGGTTCCCCACCGAGTGAAACAAACGCTTCCCGTTCTAGATCCAGTAGATACTGTTCATCCAGGGGTCTCATGATCCCCCCTTTGTCACCACCAGTGAGTACAAAGGCCAGTTTCTCAGCAATGAGAGCATCGTGTTCGGAAATTTTCCCGGATTTCAGGAAGCCCTTTACAGTACTCTTCACCGCTAAACGTCCACCCTTACCAGGCAGAAATAGATCTGTCCGAAATTCAGGTGGCTGGTAGCCTTCACTCATGGACAAGACTTCTGCCTTGGCCCGAGAGACTCGATGGTCTTGATTAACGACAATGATATCATCTTTTGTGAGATACCCGATTGAAACCGCATGCTTGGCTGACATGGAGACTTTGGCAAATCCAATGGCTTCAAAAGCCTTTTGAGCAACCTGAAAGGCACCTGCACGACCCTTGGAGAGACGGTCCTGTGCTTTCATGATCATTCTAAGATTGCCACCAGCTCCTGGTATGAGTCCTACACCTACCTCAACGAGACCTGTATAGAGCTCTGCCGCAGCAACGATCCTATCACAGGCACCAATGGTTTCATATCCTCCACCCAGTGCCATCCAGTGCGGTGCAGCTACCACAGGAAAGGGAGCGAATCGAACCTTTTGCAGGGTATCCTGCATAGCCTTGCTCATGGCATCCAAACCAGCCCAGTCTTTTTCATCAATGGCTCGCAGCATCAAAGCCAGGTTTGCTCCAGCGGAAAAGTGTGTCGCTTCCGAGGCGATGACCAGACCCTTATAGTTATTCTCAGTTACCCAGTCCACTGCTTGATCAAGCATGCCGATAATGGAACCATCAATAGGATTGAAGGTAGGCTGAAGCACTGAGTGCATGGTTACAGCGGCAACACCATCTCCAAGATCGATCAACGACGCTGACCAATCCTTTTTGATGAGCCCAC
>JABMQQ010000070.1 GCA_013202495.1 Fidelibacterota bacterium | reverse complement strand
TAGTTTTCATTTTAGCAGATGCAGGAAAAATGATACATCTGAGAAGGAAAAATGACTCGCTGATGATGGTTTAATTACATGCGGGAAATAGCGACGTTCTCCCTGGATTCAAATTCTAATCTCAATATAAAAAGGTCCCCCGACTGGGAGACCTTTTTATTCAAAACGTGTTGCTAAACTAGGGCGAAGATAATCAGCCAGTTAGTTTTGCATAGCGAGCCATGAGGACTTCATCAGACTCCACAACACCCATGGGGATACAATCTACGGGGCATACTTCAACACATTGTGATTCGTCAAAATGACCTTTGCATTCTGTACAGAGTTCGGGATCTATCTCGTAGAACTCATCGCCTTCAGAGATGGCGTCGTTTGGACATTCTGGTTCGCAAGCACCGCAGTTGATACATTCATCAGTAATAGTAAGAGACATGAAACCTCCTGTGATTTTCTATCTCAATTTATAGAGCTACTTCCCAAATAATAGTGAAGCAGCGATTAAGTTTTTATCCCTGTGTAAAGTCAAACACAGCTCCTGAATAAAAGCTTGTACATCAAGTCAATGAACGTGCAAATATGATTGGCACTCAAGCGAATCCCAAACACTATTTAAGAGCTTCACGGGCTTTCTTCAAATATTTTGAATTTTAATCCAGATTTTAAGTTGATCGCTTATATTATCCCACAAAAGTAACCACTTCATTTATTAAATAGATGAAATTCGACACACACAATAGAGGGTTGGAAATGAAAATTGCCTATCTAGACGGAATCCGATTGTATCGTGTTTTGTATGCGGGAATCCAAACTCTATTAGATGAGGAGGATTATCTGAACAAAATAAATGTATTTCCTGTTCCAGATGGAGATACAGGAACGAATATGGCCTTTACCCTCATGGGGATAATTGAACACATCCAACCCCACAGCAGATTGGATTTAAATGAATTAAGTGATATTGTTGCCGAAGCAGCATTAGACAATGCCCGAGGAAACTCCGGAGTTATCATGGCTCAGTTTTTTCAGGGTCTCAGCATGGGTTTAAAAGCCTTTGCTGAAGTAAATACCAGTCAATTTGCCGAGGCGACAAAAATTGCTGTTGATGAATCATATACTGCGCTTATGAACCCAGTAGAAGGAACCATATTGTCAGTAATTAGAGCCTGGAGTGATAGCCTTATTGAGGCTTCAAAAACCAGCCCTGACTTTCAAAAGGTTTGGAGTATTTCACTTGAAGCAGCTCAGAAAGCCTTGGAATACACACCTGAGCAACTCAAAGTACTTAAGGATGCAGGAGTTGTGGATGCAGCAGGGCGTGGATTTGTGAGTATTCTTGAAGGTGTCATGAATTTCATGAACACCGGGGACATTCGTAAACTACCAAATATTGATACGAGTTTTTCAGCTGTTGCACTTGATATGAATGAGATCGATGTGGACAGTCTCGCTTTCCCATTCTGTGCTGAGTGTATCATTGTAGGTGAAGACATACCCCGTGATAAGCTTAGCCAGACAATAAAACCACTTGGTGATAGCATTGTCATTGCAGGTTCCAAGCATCGTGCAAAAGTTCATATTCATACTGATGACCCAGTTGGTCTGTTTGAAACCCTGGCGGCTTATGGAGAGGTTCAACAGCAAAAAATTGATGACATGCGGGAACAAAACAAAAGTGTGCGCTCGCAGCAAAAGATCGCTCTCGTGGTTGACTCCACTTGTGATCTACCTGTGGACATCCTCGAAAAACACCATATTCATGTTGTACCAGTCAGATTAAATTTTGGAAAAGAACAATACATTGATCGAGTGACCATCTCCAACGAAGAGTTTTATTCAAAACTAGCTGATTCGGCGCACCACCCCCAGACCTCACAACCTCCGCCAGCTGATTTTAGGAGGATGTATCAATTCCTATCCTCTCACTATGAATCAGTGATTTCATTGCACCTCCCCCAGGTATTGAGTGGCACCTATCAAAATGCCAGTGCGGCTTTAGAGAAAGTGAAATTTAAAAAGCATCAAACCATTCTTGATTCACTGTCCGTTTCAGGGGGGACCGGGGTTATTGCCCTGGAACTTGCGGAGGCAATTGATCAGGATATGAGCTTTCCTGAATTGACGCAACTCGCCGATGAGACCATTGAGAAAACGGAAATCTTTATTGCCTTAAAAACTCTGGACGCTGTTCAAAAAGGAGGACGGCTAAGTGTTGGTAAGAAGCGAATCATCGATTTTTTTGGTTTGAATCTAGTCCTCAGTATTACGCGAGAAGGATTTCTAAAACCATGTGGAGTCACCTTCGGACGTAAAAATATATTTAAAAAGTTTGAAAAGTTTGTCCTAAAAAAGGCGAAAGACAAATCAATCAAGCGTATTGGAATTGTACATGGCGTGAATCCAGATACAGCCGAAGCTATGAAAGTTGTTTTCGAGTCGGCCTATCCCGATGCACAAGTGTTTATATCTGATTTCTGCCCCGCTCTGGGTGTCCATGCAGGCGTGGGAGCTATTGGTATAGCACTTCAATATAAATAGACTGAAGTAGTGATTTTATGGACTCACACTTTGGTAGGTTGATTATATTTTGTCCAAGTAAATAAAGGATTAGAAAATGGTTGAACTAGTTATACTCATATTGATTGCATACGTAGTAGGATCAACGCCTACAAGTATTATCGTCTCAAAACTAAAGTATAAAACCGATATTCGTGAACATGGTTCCGGGAATGCTGGTGCTACCAATGTATTTCGTACTTTTGGCTGGAAACCAGCCCTATTCGTGACCATCATTGATGTTTTTAAAGGGTGGTTACCATCCTACATAGCTGGTCATCTTAATTCTGACTCAATTCTTTTTGCTTCAAATCCAGATGCCTTGATGATCATTGCAGGATTTGCTGCAGTCCTGGGTCATACCTATACTGTGTTTGCAGGGTTTAAGGGTGGCAAGGGTGTTGGTACACTGGCGGGAATGCTCATCGCACTCTTCCCCATTGCCCTACCCATATGCTTATTAGTCTTCATCATTACCCTCATTTCCACTGGAATCGTTTCACTTGGCAGCATGCTTGCAGCCAGTGCCCTTCCGATTACTCTTTATATCATTGAAGGCATTAATCCAGATGTCCAGGTGTCTTTGACATTGAGAGTTTTTTCACTATTGATACCTCTTTTTGTGATCTTCACACATCGCAGCAATATTAAGCGGATGTTGGAAGGTACGGAAAACCGTTTTGAGAAAGCCCGCATCTTTAAGAGGAAAACTCAGAAGTAAGGGTATAAGGGTATAGGGTATTGGGGTGGAAGTTTTTACACCGAGATTGACGAAAGAAACGAATAGAGCACTATTATTTTAATGAACAAATGGTCAGAGGTGCAGAAGTTTCATCCCTAATCATTTGATATTGTGTAGCTGGAATCAGATATTGAATCCTTAAGGTTGAATATCAGGCTTCTTACTTCTTATTCCTTACTTCTTATTCCTTACTTTCCCCAGAAAGCGTTCATCTTTTTCTTAACTGTTTCAATCTTTTTGATATCTGCTCTGGCCTGTTTAATGAAGGCACCACTGGGTTCAATCCGTATTGCTTCATAATAATCCTCAAGAGCAGCATCATAATCTGTGCGATTATTTTTGTATCTAGCCTGGCCCATTAAGAAATAAGGCAGACCTGAACTTTTATCATAATTGGCAGCTTTGCTATAGTCACTAATGGCATCCCACAAACCTTTGTGAGCACCTCGGTCAAATTTTTTCTTCCCTGCAAGAACCAGGGTACAAAACTTGTCCTGGTTTGAACCATCTGCCAGATTGTCAATCTGGGATGCAGCTTTTCTCGCTTCAGCCCAATTGTTGCCACCCATGGTTGTTAAAGCCCTGTCGTACCAGAGATTCGTGGCTAGAGAAACCAGTGAATCTGCTTCGTAACCAGCTTTTATTGCTTCCTTATAATATTTTCCTGCAGTGACGCGCTTTCCAGCTTTGAAGGCACTTTCATAGGCAAGTCGATATACTTTTGCATTGGCCTTCCCGTCTTCAATAATGGTCTCATAGTGAGCTAATGAAGCGCCATACTTACCTGCTTCAAAAAGAACAATACCCGGTTTGATATCCGGTCCTATTAAAGATGCACAACTCATTATTAACATGCTCAAAATAAATAGAGCTACTCGTTTAGCGATGTTTGTTGAAAACATATATTACCTCAATTCGAATCCTAAACAAAAGCGAGGCATAAAATCCTCGCTTTTAAAACCTTTAACATGTGAATCGTTGACTAATGCCAGGTCAAACGTCCCATAAATGTTGAAACATCCATCTCTTCTTTGTAAAGCTTTACCACATCACCTGCATCAGCCGTAGCAGCAATGGAGACTTCTTCTTTATATTGGACCTTCACCACCACGCTGACTCTGTCAATTGCAGACTTGGTTTTATCAATTGCAGATCCACTGGCAGCATAGGCCACCAAAAGTGCTTCATCAAAATGGTTTCTACCTGATTTTACGATAACCAGCAACTGAAGAACGGTTTTGCCATCTTCTTCATAGGTTTTCATCTGAAAATCAGCATAGTCTACTTCGTAGCGATAACTTTTAAATATTTTTAACGCTTCTCTGTACATAGCCGAACTGGACTGGGCTAGGCCAAATGAAGAAAGGAGTATTAGATTTAGAATAATTATAGCCAGTTTTTTGAATTTCACGATTTTCCTCCACCAATCAAAATTTACGATTGGGCAATATACGTTTTGCTTGGTCTGAATCAAGCGATATGGGATAGCAACGATGCAATTTCAGAGCTTCAAAGAATTGGCTCAGCACCAACAACAATTTGATGAACCTGATTGCTTCCGTAGAAGTACGGGAGTTGACGATAATTATCAACTTGCCAGACAACAGCATCTGCCTTGAATCCAGGTGATATTGAACCTGTATTTTTCTCTATCCCCATGGATTTGGCGGCTCCTGAAGTCGCTGCCTGGAGTGCTTCCAAGGGCGTCATATGCAAGTAAATCACGGCCAGGGTCAGAATAAACGGCATAGAGAGACTCATATTGCTTCCTGGGTTAAAATCAGTTGCCAACGCCACGGTCACACCGGCATCAAGCAGTTTTCTTGCCGGTGCCCAGGTATTGCTCCCCAGAAAGAATGTGGTCCCGGGAAGTAGGGTGGCAACTGTATCAGATTCTGCCAAAGCTGTAATTCCAGTGGCTGAAATGGCCATGAGATGATCAGCTGACAAAGCTCCCATTCGGGCTGCAAGTTCAGCTCCCCCACTTGAGACAAATTCATCGGCATGAAATTTTAGCTGCATTCCATGTTCTCTGGCTGCCAGAAGGATCTTCTCTGTCTCTTGCGTAGTGTAGACACCCTCCTCACAAAAGACATCACAATACGCGGCCAACTTTTGCCCGGAGACTGCTGGAATCATATCATTAACGATAATATCAATATAGGTGTTTCGATCATCTCTATACTCATCTGGAACTTCATGGGCTCCGAGAAGTGTGGAAAAAGTCTGAAGAGGTGTTCTTTGGGACGCAGTTCGAATGGCCCTGAGAGATTTTAGCTCGGCTTCTGTTGATAAACCATATCCACTTTTGCATTCTGCAGTGGTAGTCCCATGTTTGAGCATGAGGTTCAGTCGAGTTTCGATCAGATCAACCAGTTCGAATTCAGATATTTCACGCAATTTTCTAACCGAGTTGCGAATCCCTCCCCCGGCCTCAGCTATTTCCTGATAGGTTTTACCCTGAGATCGCATTTCGAATTCCAGCTCGCGTGTCGTTGCAAAGGCAGGATGCGTGTGTGAGTCGATGAGCCCAGGGGTCATGAGTTGGCCATGTGCATTCAGAAATTCATGATCCATGAAAGATTTCGGGGTATACTCTGAAAAGAGGCCATTCTCCATGAGCCAGGTGCCCCCATTTCCAACTTCCATCGCTTGCTTCTCAGGATTCCAGGTCACCCACTGACCAATATTTGTAATCCCTTTAATTGATGTGTTGCTCATACGAGGAGGTTTTTTATTAACCGTTTATCATAGGTAATTTGACGCCTCGCTCATTGGCTACGTCGATGGCTCGTTCATAACCTGCATCTGCATGTCGCGCCACACCCATTCCCGGGTCTGTGGTCAGTACACGTTGCAGGCGTTCATCCATTTCTTCTGATCCATCAGCAAGGATGACCATACCAGCGTGTATGGCATAACCCATCCCAACACCACCCCCGTGGTGGACTGAAATCCAGCTGGCACCACCAACTGCATTGACCAATGCATTGAGTATGGGCCAATCTGCTACAGCATCGGAGCCGTCTAACATGGATTCAGTTTCTCGGTTTGGAGATGCAACAGAGCCAGAATCGAGATGATCTCTACCAATGACAAGTGGAGCTGAGATTTCACCCTTACGTACCAGTTCGTTCATGGCGAGACCCAGTTTTGCGCGTTCACCATAGCCTAGCCAACAGATTCGACTGGGTAATCCCTGAAATTCTATTCGCTCCTGCGCCATATCAATCCAACGAATCAATGCTTCATCTTCAGGAAACATCTCCTTCACAAGTTCATCAGTTCGATAAATATCCTGTGGATCTCCAGAGAGAGCTACCCAGCGGAAGGGACCTTTGCCCTCACAGAACAGGGGTCGAATATATGCAGGAACAAAACCGGGAAAATCGAAGGCATTTTTCACACCAGCATGTTCAGCCTGGGCACGGATATTATTGCCATAATCAAAAACAATGGATCCAGCCTTTTTAAATGCAAGCATGGCCTCAACGTGTCTGGCCATGGACTTGTAACTCATGGCGATATACTTATCAGGGTCAGATTCACGAAGGAGGTTGGCTTCTGAGAAGCTAATACCATGGGGATAATAACCCCGTAATTCATCATGGGCTGAGGTTTGATCTGTCACAACATCAGGAATAAAACCTCGTGAAATCAGCTCGGGCAATATATCGGCAGCATTGGCTTCCAGACCGATACTCACTGCTTGCTTATTCTTTTTAGCCTCGTTGATCCAGGTTAATGCTTCGGCTAAATCTTTGGTGGATTTATCCAAATAGCGCGTATCCAGGCGTCTTTGAATTCGTGTGGGATCAATTTCAATGACAAGAGCTATCCCATTGTTCATGGTTACAGCCAGGGGTTGTGCTCCACCCATTCCACCGAGACCTGCAGTCACAACTACTTTTCCAGTAAGATCCGACTGATAATGTTGTTTGGCCAAAGAGGCTAATGTTTCGTAGGTTCCCTGTAGAATTCCCTGTGATCCGATGTATATCCAGCTTCCAGCTGTCATTTGGCCATACATCATCAAACCCTTTTTATCGAGTTCGTTGAAATGCTCCCAGGTGGCCCATTTGGGCACCAACATGGAATTGCTTATGAGAACGCGGGGGGCTTGTGTATGAGTTTTAAAGACAGCGACGGGCTTCCCAGATTGAATCATGAGGGTTTCATCATTCTCAAGGGTTTCCAGGCTTTTTAAGATGGCATCAAAGGACTCCCAGTTACGGGCAGCTTTCCCATATCCACCATAAACGATCAATTCATCTGGATTTTCAGCAACATCAGGGCTCAGGTTGTGTTGTATCATGCGGTAAGCAGCTTCCTGGTGCCAACCCTTACAATGCAATTTATTGCCCGTTGGCGGTGTGATAGTACGCCCCATAGTGCCTCCTATTTTTTTAAGCTGCGATGAATCTGGTCGAAATAACGAGGATCCTTCTCATAGGTATCATAGGAAAATATGATAAGATTTTGGAATCCCGCATCCCTGGAATGTGCAATTTTTGCTGACGAAGTAAAACTATTTTGATTGTAGGTAGCTATTCCCATGAAGATTTGATCAGGATTTAATCGCTCATTTTTCATCATGGTCATGCTGCGTTTGAAATCGATGTCTGCTTTGGCATAATTCATGGGAATCACAAAATCCATGCTCCCATTGTTCAACCAGGATGGCCAATCCTGGAAAAAGCGAGTTCGAGCTACCTCAGGGTTTGGCTTCACGGCTGCAGAAAACTTGATGGATGGACGAATTCCTTTAATACTGCTGTTGATGTTACCAATGAATGATGTTAGCTCATCGCGGCGAAAATTATTCCAGTACAGCCAGTACTTTTCTTTATCCTCAGGATTGAGACGATACCAGTAAGAACCTTTTCCATTCCCTAGGGTGATGGGATCAACATTGTATTGCATGAGAAATTTTTTGCGGCCGGCTCTATTGTAGCCATAGTCACGATCTTGAAAGCGAACATAGTCCAGATGGATACCATCTAGTTCATAGTTTTGAACCAACTCATTGATAACTGCGAGCAGGTGGTTGTTCACATCATCATTCAGCGGTGATAAATAAACACCTTCTCGCCCATTTCGTCCATTCTGTGAAACAAATTCCAAATCACCTTTACCACGACCATTGACTTCAACCCACTCGGGGTATCGATTCACGATGTGGTTAGGATTGTTTGGCATTTTGCGGGCTGACCATGAGAGATACATGTTGACCCAGGCATGAATTTTAATGCCATAGGAGTGAGCCAGTGGAATGATGTCACGCAGAGGATCATAATCACCACGGGGTAAAAGTGTAGATCGAGGAACAATTTGGCTATTGTAATAAGCATCAGCACGACCTCTAACCTGAATAAACAAGTCGGTATAGCCGTTTGATGCAGCAAACTCAACCAGTTTGCGAACCTTTTGTGGTGAGGTTATGGAATGACGTACTACCCAGATCCCCTGTACTGGTTTTGCTGACAGCATGGCAGGCAGGGTAATTAAAACTAAAAAGGCAGGGAGAATCCCTGCCTTTAAATATCTCAAAATCATCAAATTCTCAATGAAGAGTCAATGATCAGGATGTTTTCGATTCAGCTTCTGATTCATCTGCTTCTTCAGCAGAAGATTCAGGAACTTCAACTTCAGGTGTTTCTTCTGCAACTTCTTCAGTCACAGCTTCAACAACTTCTTCTGGAGCTACTTCAGCAGCAGCTTCAACTTCAGGAGTCACTTCTTCAGCGGCAACTGGAGCTTTTTTGGCCTTAGCTTTTGTAGTTGTTTTGACTACATCACCAGAAGGGTCAAAATCCACAAGCGCTAGAATAGATACATGTGCTGCATCATTCTTGCGTTGTCCAAGCTTAATGATTCTCGTATAACCACCATTACGATCAGCATATTGTGGAGCAATTTCATCAAAAAGAATTTTAACAACATCTTTATGAGGAATCACTTTTAAAACCATCCTGCGAGAATGGAGATCACCTTTTTTAGCCTTTGTGATCAGCGTTTCAGCGAAACGACGAGTTTCAAGGGCTTTTGGGTGAGTAGTCCGAATCTGTTTGTGCAGGAACAGGTTTGCCGCAATGTTAGCCAACATG
>JABMQQ010000069.1 GCA_013202495.1 Fidelibacterota bacterium | reverse complement strand
TGGAACAAAGGGAATTACCTTGACATCAAGCTGTATTTTCTATAAACTGATTTGATACTTTTCACGACATTATTGAATAGAAATTGATGGATTTCAACATGAAGCATTTATCCAAACAAGTACTTTTGATCCTGATGCTTGGTCTCGTCATTGGATCTTTCACCAATTGTAGCTCTTCCAAGGAGGCCACTAAAGCCGGAATTGATGAAGCTTACAGCGATTATAGAGATGGGAATAAAAAGGCCTTAAACAACCTTATTAGCTTCTATAGAGATACGACATTACCTATCGAAATTCGTAAAGAAGCTATGTTAAAGGTAATTGAATCTAATGATCCCGTGGGTTTACAGGCCATCAGGAATTCCCTCAAAGATGGTAGCGATCTGGATTATACCCTTTTTCAGACAGGTCTTCAAGCCCTTGGGAAAACCAAAGACACTGAAAACACCAAAACCATTCTACAAGCCATGGCGGTGAGCCGTACAGGGTATGTGACTGTACGGGATGAAATGTTCACCATCATTGAGGATCAGGTTGATGCACGCTCAGTGGCACTCATATTGAAATTATATGCGGATGCTACAGAAGACTATGCCGCTTTCTTACAAAATTTGACCCTCACCCTTGGCAAAATGGATGATGCCCGTGTGGTACCCATCCTCATGTCCATCGCGAAAAATAGAAAAATTGATATCTCAATTAGAAATCTTGCCGTAGAGATTCTTGCTACCAAAAACGATCCTGCAGTTGCCCGTCTTATGGCGGAAATGCTCAGTAATCCCTCAACTCAGAACGAAGTGAAAACCTACGCGATCTCACTCATGGACGAGATGAAGGATGAGCGTCTATTGTCAAGCATGATCGACGCCTTACACAATGAGCAAGTCACCTATTATGGGATGTTGGATGCCATCACTTCTTCATTGGGAAATTTTGACGATCCAGAATTAAAGATGGCTCTTGTGAAAGTTGCACGTGATGATCAGATGCCCAGTCGGTTCCGCAAAAGAGCCATTGTATCTCTCTCTGTTTACAAGGACCCCGTGATTACCAATCAATTGATTGATATATTGAACAATCCTGATAATTTTATTTTTTATAACGATCTTAGGGATTTAGTCGGATCCATCGACGATCATGAACTTCAACAGAAACTGCAGCATGTTGCTCGCACAACCCAAAGCAAATGGGAGCGTGAATAATGACTCTGCACAGAAATCATTCGAGGATTCTGCTTCTCATCATCATCGTTTTGCTGCCACTCATGGGTCTCTCCCAAAAGAAAAAGAAAACGGCTGGAACCAGTGAAGGATCAGATAAGCGTGAGTTTTTTCAACCCAGCGTGAGAGTTCAGGGATCTGATAGTCTCGTCAGGGAACTCCGCAGGGAAGTAAATCAAATCCAGAATGATATGGATCGTATGCGGCTTCAACTGCGTGAGTATGATGACTTAAGCGCACCAAGGATACGCAAAGAGATCAAACGTCTCGTTAATTTTCCTGAAAAAATCAGTGAGATCACCCTTAAAAATGGAACCGTTGTTCAGGGTAAGATTCTTTCAGAAGATCTGGACAAAATTATCGTGCAGACCAATATCGGTACGCTTTCCATTGTTCAGGAGAATATCAAAGAACTCAAGCCATTTGACCGCCTGCATGCAGATGTGGTCTTAAAGGGTGAATTTGAAGATCAACGTCATGCAGACAGCCGTGTGTTCATTGGACAGGTCACCAACAAGGGGATGCGACGCGCTGATTTTGTAAGAGTTCGCTTCCGCCTCCATGATAAACGCACCACCATAATTGCTCAGGATTCTTCCTATATCAGTGGAGAACCCTATTCCTTTTATTCAGGCGTTATCAGCGAGAGTTCTCTTTCGGCTGGAGAATCTTCCCTTTTTAGAGTGGAAGTAACGTTACCTACCGGAGTTGAGGCGAAGAATATCTCCTATGTGACATACAAGGTCTTGTTCGACGAATTCAACTAGAAGCACAGAGCTGTATCACCAGCACTATACTATTCATATTCGGGGGAATTTGACATCGGGCCAGGGAGTTACTCATTATGTCCGACAAAGAGAAAACTATTAGATAAATGTCTTATTTTCAACCTGAATTAAACAATAATCCATTCAATATATTGTCATATGTTCAAACCAGACTTTATCATGTCAGGTTCTGGACAATGCATGGTGTCAGCGAATAATTAAATTTGATTTGAAAAGATTTCCGGAGAGATGGAATGACCCAAGAAGAAAATATTGAACAGCTGGATCAGGGTGTTGTTTCTGATATAAAACCGCAACACACAATCCGTTCTGTTGTTAACAAAGCCGAGAAAAAAATTGATCCTTCCACTGGTAAGGCAGGCATGGATGAGATCAAGGACGTTCTCAAGAAGAAACAAAAAGATCGCATTGTCAATGCAGCTCTGGGGAAATATCAACAGAATGAAGAATTGAAGCCCTATCAGGCAGAACTGATCAAGCTACAGCAACATCTTGAGCGAGCCGGCAAAAAGATGATCATCCTTTTTGATGGTCGTGATGCGTCAGGCAAAGGGGGCACGATTCGACGTCTTACCCGGTATATGAATGAGAAACGCTATCGTGTAGAAGTACCTGGAAAACCCTCACACCGCCAGCAAACGGAACTTCATCTCAAGCGCTATATTGAACGATTCCCTTCAGTCGGTGAAATGGTTCTCTTTGATCGGAGCTGGTACAACCGAGCGCTGGTGGAACCAGTTATGGGGTTTTGTACTGAAAAACAGTATCGTGAATTTTTGAACACCGTCAATTCTTATGAGAAGAACTTCATCTGTGATTCTAAAACCATTTTGCTTAAACTTTATTTTTCAGTTTCGAAGGAAGAACAGAATCGACGATTTGAAAGACGCATGAATGATCCCCTGCGCCAATGGAAACTGAGTGAGGTTGACTTACAAGCCCAGGATCTATGGGATGAGTTTTCTGCAAAGAAGTTTAAATTGCTTCAGAAGACCAATTCCAAGGAAGCACCCTGGTATATTATTCGCTCTGATAGTAAACATGCTGCCAGATTAGAGACCATGAAATTGATACTGAACTCAATCCCCTATCGTGGAAGAAGCAGAAGCTTAGATTTTCAGCCCAATGATGATGTTGTCATCTCCGGGGAGCGTGAGGTAAAGATAATGGAGCGCCAGCGCCGTAAACACGGTCGCTTTATCGGGTAATTAAGAGGGAAATAAATATGGACAAAAAAACACCAGCCCCAACTCCTACACCAGTGAGAAGGAGTCGCACCACAAAGCCTGTAGTAAAAGTAACTCCTGCTCCAGTGGATCCCAAAAAGGCTACACCTGTCAAGGAAGATGCCAAGACAACAACTGGCAAGGTTGACAAATCAAAAAAGATTCATTTACATGAAGGCACGGCTACAAAAAATAAGGATGCACTTGATTCCAAAGCACGCGTAGCCGTCTATGTCAAAAAGAAAACACTGGACTATGAAGTTGAACTCAAACGACTTCAGATAGAACTTCTCAAACTGCAAAACCATGTTAAAGAGCATGATCTCAGAGTTCTCATGATCTTTGAAGGACGCGATGCAGCAGGTAAGGGTGGAACCATCAAAAGAATTACGGAGCATCTCAATCCTCGTGGTGCTCGTGTGGTTGCTCTGGAAAAGCCCAGTGATGTTGAAAGGAGACAGTGGTATTTCCAACGGTATATCCAACATCTGCCAGCTGGTGGTGAAATTGTCCTGTTTGATCGTAGTTGGTACAACAGAGCTATGGTAGAGCCCATCATGGGCTTTTGCACGGATGAGCAGAACAAACGTTTCATCAAAGATGTACCTCTGTTTGAACAGATGCTGGTGAAAGATGGGATTAAACTGTTTAAGTTTTATTTTTCTGTTTCCAAGCAAGAACAACTCGCACGGTTTAAGGCCAGAGAGACTGATCCACTTAAACAGTACAAAATTTCCCCCGTGGATATGGAAGCCCAAAATCTTTGGGATCAGTATTCAGTGAAGAAATTTCAAATGTTGTCTGAAACCAACAGGACTATTGCCCCATGGACTATTATTCGATCTGATAATAAGAAATTGGCTCGCCTGAATACCATCAAATACATTCTGAGAAAGATGGACTATGCTGGAAAACTGGAAAAGGAATACTTCAAAACGAATTCTGATATTTTAGTCTCAGGCATCAAAGAGCTAAAACTGATGGAAGATTTACTGATGACACCAGGTGACCTGCCTGGTTAACACATCAAAAAAAAGAGGCTGTCCCAAAAGGGTCGGCCTCTTTTTTTGTTATAGGGGTATAAGGGGGGTATGGGAGCTAGAATAAACTCGCAGATATAAAGAAGCCAACCCCCTTTAAACTCAAGTTCAAAGATTGGGAACAACACCATCCCAGCTCTTTCCCTCAAACCTAGATAAATGGATACCTGAGAACCATTTAATAAGGTTGGATAGTTCAGTAAAGATCAGGAGGTGGGCATCCAGCTATCATCCTAAACTGATGCTGAGAGGTCTTGAAAAGGGTAGCCTAGAGTTCGGTTTGCTTGCTATTACTCACAATCTCATGAAGTTGTACCGAAGACAGTGAAAATGCTTAAAAAGCTGGCTCCCTTAGACCTCTATACACCCAATTTCTTTTCTTGATGAATGTGGAGCCATATCGATACAACTCGTGACATTTTAGAGAAATCTGAACCAAATATACCAATATACCAATATACCAATATACCAATATACCAAAAGAGGCTACCTCAGGT
>JABMQQ010000068.1 GCA_013202495.1 Fidelibacterota bacterium | reverse complement strand
TTTTCATAAGCCCCTTTAAAAAAAGAGTTAAGCGATCAAACACTTAACTCTGTTGGTTTAGAGTCAACACTGTCAATATTCAGAGTTTTAATTCTCAACTCCAAAGAATGTTTCCAATTCCAAATTGAGCTGTTGCCATTCCTCTTCACTTTCATCAGAAATCGTAAAGTACTTAACCTTCTTGCCAGTGGCTTTCAAAGCTTCCTGAATCTTGTCATGCTTTTCAATTTGTTCTTTATTGCTTTTGCCGTTTATAGAAATACTAATGATCTCATCTGCATGCTTAATAGCAAGTCCGAGCAGGTTGTCTTCATAACCAGCATAGTCTTCTGGTTCCAGACCTGCCATTTCGTACTGCTTTGCCCCAACCTTGCCCATCTCTTCGATGTTGACCAGGTTCAGAACCGTCTTCATGTCTGTAAAGAACTCTTCCTCAGCGTAAACAGTTTTAAACAGGATGGGGACCATGGCCGTAGTCCAGTCGTTACAGAGAATAAAATCTGGCTGCCAGTACAAGTAGGTGAGATTTTCTATAGCTATTTTTGAAAAATAGAAATACTTCTCAGCATTCCGCTGATTGTAGCGATTTTCAGCAACCTTGTATAAAGTTTTATTTTTGCCGCCAAAATAAGGTTGGTATTCCATAAAATAGACTTGAACACGGGTTTTGGGCACAAAAGCTGACTTGGCTGCACCAAATCCGACCTCACCTTTGTATTCTACTTCAATTTCCTTCAGGCGAATCACTTCACGAATTACATATCGACGTTCACTGACAAATCCATACCGTGGTGTAAAGATCCGCAAATCCTGTTTTTTTTCTTGAAAATGTGTGGGAACCTTGTTGGAAATTTTAGCAAGGTCCGTTCCCTCAGAGAATGGAGATACTTCTGAGGATAGATAGTAAATTTTTGTTGGCATAGAATTCTTTTTTTTATAACCTATTTATCTGGAGGCGAGGATTTGTTTGACTTTTTCCCGTAAGGAACTCTCAGGGTACATATCCAGAAGCCGTTCTAATTCATTATAACCGCGGGCTTTATCACCGCTATTGAGGTAGGAATATCCTATCTTGAATTGAGCAGCATCTGCTTTGTTGGTATCAGTATACTGAATAACTTTTCTAAAGGCCTCGATGGCTTTCGAATATTCATCTAGGGCGTAATACGATTCTCCGATCCAATACTGAGCATTGTCAGCATAATCGTGTTCAGAATCATTGTTTATTAACATCTCAAAAGCATCAATGGCACCCATGAAGTCACTATTTTGATAAGCGCTTAATGCATCAATATAGTGTTGCTTGTAGGTCTCATAGTCCATCTTAGCAGCCGCTGGGGATTTCCTGACAGGTGATTGACTTACAGGGTTCCTAACAATATTGGGCGTTGTGGATGGCATGGCCATCAGCTCATTAAAGGAATTTGTTAATGAGATAATTTTGTTTTCAAGAAATACCAGTTGAGACAGGATATCGTAATTTGAACTATCCTGGACCCTGGCATTCATTTCTAAAGTACCTAACTGATCATCGGAACTCATCATGTGATCAGCAACATTTAACTGAAATTCTGAGAAGGATGAATCCAGTGTGGAAAACTGACTTACGATGCTCAGTAAATTTTCTTCGAGGACTGCCATTTTTTCAGGATCCATAGTTGCATAAATGCTATCTACCTGAAATTGAGTATTTTGAATAGATGTTCCAAGACCTGCTATTGACTCTCTAATGCCAACTTGCTCAGCCTGTAATCCTGCTATTTGCTCACCACTTGTTTTGGATGATTCACTGGTGACAGAATCCGTTCTGCTGCGTTCACTTGCCAGCTTACCATCTAATTCTGAGGAGAGCTCATCAATTGAACGCTTAGATTCAGCATTGAGTTTATAAAGATTTTCAAGACTGATGTGATTCTCGTTGTATGTTTCACGCATAGCTTTCACTTCTTGGGAAAACTCTTTCAACCGAGCATCAAGGACAACCAGAGTGCTATCTGTACCTTGGGTATCCTGTTTCACCTCACTAAGTTCCTGCTGCAGTTCTTTCGAACCACCGCAACCAACGATGAGTGCTAATATCAAAATGAGAGCGAACGTTCTTTTGTACATTGCTTAAGCCACTTTCTGCTGGGAGTTAAGACAAGAAATCATACGGGCGTCAATTTAACCTCACCACAGGGACTCGCAACGCTAAATGTAGTGGTTCCAGGGGGCTTGAGACACTACCCAACGGCTCTGCGCACTGAGGACATATTCGCAGAAAGGCCAGCCAATATCATGGAGGTAACCATAAATGACCCTCCATAGCTGATGAATGGTAATGGAATACCGGTTACCGGCATGATACCAACTATCATCCCAAGATTGACAAATACATGAAATATATAGATGGATGCAATTCCTATCAGAATGACGCTATCAAACCTGAATTTGCTGTTGTAGGCTTGTGTAATCAATCTCGCAATCAGTAAGTAAAAGAGTGTTATCACCACCATCACACCGACAAAACCAAACTCCTCTCCTATCACAGTCATGATAAAATCTGTATGTTGCTCAGGGAGGAACTTCAAATGTGTTTGTGTGCCTTCGCCAAGCCCTTTTCCAAAGGGACCACCTGAGCCAAAAGCTGTTAAAGATTGAGAAACCTGATATCCAGCACCTAGTGGATCGGAGTCAGAGTCAATCATTGAGAGAATTCGCTGCTGTTGATATGGTTTTAGTAGAGCCCAAAGCAGATTGGTAATTCCGCCTAGCCCAACGTTAATAAAGAAGTTTAATATTTTTGTCCAAAATGGAAGGTGGTTAAAATAGAGAATAATAATAATGAGACCCATCCAGATAAAGAAGGATAGAGTCTGAAAAGCTGCCAGCATGGAGACAATCGGTGCCAGTAAGAGAAAGAAATGGAGTGGCTTTATGCCTGCCCAGAATATTATCACAATCAATATCCCAAAATATACCAGGGCTGTGCCTAGATCTGGTTGGGCAAGTACAAGAATCGTGGGTCCCAAAGCCATGGCCACAGGCGTCATTAATTCTTTAATATTTGAGAGTTTTCGTTTGTGGTCTGCGAAATATTTCGCAAGGGCTAAAAGCAGAAATATTTTCATGAATTCAGAAGGTTGAATACCAATACTCCCAAACGTGATCCATCTGCTTACTTCATTTCCGCTTTTTGTCATAATGGGAATAAGCAGGAGAAGAATCCCAGCTCCATAGGCGGGATATGTCAAATTGTGAATGACCTTCCGGGGTATGAAATAAGCCGTCAGAAATAATCCAATACCTACCACTGTCCAGATACTTTGTCTGAAAAAATATTCAGAGCTTGATTCATGCTGGGCTTCAATACTATAAATTGCTAATAGCCCACTTGTTGAGAGCAGCAAGACGAATATGAGTGTACTCCACTCCAACTCTTTAAGTTTTATGATTACATAGCTTCTGATATTCATGAGGTTCGTTTCGCAATGTTTCTTAAAACCTTACCAATAAGTGGTGCAGCTTTACCACCGCCGCCACCTCCATTTTCCAACAGAACTGCCCAGGAATATGGGAAACGTTCATCCAGGCTAAATCCAATGAACCAGGCATGATCCTCACCATGGGGATTCTGTGCAGTCCCCGTTTTACCATAGATATCCCAATCTTTTTGACGGGCAGCCCTCGCGGTTCCTTTTTTCCCGTTTACAACATCCCACATAGCCTGATGTACAAAATCCCAGGAATCTTTTGAAGCAGTCACCCTATCGTTGGATTGAGAAATATTCTCCTCGATGACATCCCCATTTTTGGAAACCACCTTATTCACAAAATGCGGCTCAAATTGGGTTCCGCGTTGAGCGAGCATTCCGGCAAATTGAGCCAGCTGCAGGGGTGTCACCAGAACATCACCCTGACCCACAACAATATTCAACAGGTTTCCCTTGGTCCATTTATTCTGCCCATACTTGCGGTTCATATATTTTGTATCCGGAACCAGACCTTTATTTTCACCGGGAATATCAATATTCGCGTGCTCCCCGAATCCAAACTCACGGGCGATATGGGCCCAATCTTCAAGCCCTATATCCTGGATGAGATTGAAGAAGTACACATTGCAGGATTGTTGAACGGCGTCATGGAGGTTCATTTTACCATGTCCAACTTTTTTCCAGCAGCCAAAGGAACGATTACCCAGGCGATAAGATCCGCGGCATAGATAAGTACGCTCTTTCGCATTGGAATGATTTTCCAAAGAGTAGAGTGCCGCTAAGGGTTTGAGTGTGGATCCAGCTGGATATAGACCCTGTATTCCCCTATCATACAGAGGTTTACGGGGATCTTGCATCAGTGAATTCCAATCCTTTGATGAAATCCTTCCCGATAACATTTCAAGATCGTAGCCTGGACGACTGGCATAGGCGAGGATCTCTCCTGTTTTATGATTCAGGATAACTACGGATCCGGAAGAATCAGCAAGAGCTTTTTCGACAACAAATTGAATATATGAATCAATGCTTAGAATCAGATCATGTCCGGGAATTGGATTGATAGGAGCACGATCCTGAACCTCACCAATTTCCTGACCAAGTGCATTTACTTCAATATATCTGAAACCCCTCTGACCGTGTAATTCTGATTCATAAAATTTTTCCAGACCCTTCCACCCTACCTGATCACCGGGCTGATAATCAGAATCCTTTTTAAAGCGATTTAAATCGTCCCTGTTTATTTCCCGGGTATATCCTAGAGCATGTGACAAATCTAAATCTGACACATAATTGCGAATGGGTTCAATACTGTAGGTCACACCAATAAGTTCGAGGCGGTGCTCCTGAAGGTGAGATATCTTCTCAAAGGGAACCCGACTAAATACCTTGGCCGGTGCAAAGGAACCACGACGATTTTTTACTATGCGACGATTAATCTCTTCAACAGATATTTCCATCACGCTGGATAGACGTTCCAGTGATTCGGGTTTGTCCTTTACTTCAATAGGTATGACAGAAATGGTGTAACTAGGAGCATTATCCACAATAAGATTTCCAGCTCGATCGTAGATTACTCCACGGGATGCCAGAACGGGAACAGCACGGATGTGATTGGCAGTTGCCTTCTCAGCGTATTTTTCATGAAATACGATCATCAGGTAGTAATAACGACCGATGAGAATTAGAAAAAGGAGTGCGAGAAGACCGTGGACGAGGAGTGACCTCCAGCCCTCTACGATATTCCTGCCCTGGAGCATTATTCTGCTCCGACTCGAAGAACGATGAAACTCCCACTCAGAAGCGCAAGGGTATACAGCGTCTTTGGCAGAAGTATCAGAAAAACAATATTACCTGTGGCAAACTGTGAATCCTGGAGTGAAATCATGACAGTGATGATAAAAAAGACGAGCAGAAAACCTGTGTATAATAAATACTGAACTAAGACTGGTATTCTGACAATCCTACCATGAAAGATTCCTGATAGATATCCTACTGCAGACAGAGCAAGTGCGGTGATACCCATCATGTCCGTGCCGGTTAAGGCATCGATAATAAATCCTAAAAAGAATCCCAACCATATAGCATGTAGCTGGCTATTGGTTAATCCGATATAGATGATAAAGATGACCAGGAAACTGGGGGTTAGACCATAAATGCTGAATATATCACCTAACATCCATTGGAAAATGAGCACGAGGAGACCCAGAATACTATTTTTGATAATACCAAACATACTATTTCAGTATAAATACTTCCTCTACACGATTAAAGTCTGTTGCCAGATCTACTCGAACGGATTTCACATAATCTTCCACAACTGGTGAAATGGCAGAGACCCAACCTACAAAAATATGCTCGGGGAAAATGTCACTAAAGCCAGAGGTTACGACGGAGTCACCAGCAATCACTTCAGCATTTTTAGGGACATCCTGAATGACATATCCAGTTTTCAGGGAGTAGCTAAGTATGCCCACATCCCTGGAGCGCATTTCTCTAACAGAAACCCTGAAATTTTTATCGCTCACCAGTTGGACGAGCGCGGTATGTGGCGAAATGGCCACAACCTTCCCCACCAACTGCGCTTCTGCATCAACTACACCGGAGAGCAGCGTAACACCATCTTCAGAGCCTTGATCAACTGTAAGGCTATTCATAGTGTGGCTCCCCACATCTGAGAGCACATTCGCTGGAATCACATTGAAATTTTTATCACCTTTGAACCCAAGCATACTGCGCAGTCGCTGATTTTCTTTCACAAGGGTTCTTGTTTTATTTAGTTCGATCTGGGCTTTGATGTGACGCTGCTGGAGCTCACGGTAGTCCTTTTCGATAGTAAAGATGGTTTCAACCCATTGGATGGGTACATATAGATATGCTGAGGTTTCGAGAACGAAACCACGAGTTCGATCCATGGCAGGAGTTCCATTGGATGATATTATCAGCAGAGACAGAACAATCGCTGCTACCAGGTTTACCAGAGGTTTATATCGAGAGATCGATGGTGCTTTAGATGCCAAGATTTAACCTATCGCACGGGTGAAAAGCTTAATAAAGAACATCCTCGAAGCGTTCAATGGCATCAAGGACTTTGCCGGTGCCTTGAACGATGGAAAGCAATGGATATTCAGCCACGTTTACAGGAAGATCAACTTCCAGACGCATTCTTTTGTCAAAACCTTGCAGAAGCGCTCCACCACCTGTGAGGATGATACCACGATCCAGGAGGTCGGAACTCAGCTCAGGAGGTGTCCGTTCCAGGCACATTTTCACTGCATCCACAATAAGATCGATAGTATCGCGTAAAGCGTCCCTGATTTCTGAGGATGATACCTCAATGGTTTTGGGAATACCGGCGATCATGTTGCGTCCTTTAACTGACAATTTGTAATCAGTTCCCTGAAGAGCTGAACCAACATTCATTTTTATGCTCTCAGCAGTTCGCTCTCCAATGAGTAGATTGTGATCGCGTTTGAAATGTTGAATAATGGCTTCATCCATCTCATCCCCGGCGACACGGAGTGATTCTTTGGTGACGATTCCATTCAGAGCAATAATGGCAATTTCTGTCGTTCCACCACCAATATCCACAATCATGTTGCCAACGGGTTCGCTAATATCGATTCCGATACCAATGGCAGCTGCCACAGGTTCTTCTATGAGAAACACTTCACGGGCATTGCGTCTTTCTGCAGACTCTTTAACAGCCCTTTTTTCCACTTCAGTAATACCTGAGGGAACACAGATGATCATGCGAGGACGAGCCAATTTTGAAATGGGTAGTTTATTTAGAAAACCTTGCAGCATACTGTCAGCCATTTCAAAGTCTGCAATAACACCATCTCGCAATGGTCGGATGGTTTCAATCTCCTGGTGAACCTTACCAACCATACGCTTGGCTTCGTTCCCTACTGCAATGACTTTTGAGGTGGATTTAGATTTTGCTACGATAGAGGGTTCATTTAAAACGATACCCTGACCACGAACGTAGATAAGTGTATTTGCCGTTCCAAGGTCAACTGCAATGTCTACACCCATCCAGTTTCGGAAATTTGAAAATTTTGTAGCCATCTACCCTCTCGTGCCTGAAAAGTGCTCTCAGGTCTTTGAAAACAATACTTTATCTACTGCCCGAAAAACACTTTTTTTGGGGCGATGCAAAATCTATAAATTTTTGAGCCAATAGCACCCATTAAATGGCGTTTCAGGTCTTTATTTTAAGGGCTTAGAACGAAGGAGCTAAAGTAAGGCTTCCATGATACATGAGAGGTGGTGAGACTATTTTTAATATCTGAAACGCCAATCTCCCTGATCTAGATAATTGTGATCCAGTCTGAAGTCTCCGAAGCCTGTCTCGTCTCTGAAAACAAATTGTTTCCCAATGTGATAGTATTCCCACACTTGATATGGCTTTCTATCTAGCTCAAATGGACCGCGTTGGATTTCATCGGGAGGGCCAAATAGGATATAGATCATACCTCGATCTGTCTTCCACCCTTCCTGCACGACGGTGAAAGCCTCCATGGAAAATGCCACTCGTCGATAATATTCTTCCATCAGCTCATTATCTACAGTCCCAGGGGTTGGATCTAAGGCTGCCCAGAAGGCTTTGAAATTTTCAGTTTTCTCAAGTTCATTACCCTTCATCATCTCTTTTATCTGACGATCATTGGCAAGATAGACGAGCTGTTTCATAGCGTCGTTCATATTGTCCACCTCAAAGTTGACGCCTCTAATTCGGACTCTGAATCTCGACTTGGTCATCACGCGATTCCCCTTGACGTCTTCAGCAACAAGGAAAAGAGAGTAATTGGAATAATGCATATCAGTGAGTGGCACAACAAAATTAAGGAGTGAGTCTATTGACCCGGCATGATCGAGTACGATCGTCTTGTTCACTTTGGTTTCATCCTTCACCTTCAATTCATACTTGACCTTGAACGGATGGTGGTCTCCAAGTAAACGAACTTTGAACCTCAGGGTGTCAATGATTTCATAAAAAGATTCATTCATTAGGAGCTTAGAAATGCCTTCAGCCCCATTATCCATAATGATGATATTGCCCAAGGACAATTCACCAGCATACATTTTTGATTGATCTACCCCATCACTGAGAACGGAGGATTTTTTGGTATATAGATCCGTGACACGAACATTGATGGTCAATTCGGAGGCCGGTACTTTGAAAGTTTTAACCGATGTGATAGTATTGGAATTGTTGCGGGTATCTTTATACTCTGACAAGCGCAGTGTATCACTCCATATTGTCCCAGCTATACGCTCTTTGTCCTTATCGGCAAGATTGACGGCAACTTCATATCTGGCTAGATATTCGTCCCCGTTTCGAATAAACTGAAGTTCTGTATACGGAATTTTCACATGAACTGAGACCTGAATATTTTCTCTATCAACAAGGGGTTCAGACAAACCGATGAAGGAGAAGTCAGGTAGGGTAAGATCATCTTCCCTGTTCACATTTTGCTCTGCACATCCCAGAAACAAAAATATTGATATCAGGGTAACACATGCCATTCTCAATATAGATTTTTCCACTTTATCCTCGTCAATCCTAAATTGGTGCCAACCCAAATATAGCCATCTCTCGTGATCAATTCAGTGACAAAATTACTAATCAATCCATCACTGACCGTGTAATGACGCCACGATGATGATTTGACACTAAAGCTATATAATCCAATATCTGTTCCAATCCACACACTTTTCCCCGTGGTTGTCAAGCCTCTTGGTTTGAATGGAGTGCTTGGTGATAGATGGAAGGTGCCTTTTCCAGTAAGAAAATCCAAAACCATGAGTCCCCTGTGCGTGCTCGCCCATATTTTATCACCTACCAGGACACTTTCATAGATCGGATCAATGGCAGCATCACCTGAAATTGGCAGGGTGTTGCCTGATGAATTGACTTTTAAAGTAAATCCAAGTGTTGCTTCATCATAGACATACAGACCATAATAGGTTGAGAGATAGAATCGACCAGCTTCATACTTTACATCAAAAACGGGCCAGTCAAGACCAATGGGAAACAGTGTGCGTAGAATCAAACCTGATTCGTGAAAAAGATAGGCATTGCGTTCTGTGGCAACCATAAGATTGCCGCCACTCCCAGCAGCAATTGAATAAACTCGTTTACTTGTCAAATCTTTTTTCGATATCACTCGATCCCATCCCCTTTGGGTCAAGCCTGCACGAAATACCCCACCTCGTCCTGCAATCAGCAGATTGTTACCGATTACATCGATATCAGTGATAAATGAGTAGTCAAATGCAATATCGCGAATAGCCTCATCATATTCAAAAGTCGTGCTATCCATATATGTCAGACCAGCCCTGCCACCTATGACAAGTTGGTCATTAAAGACCTTCATAGCCATGATATCAGGGGATAATAGTCCATATGGCAAACTGGTAAAATCACCGCCAATAATATCTTGATGAAAGATTCCCATGCCATAAGTACTCAGGAATGATTCACCTGCAGCTCGCTCTCCTGTAAGGGATGAAACCTCTCCTAAGGAATTTCTAGGGTGACCATCCAGATGCAGTTTGCCCTCTGAATCAAATGATCCTGCCTCTACCGTCTGGACGGGAAGAGACTCATAAATTTCATTCAATCCAGAAGAAATGGGATGAATCCAATCCACAGTTTCCCATACTATATTGAGTTCTTGGTTTGCTCCCCACAATTCAAAGCTTCCCGCGGTTTTTGAAAATAGTGCCGAATATTTGCCACCACTGTCTGGAGAGGATGCTGATACGATGACATATGTGTCAGAAATTCCTATATCATAGGTTCCTGAAAAATTGGGATCAACAGGTAAAGGCACTCGTGACATCCAACCCGCCAGTTCATCATAGACAAAGACATAATCCGGTGTCACAATCCAGACATCCTGTGTAACTGCATTCTGCCATACCAGTAAAACGGGATATTGACTCAACCCGTTGCTGGCGGTGATGGGCTCAAGCCACTCACCCTTGTGGTGGTTGTATACGATGACGCCATCTTCAACGGCAAAATAGACATTCCAGGTGCTGTAATAGCTGTGATTGACATGCTTGCCGGCAGGAAAACTAACAAAAGTTCCCCTTTCATAGACATGTTGACCGTGGGACCCAATAGTCAGGGAACATAGCAGCAGGATATGGAGAATCAGAGGGTATGAGCGAGTCATATTTTTTCCAGGAGTTTGGATATCAGTATGTGAATGTCAACAGTGACGGCTAATCTGATTCAGTTAGATAGATGGCAAGTATGGCATACGCCAGTACACCAAGACCAATGGATCCCAGTGTCGCTACTGCCCAGAATATGCGGATGATGTTGGAATCAATATCAAAGTATTGGCCTATTCCACCGCATACACCCGAAATTTTCCTATCTGAACGCGATTTATAAAGCTTTTTCTCGGGTGGAAATATCTCATCCATTGAAGGTTTGCTATCGTCACCATCTTCACTGTTGAAATATAGATATAAACCAAGACCAATGATCAGTACTGGCCACAGAACATGGCCCATAGCAAGGGCTATTCCAGCAAACACGCCTGCAATAGGACCAACAATACCAAATAGTAGCAGGACACCGGCAATGACCATAATAACACCCCAAAACCGATTTGAATAGGTCTCGGGAGTAACGTCTGGTTCAGGTTGTACTTCTTCATCACCCAGTTCGGGACTTTTGGGTATAATTAACATGGCGATGAGATAGGCCACAATTCCAGTGCCTCCAAAGACTACAAGAACCACCCACATGAGTCGGATGATAACCGGGTCTACATTGAAATATTCACCTATGCCTCCGCAGACACCTTCAAATACTTTATCTTTGTTGGATTTGTATAGTCTATTCATCTTTCCCTCGTTTTCCTCGTTCCCCTCGTTTTCCCTGCATGTTTCGATCAATTTCCTGGACCGATCCCTGTACCAAGGGTACAAATCTTACAGGATCTTTTCTTTTCTTTATGATGTTGCCATCTTTTTTTGTGCAAATCCACACATATTGGTCTGCTTTTCCCTCTGGAGCAACCAGAATACCCCCCTCTTTCAAACTGTCAAAGATATGTTCGGGTATCCTTGGAGGGCTAGCCCATAGAATGATACGATCATAAACTATGCCCTCCTTTAAATGTTCCCAGGCGCTCCCGTGCATCAGATCAATATTGGGTAGTTCGAGATCCTTTATAACAACCCAGGAATCTTCAAGTAATTCTCCATATACTTCCATGGCAGTCACGTGGTGGCATAGCTTCGACATGATGGCTGTGGCATAACCACTGCCGCTCCCTATTTCAAGGACATGATGACTGTGTCGGAGGTCAAGATAGCTCAACATCAGTGCGACAACATATGGTTGGCTAATGGTCTGGCCGGATTTTATGGGAAGCGGTTGATCTTCATAAGCATGATCAGGTGCAATGTGGGGAACGAACAGATGTCTGGGAATATCATTGAAAGCTTCCAGAATACCAGAATGAAGAATCCCTCTATTCATTAGCTGGTCTGATACCATTTCGTGCCGGAGATCTAGTGTGTCTCCACTCTCTGTATTTCCCATGGTCGCAATTTAATCGTTTTTCTCACCCGAGCATTAACTTATCGAAAAACATTAATTTCTGGTCTTGGTTCAATTATATTTTGAGATATTTCCAACGTCAGGGACAAAGCTGGTCAGTACCATTTAATATGGGGAGATTTTACACATGGATATTGGAAAACAGTTAAGACTTGTGCGCGAAGCGCATCAGATTCTACAAAAAGATCTCGCAGCGAGTGCTGGTCTAGACAAAAGCTATATCAGCAAACTTGAGCGTGGTTTAGCAGACCCAACCTTTTCGACACTGTCAAAAATTTCAAAGGCTTACAATCTTTCGGTGGCCCACATGCTCAATTATGGGAGTGAGGAAACATTCAGTCTGGATATAGATGCAGCCCTTGATGCCCTGAAAACGCTCAAATACAATATGGTAAATGTTGAGATAAATATTAAGCCGCTATAAAAAAGAACAGGCAGGCCACCAAAGCAGCCTGCCTCATAATATTTATTCATTGTGAATTTTTTAAATAACGATGTTGCAGACAACTATTTGTAACGATACTCAAATGGTAATGCAAAAGTTAATGCTACGGGAAATCCGTTTTGCATGGCAGGTTTCCATTCTGTATTCATCACTGCGCTAACAGCAGAATTGTCAAAATTGGCACCACCACTCCTAGCGACCTTAATATTCGAGACATTACCATTCACATCAACGTGAAAATTCAAGATCACATCAGCACTGTTTCCTACCAGGCGATCAAAAGTTGGGTAGATGATGTTTCGCTCTAATGCAGCCATTCCTCCAGCAGGCATAGGTTGGCAACATTTCGCATCAGATTTTGGCTCTGCCATCAATTGTGTAGCTCCCAGTAAAAGAACCAATGCAGCTAAGGTTAGTTTAGTTTTGCTCATGATATTCTCCCCATCTAATGTTATTGTGTCATTTAACATAGACTCCTCTATCACAAGCGACATGCCAACTTTCATAAAGGATATATATCATACTGTATATATTAAATTAAGGTTATTGTCTAGATTACAATTCGAAGAAAAAAAATATAATCATATGATCTGACACCATATCTATATGATATGGGTATTTAAATATTTTAACAACCTGGGGTGGCAAATTATTAGTAAACAACTATGAAGGAGATAATTAGCGGGAAAAATAGTTTGCCCCGCCATTGACGAGATTTATATTCACGCCGCTTTTAAGCCATCTCTGATGGCAGACAGCTCATGCGAGAGTAGCTCAGTTGGTAGAGCTCCACGTTGCCAACGTGGTTGTCGCCGGTTCGAGTCCGGTCTCTCGCTCACAAACGAAAAGAGGCTGAATTATTCAGCCTCTTTTTTTATAGTCAATTTTGAATATTAGTTAATGCCCTTTGTGATTATCCTTTTCATTGGTCTTTTTTTCTTCAGGCATATAATCCTCTACTATGAGCGCTACCTCGGGAGTATCCTCGATTTTTTCGTTTAGTGGAATCGGTTCAAGATAATAGCTATTCTTCAGCTTCTTGATTAGATCTACATTGGTTTTACGTTCATCACGAAGGCGGGTGATTAACTTTAATCTGTTTTCATCATTGGCGAAGTGTTCTTCCAGGGTCTTCCCCTCCTCAATCCCTTTGGCCATGGCATTGAGACGATTATCTGCAAACTTGATGCGCGTGTATTGTGAGCTCACATTCTTCATTTGACTTATGGCGTCAATATTTCTGATCCTTAATACACCTGCATACTTCCCTTGTTTGCCGATTCGAATGATGGTGGTACCATCCTGCTGTTTAGGATTTCTTTGAAGGGATCCAGACTTGGACCGGATGAGAAAATCGATTCCTTTCACCTCTGCAATCAAAGCCCTTTCTAATTTGTCATCCCCATTGGCCATTAAAAAAACCAGGTCAACCTTGTCCTTGATTTCATCAATTGCTTTTTGAGCGGCTTCAATTGGATCTGAAAAAGCAAATTCCTTTACTCGATTATCACCCTTGGTGATACCAACAAATCCCAGAGTCTGGTCATGGGTTTCAACGAGTGTATAGGGTTCGAATAGAAATTTATCTGTACTGGCATCTTTGGCATTCGCTGATATGAAAGGAAAATTGGCTGTTTTCTTCATTTCCAGTATAAAATCAAGACCTGCAGCGAGATCATTGGTACCCACATTCATGACCTGACATTCCATCATATTGTAGGATGAGATGATCGCCTGGGCTACTTCTTTTAAGTGATAGCGTTGTTCCTCTGCAATATATGGGTATTTGAACAATGCATCTCCAGCATCAACAAAGTAGATTGCCTCTGTTTCAGCAAGTCCCTTAATAATCGTATGCTTCCTGGCAAGACCGCCAAGTGGATTAGATCGTCAGCCGCAGGGACCAACTTCCCCATTGTTGCTAGCTGCAACCATGAGAGTGAACTCATTCGCATTATACATGGGATTTGTAGTCTCACTTTTACAGCCAACTGCCACCAGGACAATGAGCAGGAGCATCAACCCTGAATGTTTAAGAAGTAGTTTCATTATTATTCCTGATTCAACCTTTTTTCATAAGTGCTTCAATTTCAGATATCTCTTTAGGAACAGCTGCGGTGAGGTTTTTGTTCCCAGACTCAGTAATAACAATATCGTCCTCAATTCTTATCCCAATACCTCTGAATTTTTCAGGCGCCTTGGATTTTGAATTGACATAAATGCCAGGCTCCACTGTAAACGCCATACCGGGTTTAAGGACGATGGATTCACCATCAGCCATGTAGTTACCCATATCGTGTACATCCAGCCCCAGCCAATGACCGGTTTTATGCATGAAATAGTCTTGATAGCTCTCATTTTGAATAACTTCGTCCGCGGTACCCTTTAGCAATCCAATCTCTATCATACCCTCAACAAGCAGCCGTAAATCCATATCGTGAAGTTCCTGAAAGGTGACTCCTGGTTTTGAAGCTTCGATGACTGCCTTTTGTGCTTTAAGTACCACTTCGTAGATGGCTTTCTGAGCTTCAGAGAATTTGCCATTTGCAGGAAACGTCCTGGTTATGTCCGCAGCATACATGTCATATTCGGCTGCTGCGTCAATAAGTATCATGTCACCATCAACAATCTGGTCACGATTTTTTATATAATGCAAAACGGTGGCATTGTCCCCAGCTCCAACGATTGATGTATAGGCAGGTCCAGCACTGCCTTCGTGGACAAAATGACTCTCAAGAACAGCCTGGAGCTGATATTCATACATACCTGGTGAACAGGCCTCCATGGCTTTTGAATGAGCATCTGCAGAGATATCTGCAGCTTTTTGCATGAGCTCCAACTCATGTTCATCTTTGATGAGTCGCATACCATGTGTGAGAGAACCCACAGATTCTAAACCTTCTGGTCCTCCACCGGTCCTTTGCACTTCTTTGCGGACCTGGCCTACGTGGTCCAGCATCTTGTACTGGTGAACCTTATCATGATTCAGATTGGTGTATACTTTGGAAGAAGTCTTCATGGCAGCCAGTGCTGCTGTTTCGAATTCTGCAATATCCAATGCCTGATCAGCCTTATACTTTTCAACCGTATCTTCAAAACTGAGTCTCCAACCTGTCCATACTTCCTTTTTAGGATCCTGGGGAAGCACAAATAACGTGAAGGGATTTTCCTTATTGCTAGGATCGATAATGCAAGCTGCACCGGGCTCCGTATAACCCGTGAGATAAAAGAAGTCTGAATCCTGTCTATAGGGGTATTCAGTATCATTTGTGCGAATTTGTTCAGGTGCCCCTTTTAGTATGGCAACACCCTTACCCATAAGATTTATTAAATTTTGTCTGCGTCTATTGTAAATGTCACTGTTCAACATATTGTTTCAATGCTCCTTCTATAAGACGATGAAAATAAATTGGGTGACCTCCCTGAACAAGGTACAACTTTATCAATTCCTGATTCACTATAGGGCGTATTTCAGGTGTATAGACCGGCTATTCCAATTGGTTTCGCCCCTGCTCCTCTTTAGATTGAATACTAATGAACACACCAATCGAAGGAATTTTCATATAAATGAGTACCCATTTCACTGAGTCACTTGAAACTCTAACCCGCTATCATCGCTATCAAAGTCGAGTAGTGAACATTGGCGATATTCCCATGGGTGGCGACAATCCCATTCGTGTACAATCCATGACAAACACCAACACCATGGATACTCAGGCCACAGTTGAACAAACGATTCGTCTGGTGGATGCCGGTTGCGAATATGTGAGAATTACTGCCCCCAGTGTTAAAGAAGCCCAAAACCTGGCTGTAATAAAAGCTGAATTAAAGAAACGTGGATACACCGTTCCGCTTATCGCAGATATTCATTTTGTTCCTCGAGCTGCTGAGGAAGCTGCCAAATTGGTAGAGAAAGTGCGAGTGAATCCAGGGAATTACGTAGATCGTAAAAGATTTCAAGAACTGGAATACAATCTGAGCGAGTACCAGGCTGAACTGGATCGCATTGAAGAGAGATTCACACCCCTAGTGAAACTGTGTCGAGAAGCAGGAACGGCGATGCGCATAGGTTCCAACCACGGATCACTTTCGGACAGAATTCTCAGCCACTATGGTGATACTCCCCAAGGAATGGTTGAATCGGCAATGGAATTTGTGCGAATCTGTGCAGCGAATCAATTCCATGACCTGGTCATCTCCATGAAGGCCAGTAATACTCGGGTCATGATACAAGCCTACCGTTTGTTGGTACACCAAATGAATCAGGAAGGATTCAATTATCCTCTCCATCTTGGTGTTACCGAGGCTGGTGATGGTGATGATGCACGCATCAAATCATCGCTGGGAATTGGTTCTCTTCTTCGTGACGGGCTGGGTGATACTATCAGGGTTTCACTGACAGAAGCTCCAGAGGCTGAAATCCCAGTGGCACTTTCAATCGTAAAATCACTTGAAACGATTCCACTGCACCAAGGGATTGAGCCATTATCTAATCTTCCAATCAATTTATTTGAATACCAGCGCCGAGAAACCCAAGCGACAGCATCAATAGGTGCCGACCATGTCCCCGTTGTCATTGCTGACCTATCTGCTATGAAGGAAGTCAACGATGATCTACTGATCTCGGCTGGATACTATTTTGATTTGTTAAGCAATATCTGGAAAAGTGGAGATCAGGGTGCAGATATTCTCTATTTCGGTGAAAATAATCCAGATATCCAACTTTCAGACAATACATTAAGGCTCTATGACTCAGAGATATGGAGTGATTTATCGTCTGTAGAGAGCTGTTATCCATTATACACCCTGGATTCGTATTCATCCGCTTTGGAAAAACACGATGCTGCCAATTTCATTCACATTAATACAAGCACAAAATTCGATGAACTACCCAGAGCTTCGAATATTATCTGGCTTCTCAGTTCAGACAATGAACATCAAATCGCTGATTTGCGAAGGTTCATTCTTGAATTAACGAACATGGGAATCCAGCAACCTGTTATCCTATTAAATCGATTCACAGATCAGCAGCGCGAGGAATTTTTGCTTTCTGCATCTGCTGAACTCGGCTCCATTTTGAACGATGGTCTTGCAGATGGAGTATGGTTGCGATCAAACCAGCTTGAGACCAAAGATTTGAATGAAATCGCCTTTGGTGTCTTACAGGCCAGTCGAAGTCGAATGACCAAGACAGAATACATTGCCTGCCCCTCCTGCGGTAGAACACTATTCGATCTGGAGGAAGTGACTGCACAAATCCGTGAGCGTACCAGTCATTTAAAGGGTGTCAAGATTGGGATCATGGGTTGCATTGTGAATGGGCCTGGTGAAATGGCCGACGCTGATTTTGGCTACGTCGGTACGGGACCAGGCAAGGTTTCCCTATATCGTGGTCAGATGGTGGTTCGACCTCATGTTCCACAAGCTGAAGCCGTGGATTCTTTGATTGATCTGATGAAAAGTGAAGGCTACTGGGTCGACCCTTAATTCCTTCATTTTCATCCTGAATGGCATACGTATTTCCTGATTAAGATGTCATTCTTCTCGGATATTTTTTTGTATACTGTATTTGAATCTGAGCTTAGATTTAGGGTATTATTAATAAACCACTAGGAAATTCTATGAGGAACACTCTTTTTTGCGTCGCAGTTTTCACATTATCCCTGTTCCAGCCCGCGTTTGCTCAAGAAGCCAGAAACCTTGACACTGCAGAAGAGCATGTAGCATTCGCCCAAAGTATTTATTGGTCAGCTCTCACTCCCTCTGAGAAACAGACATTCCTGTTCGCATATATTTCCAGCGCCTATGAGATGCGCAAACTCGTTAATTCAACTATCGCAACCTCTCCACGGAATACCCATCAATTTAATGAAGAAATTGATAATTTATTCCTGATTTGGCAAAATCTGTTGGTTATGGAAGACAATGGCGATGCAGCCATGGATGAATTCATGGGCTGGATTGACCTATATTTCGAAATAGATGCCAACAAATCAAATCCTTTTATCAATGCTATAAAATATGCACATCAAAAAATCAAATCTGAGGATAAATCAGTCCTGGAATTGTTCTGGGGCAAAAAAACAGCGCCTGACTCCCGACTTCCCAAGGATGAAGTGCTCGAACAAAAAGCTATTGAGCGTAAAATCGCAGCATCTGAGGCGAGAAAGAGTGTTGATTCTGCTGTGGAAATCGATCCCCCCATGGCATATAAGCCTTTGGGAGCCTCACCTACCACCGCTTTTGTGCTTACCGATGAAGAGCTCAGAATAATTGCCCTGGCAGTTGAAACAGAGTGTCTAAATAAGAACCAGCCTGATGCCTTACAAGACCCTGTCAGACTTGAAGCTCTCGCACGTAAACACGGATTTGAGAGTATGTCCGCTTTCAATTTTAAATTTTCTCACGCTCAGTCAAATGAAGAGCGCTGGAAATACATGAACAAACTCATTATCGAACAGGCATTTGATCAAAACTGTATGTAAGATCCTGTTCCATATCTTGATCTAGAGAATATGTCCAGCTAACCAGGTACATTCTCCACCGCTTCACTCTAAAACTGTATCCTCACTAGGAAGGTCTTCTGGCCTTTCAATTTTGTCATTCTTCAAAAAGGAGTTTGCTATGCTGGCACGTGTATTAAGCAGTTCATTAATTGGAATAGATCCCTATCTGGTTGAAGTCGAGGTAAATGTTGAAGGCCACGCCTTTCGTTATTCAACTGTTGGACTGCCAGAGTTGGCAGTGAGAGAAAGTAAGGACAGGGTGATCTCCGCCATCAAAAATAGTGGCTTTCGGTTCCCACCCAAGGCATACACAATCAATCTGGCCCCAGCCGATATTAAAAAGGAGGGTTCAGCGTTTGATCTCCCCATCGCCATTGGCATTCTGGCTGCTTTGGGAATCGTCATCCACGAAGATCTCGACGACTATGTGCTCATGGGAGAATTGTCACTGGATGGTACTCTGCGTGGCGTGAAAGGAGCTCTACCGTCAGCTGTGGGTGTACATGAGCAAGAGATGAAGGGACTAATTCTACCTGCTCAGAATGCCAGTGAGGCCGCTGTAACGGGAAATATCGATGTTATACCCGTGAACACCTTGCTGGAAGCCATCCGTTTTCTTAATGGCGAGCAAATAATTGAGCCAGTAAAAGTAAATGCCGAGCATTTGTTTTCAGAGGCACAGTGCTATCCAGTTGATCTGGCTGATGTCAGAGGACAAGCCCATGTGAAGCGGGCTCTTGAAGTAGCTGCTGCAGGTGGTCACAATGTTCTTATGATCGGTCCTCCTGGATCAGGTAAGACTATGCTGGCTAAACGCTTTCCAACCATTCTTCCTCAAATGACTCTGGATGAAGCCCTGGAAACCACCAAGATTCATTCGATTGCGGGAATGGTCAAAACTGAAGGCCTTGTAGCCACCCGACCTTTCAGATCACCTCATCATACCATATCAGACGCTGCATTGGTTGGTGGTGGTCGGATCCCACGCCCTGGAGAGGTTAGTCTGGCTCATCATGGTGTGTTATTCCTGGATGAATTGCCGGAATTTCAGAAAAATGTACTGGAGGTATTGCGCCAGCCTCTTGAAAATACGGAAGTCACCATCAGTCGTGCCAGTATGAGTCTCACCTATCCTGCTAATTTTATCCTTTTGAGCGCCATGAATCCCTGCCCCTGTGGCTATAGTAGCGATCCGCGTCATGAATGCACCTGCAGCAGTATGGGCATTCAGAAGTACATGGCTAAAATTTCTGGGCCACTTTTGGATCGGATTGATCTGCATATAGAGGTCCCAGCCATTCCTTTTGAAGAACTCTCTAGTAAACAAGATGGAGAATCATCATATGAAGTCAGAAAGCGTGTTCAATTAGCCAGAGACACTCAAATCAAACGCTTTGAAAATGAGCCACATATCCATTCCAACGCAGATATGCCACCTAAAATGATTCGAGGGCTCTGTAAGGTTGATGGTGAGTCAGCTTCCTTACTCAAGTCTGCGATCACTAACCTGGGATTGAGTGCTCGAGCCTACGATCGTATTCTTAAGGTTTCACGGACAATTGCTGATCTATCAGAGTGTTCTGAAATTCGAGCGGAACATCTATCAGAAGCTATTCAGTACCGTACTCTGGATAGACAGTTGTGGATGGCGTAGGTGAGTTTTTGAGTTATTGAGTTATTGAGTTCTATGAGTTTATGAGTTCTATGGGCTTATGGGTTCTATGGGTTTATGAGTTCTATGGGTTTATGGGTTCTATGGGTTTATGAGTTCTATGGGTTTTTAGGTTGAAGTCTAAAAACAGCGGGTATTAATGTGAAATGTTTCACCAAGTGCACATGCTGATTCTAGGGTTCCTGTAATTGCCTGTGGGATAATGAGTTACGGGTTTAAGCCGAAGGATCTACAATCCCTTGGCTTGATAATTATAGCAAAAAGAAGCCCCAGACATATGCCTAGGGCTTTCAAACTTACCACATTTCTTCCCGCTTATTTGAGGTATAGCATCTTGATTACCTTAGAATATGATCCTGCCTGAAATCTAGTAAGGTACAGACCAGTTGAGACTTGTTGTTCAGATTCATCAAACCCTCTCCAAACATACTCGTACCAACCTGCGATCTGACTTCCGGGATCAAAAGTCTTAACCACATTCCCACGAATATCATAGATAATGAGGGATACAGTTGCATCCTCAGGTAGTCCGAACCTAAGGGTTGTACTCGGGTTGAATGGATTTGGGTAATTCTGCTGCAATACATACTCCGTGGGCAGTTCCACTACATCGGCAATCGCCACATACCCAATGGTAAACTTGAACACACTAGATTCAGTACTTAGTGAATCTGTATCAGTGGCAATCACTCTCCACCAATACTCAGTATCATTAGGTAATGCTTCAGTCATTTCATGACCAACATTCGCATTAGTATTTATCTGGAAGGTTATCTCAGAGAAACTTGAGTCTGCTGAAATCTGCAGTGTGTAAGTTGCATAGTCCATCGGATCTGGATCAGTTGTATACTCCCATAGGAATGCTGGCATATCACCTAATCCCGAAACCTGATTTTCAGGACTTAGTAACGCAAATCCAACCGGTGCCTCAGGTTCAAGATTTGTCCAAAAGAACGCTTCGTCAGAGTGTGAGATTCCGTCATTTTGGTCCATTGCAATAACATTCCAGAAGTAAAGTGAGTTATCCACCAGCTCCCTGGGTAGTATAGCAGCATTTGTATCAGTTAATACAGAATCGTACTCAATACCATCTCCCCACCAATGCATCTCATAAGTTATAATGTCATTGGGATCAGCATCAAATGCAGGAGTCCAGTACATTTCAGGTGTGAGTGTTAACACCATGACGGAATCCGGTGTAATTAGCTCGACAATTGAGGGATCATCATTCCCCTGATTGATTGTGAATTGGTGAAATCCACCCTCGTTCACTCTTGTTCCACCGTATTGTTCTTGAGCGATTATTTGCCAATAATACTGTGCATTATCTTCAAGTTCCGGCAGGTAACTATAAGTGGTGTCAGTGCCAATATCAATCCATTGAATCTGGTCAAGGGTTGATGCAAGCCCAAGACTATAGTTATTTGTGTTCTCTCCTGCTGAAGACCACCGAAATTCAGGGCTCAAAGATCCGATTTGCTCGCTATTTTCTGGAGATATTAATTCAAACGTTTCCAGGGAAATAAACGGTCCCGAGTCAGGGACGATCTTAACCATTATTCCATTATTGTCGTTTCTCGGCTGCGGAGCTCGTGAACTCCCAGTCAGAATATATCCACCTCCTGAAATTACTGAGACATCATTAAACGAAGCCCCGCTTTCAAATCCTATATACTCTCTCCATTGCTCAATACCATTTTCATCGATTTTGAGGACAAATCCATCTCCATAACCATTAGGGTTATATGAGGCGGTTCCTCCAGCAGCCAAGTATCCCCCCTCGGGACATTTTGCTAAAGAATTGAAACCATCAACACCCTCGCCGCCATACCGATAATCCCAGATAATGTTCCCATTTGTATCAATTTTGACGATCCAAGCATCAGTATTACCACCAGGTGAGGAATCAGCACTTCTCCCAACAATGATATAACCACCGTCATCGCTCGGTTGAATTGAATTAAATTTATCATGCCCACCAATCACACCATAATCGTAACTCCACAATTCTGTGCCCGTCTCACTGATTTTAACAACCCAACCTTGATACTGTCCATTTTCCCAATTACCAGTCCACCCTACAATTAAATAGCCT
>JABMQQ010000067.1 GCA_013202495.1 Fidelibacterota bacterium | reverse complement strand
GGTCGTAGCTCGAAGAGCATAGACTAGATCTTGTGTCATCCCGAGCCGTCACACTGAGCGGAGTCGAAGTGCGAGGTGTTCTCGAAGCTATCACTCTTTTCACTAAGCATTACCCGGGGTGGGCTCCAATGGAAACCCCCTTTTGCCTGCTGATCGTAGCTCGACCCCGCCAAAGGCGGCGGACGGAGCGTAGATTAGAGCCCTTGTATAAATAGCCAGAAAGTCTAGATTCCAATGTTACTCAAAAATTCAGGGGCGAGCTATTGAATACCTTAAACTTAAAAAATGTTTATTGGGGCGTCTTCACAAATGATTCGTCTGATGCCAGAACGTGTGAATACTGTTAGAGGGATTAAGGATGTTTAAATTCAGAAAAAAGTCAGTTGTTGAGGTTTTTACACCAACTAGCCCGGCAACAATAACTTTTGTAGAGAGGAGTAGCGTAGCCACAAAAATTAGAGAGGCTGTGGTCACGCCTGGCAAGCAACTTGTTCTCTTCGGGCATTCTGGTTGTGGAAAAACTACTTTGCTTGCAAATCAACTTGGCCGTGAAGAGCACACGCTGGTTACTACTCGTTGTACTTCATCCACAACCTATGATCAAATTATGCTTAGTGCTTTTGATGATCTTGGTACATTTGTGAAAATGAAACGAAAGAAGTCAAATTCCTTCTCTTTTTCAAGTAGCACTTCAGCATCCTACCTCGCAATTCGGGCTGCTCTTTCAACGAGTGGAGCAGAAAATGAAAGTTCGGAAGAAATGCGTGTTGTACCGCCACAGTTGACCGCCCAAAATTTGGCTAAATTTTTAGGGGAAGCTGAATGTTGCTGGGTTTTGGAAGATTTTCACAAAATTCATCCACGTCAGAAAGCTCAAGTTTCACAAATATTTAAGATGTTCATGGATTCTGCTGGTGATCATAAAAACCTAATGATTATCGCGGTTGGTGCAGTCGATTCTGCCCGAGAAGTCATTGAGTATGAACCGGATATGCGAAATCGCGTTGCGGAAATATTTGTTCCTCTGATGTCTGACGATGAATTAATGGAAATCATTCTAAAAGGTACTGAATATTTGAACATTTCCTTTAGTGAAAGATTAATTGAATTGATAATTCAGTATTCAAATGGATTAGGCTCTGTCTGTCATCAACTCTGCCTCAATATCTGTTTCCATCACAAAATTACAAAAAGAACATTTCGAAACGTGTCTATTGAGACGGATTCGTTTGAATATGCTGTAATCAAATTTATGGAAAGCGCATCGGATACATTGAAGCTTGCATTTGACACTGCACTAAAAATGGACTCCACACAACACCAGAACGATGCAGAGTTGATATTAAAGGAGCTCCTTGAGTTCGAATTTAATGAAGGAGCGACATATGAGGAATTATGGGAGAAGGTCAGGAGTAAAAAAGACAAATACCCCGAAAAGAAATTCAACTCCTTCCTTGAGGATTTACAGATCGAGAAACGTGGTATAATTGTAAGGTACAATAATTCTACGGGTAAATATTATTTTGAAAATCCATTCTATCTATCCTATGCCATGGGACTTTTATCCAAAGAAAGACCAAAGAAATTTGATGCGCCAGATTGGCCTACAGATTTAGAGGCATTATTCACAGTCGATACCCTTGAGAGCTTTGATTCACAAATGGACGTAATGTCAGATGCATGGGTAAGGTTTATCTATTTTGATGAATACTTAAAAGTAAATACTCAAAAAAACATCCAGGCCTCAAGGAAAAGGATGCATCAAACTAGGTGGACAGTCAAGGCTCCTCCACCGCCTAGACGCGTGATGATGCGAGGAAAAAGATAGTTCCGAACAGGCAAATGACCAAAAATTTGAGTGAAATGGTCTTGAATAGAAACCCCGCTTGGCGGGATTTGATCTGACTCACATGCAGGAGATTAGTTGCCAAAATAATGCGGACGGATACAGTAAAATTACAAAACGAGTCAGTTTCGGGAAGCAGCGAAGCCTACAAATGTTTCACTTTTGTGGTGAACAGCCCAAATCGTAATAATTTTAAGGAGAAAAGAGGGTGTTAAACTTTATGAAAAGAAAGAAACTTCCTAATAGATCAAAAGCCGAAATCAAGCAAACATGTAACATATTGTTTGTTGATGATAAAAAATTTGGTGTTGTTGACATATTAAAAAAAGCAGGGTGGAACAACACAAAACGAATTGAAGATATTGAATCTCTTGATGACAAGGAGATACAGCGAGCTCATATACTCTTCGTTGACATACTAGGGGTGGGTAAACAATTACAATTCTCAGATGAGGGCTTAGGTTTGATCCTTGCTTTGAAGGATAAGTACCCCTGGAAAAAAATAATAGTTTACTCAGCAGAGCCCACTGGCGATAGATTCCATAAAGCACTCTCCGCTGCGGACGCTAGACTAAGGAAAGATGCTGATCCCTACCAATTCCAAACCATCGTTGATAATTTTTCTGATGAGTTATTTTCTCTCCCCGACATGATAGAGAGACTACGCATATTGATTGGTGATGAGACTGGCGTAACACCCTCAACTAGGATGGTGACAAGATCTTTCAAGAAAATATATGCTCAAGATGTATTTGATGAATCGTTTGTCTCAAAAGTCTTTAACATTCAAAATGCAAGTGCTGTTTCCACGATAATTCAACTTTTTATAAGTGCCTCAAAATAGATATGAAAAAACATATTACAAACAATGCTGGAGAAATAATATCCTCAAACCTATATGATGGATGTATGCAGTGCATGAATCAGTGCAAACAGCTCACGCAAATTACAAAATGTCATTTGGATCAGAATGGTAAACGTGTAGGAAAAAAGAGCGGTATTCATGGAACAGTATTCTTATGTACCGACCGAGATATAAAATCGACACGGCTTTTTAAAAATCAACTAGGTGCATTTAATAGTGTTTTATCAGATATTGTTACGATGGGCGATGATTTAGCTGAGAGAAAGGCAATTCATCTTAGACGCTTGACTCATAACCTCATTAGCTACAATGCTCATATTCTACAAGATATGTACTCCATAGTTTCACAGGACAACCTAGTCGGAAACGGCCGAGAGCAGGTTGGAGCGTTATCCAAAGCGCTTAAAAGTAATCCCAATGAGAGCGCAATCTCGATGCTTCGCATCTTGAAAAATACAAACCTTTCAAAATCTGAATTCTCAATATTTGAAAAACTGTACGATTCCAATCCAAGTTTAGAGATTTATGCTCATAAAATTCATAAAGTGCTTGTTTTGGTTTTTAACTCATTTATGTATGACTTCATCCAAAAAAAGTACGTATCCATATCAATTCATGTGAAGCCAAATTGAAAATTGACTATGAGTCAGTTTCGGCTGCATTTGCACATATAATTGACAATGCTGTGAAGTATACCGCTAGAGATACAGATTTATCAGTTTCGTTTATTAGCGATGGCGATAAGTACATTGTTAAATTTGATATGATTAGTATAAAAATCGATGATGATGAATCGCAGATCATATTTGATGAGAATTATTCAGGACGTCATACAAAAAAAGCTGGGCTGTCAGGTAAGGGGATTGGACTTGGCATTGTGAGACGATTGCTTGCGCTAAACAAAGCGAGTATTTCCATTGCTTCAAACGGAGGTACTTCGTTTACTCGAGACCAGAATCCCTACCAAAACAATATCATTTCACTAGAATTTATGAACCGAAAGTGATGCCTGTGTTAACTTAAAAATTAACAAAGGCTAGTCTACTCCCGCCATCGCGGGATACGACAGACAAGCTGGCTGGAAATTTTGATTAAAAAACTAAACATAAAGCAGGACAGTCTAAAGCGTTAGGTTGATGTAAATTTTAATTCTGTAAAAAATGATCCTAGGAGGAAGTTCTATGAGAAAGCGTTTTCAAATTGCTTGTCTGATTGTTTTGATTGGCCTTGTAAGCCTGCCAACATTTGCAATTGGTCAAGCAGCATCCGACAGCCTTACGTCTACCGAGCCTATGATGAAAGGTCATCTTGTTGCTCTCTATTTGAGCCATCTAATGGAAGGGTTCACAAATATCGTAGACTATGATGCGCCAATAATGGTTGGCTTCAATGAGTCAGAAGCAAAGATTGAAATTGATATTCTAGGGGGACAAACAACCATAGACCGAGCAAAGAAATCTACTGATAGTTTTAGACTTAAATTGTTGGCCATTTCGCTGGATGCACTCAATGAACATTTTAATCTTTCTCTGTCGGAGGATGATATAGTTATTTCTTACTTTGACAAAGCTGGTCCAAAGCAGTTACTCACATTTAGGGACGGTAATTACACAATAGAATAACTTTCGAGGAATTATCGAGGATTGCCTCATAAATTTTAAAGAATAGCTCAACAAGAGAGCGGTGGTGTCCTCAGTAGCTTGGCGTAGGAGGGCTAAAATAAAGCGCGCCAGATTGAACTTAATAAATCGGAGAAAAAAAGATGAAGCTCAAATTTGGAATATTGATTTTTGCCCTTGCGTTTTTAAGCCTTAATACTTGCATGACTGAACCAGGAACGACTTCACTGGATGTCTATTTTTCACGCCAACCAACTGGTGGTAACAATGAACAGATGGCAACCGCTCTCGTGGTTGCTGACCTTGAATATTACGAAGCAACAGGAATTGGAAATTTCGATGATCCCGGTACTGATGGTGTTGAACTGACCGTTGAATGGTGGTGGGAGTCAGCACTTCCCTTTGATGAAACACTAATGAGCACTGAAAAGATATGGATTACTGAGGAAGGCGAAACAGCGCTAACGCTCAGTTATGATGCTGGAGAAGGGTTTGTTGTCACTAATTACTGGTGGGTTAAAATTTCATGGGAAGACGATGATGGGGAATGGTCTGTGGAAAGTGAACAAGGCTTTTATACATCTGACTAGAGTCAATCCTACAAATTGTTGTTGTTGCGCGAAGGCGAACCAGATTACGCCATTCGTGCTACCACTTTGAACACATAATCAGCAGAGGGAATAAATGAAAGCCGTCATCTGTACAAAATATGGACCTCCTGAAGTCCTTGAGATTCAGGACATTGAAAAACCTATTCCTAAAGACCATGAGGTGCTGATAAAAATTCATGCAACCACAGTTCACATTGGGGATACAAAAATTCGTAGTTTTAAACCCGGATTGGGCCAAGTTCAGGATTTTTTGTTCAAACCCCTCATGCGCTTTATGATTGGTTTCAGGGGACCACGTAAAAAGATATTGGGGATGGAGCTGGCTGGAGAAATCGAAGCGACTGGCCGGGATGTCACCCTTTTCAAGCCAGGAGATAGGGTATTTGCTGCCACCGAAATGAGCTTTGGTGCCTATGCTGAGTATAAATGCCTGCCAGAAAGCGGTACCATAGCAACCATTCCATCAGGCATGTCCTATGAAGAAGCTGCTCCTATTTCTAATGGTGGCATCACAGCCTTGCGCTTTCTAAGAAGTGCCAAGCTTCAAAGAAACCAAAAAATTCTTATTTACGGTGCCTCAGGCAGCGTGGGAACTTTTGCCGTTCAGCTGGCCAAAATTATGGGTGCAGAGGTAACTGGCGTTTGCAGTACTACAAATGTGGATATGGTGCGTTCATTGGGCGCTGACAAAGTTATTGATTATACCCAGGAGGCTTTCACCAAAAGCCATGAGATGTATGACGTCATTTTTGATGCAGTAAGCAAGATTTCACCTGCTCTCTGTAAAATTAGATTAAAGTCTGGGGGTGTCTATCTGAACGTCCTCAAGGGTTCAGGTGGTTTGAAATTGAAAATTGAAGAGCTCCAGTTCCTCCAGGATCTTATGGAAAAGGGAGAACTTAGGGCCGTCATTGATAAACGTTTTTCGCTGGATCAAATTGTTGAAGCACACCATTACGTGGATAAAGGGCATAAAAAAGGTCATGTGATTATCACCGTGGGGGAACAAAATGAAGTGGCTGGATAAAATAACGTACAAAGCGAGTCTGTTTCAGGAAGCAGCAAAGCCGTTAAAAGTTATACTTTTAACGTGACTGCCATCAAAAGCATTGCTTTTGATGTGGTAGCACTCAAAGGTTGCACTTTTAAGTTGGAAAGCCCTGAGCGTTATACTGTTCAGCGGCTTCAGAAAAATGCAAAACCTATGCAGCTACTTGAGAAAAAGTTTCAGAATGATAGGAACCCATATGCAATCTTTTAGATCCATGCTTGTGGTAATATTATTGGCAACCATGCAATCTTGCCTAGACATCGATTTATTTCATTCAGAAGATGAAGAGGACAAATCTGAAACTGAAACATCAACGATGAGTATCGACCTAGACCGATACATCTATTCGTTTACAGCTGGTCAAAACCCTGGAGAAACAGTAAAAATACCTCATGAAACACAGACACTTTATGAAACAGATATTGAATTGGCTATTATAGACATCAGTAGTGCAGCTACAATGGATTTGAGTTACGAGGGAAGCACGATAAAGGTATTAACCTCCGACAATGCTGAAATATCACAAAGCATTGAAGCAATAATAGTATATGAGGATAGCAATGGTGTCTTTATGCGAGCTCACTCACTACATGGGAGTAGTGTATTAACATTCACTCAAAGATTTAGTGATGGATTCTCTGGAAGAGTCCATGGCTTTTTTATGCATGAACTATGTGAAGATGAAGAAATAGAGGATCTTGATTTTACTATCATTTTTGAATCTGAATCAAGCAAGGATACACTGTCATTAAACGTAATTGAAAACATGGTTTCTGGTAATTCAAGCTATCTGCAGAGTTTCTCACAGCAAACCTCTGACGGTTTATATTTTGACTATACATTGTCGATTTATAATTCGCCTTATTATGGTAACATCACTCCATTAGCAATAGTAACTGTGAGGGATGCTGACCAATTTCGGTTCACAAATGCACATGTTGTACCTGCTGCCAATCATCTGAGGGAGAATAAGGTTTTAAGAGAAATGGAAGTCAGGGTTTTCGGCTTATCACCAAAAACATTCCAAGAATGATACAATATAACAAAGGCTTACCCCGCTTAGCGGGGTTTGAGCTGACTTACACGCAAGGAAGATTCTGAGGAAGATATGGCAATCAACATTTATCGATCTGAGCCTATAAAAATGATTATTTCATTCTTTCTCTTGGTTAGCGCTTTATCGGCTCAACACGCACCGTCGAGTGAGCGGGGAGATCCTGAGTTTCGACGGAAAACAAACATTGAAGCCAATCAAGTTCGAGCCACAGTTTTTAATCACAATTTTACAGGTAGAACGGGCGGTTCCCAGCCCACACACATCCCTTATGAATGGCCTAATGGAACAAAACAGCACTACATCGCTCTTGCTGGTTTATTTGTTGGTTCTCTGGTGGTTACGGAGAATGGTAGCTTAAAGCCACTGGTAACGAGCCCAAATTATGCAACAGATCCTGTCGATGGATCCTCTCTGAATTTTGAACCAGTACCCGGATATTTCGAGCCGAATTCAAATAGTATTGCAATCAGTACAAATTTTAATTCCTGGCCTGATTGTTGGCCAGATAAACTCGTTGATACTACTGATTCAGGTTGGTGTGGCTCATGGGACGGCTATTTCGGAAAAAACTATTTTATTGAGGGTGCTGAAATTTACTCCAGGTCTTCCGATGATCTAAATCATCTAATAAATGGAACTTACTTTCCGGACACCACCGATTATACCCGACAAGGGGCAGGTATCATGATTGAAAATAGAACCATCGCCTGGAACACCCCTGAATTGGATGATGTGTTGTTCCATATCTACAAAATGAAAAATGATGGTACCAAACACTTAGATACCAATGTGGTGGCTTTATGGATTGCAGATTTGCTTGGTGGGGATGGTGATAGTGATGATGATCAAGTCAGTTACGAATTAGACCAGCAGGTCCTGTGGTCCTTTGATGGAGATAATATTGGGAATGCAAATTACGGTCCAGATACAGTAGGTACTGCAGCACACCTGATACTTGAGACTCCAGATGACAACGGAATATCCTCAATCCGAGTGATCAGTACAGCAATTAGTCCAAACAGCGCCGATTTGTGGAATGATTGGATGGCTCCAGGAGAATTCTGGGAGCCCGTTCACTTATCAGGGGACTATAATTTGGTGATATCATCTGGATATTTTCCGCTGGCTCCAGGAGAAGAGCAGCAATTCATTTATGCCACTATTTTCAGCCGAGATGAAACGGAGATGTGGAATAAAATTGAAACCGTCCAGACGTTCTACAATAATGGGTTTTCACCAAATCCGCAGCAATTTGCCGTTATGGAAATGGATCCCAAATTTGGTTATGTTTATGCCAACGACGGAGTAAGTAGTGATTCTATTTATCTACAACTCAATGATTATTTTGGGACTCCCTTCCCTGAAAAAAACATTCAAATCACCAACGACCTAACCACAGATACATTGTGGCTCGTCACTGATGAGAGCGGAGCTACCGCTTTTCAATACACAACGGCAATCTTGCCTGAATCCGGTGAGGTGAACATTTTTGCTCAATCCATCGATCCTGTATACGGATTAGAAACCACCACTCTACCCCTTAACATATATCCACCTGAGTTAATTGGAGTGGCGGATGTCCCCTTTCCCTTTGATTTGGAGCTGCAACCAGAAGGAAATGCTTTAATTGTCTCCTGGGATGCAGAGCATTTACCTGAAAACAGCTATGACCGGGTTGATTACCAATTCAAGGTATACAGGAATGGTTCATTCCTCGAGTATGCTCCTGGAAATCTAGGACTACACAGGGGTTATTGGAGTCGCGAAAATATGCCTGATTTGGATTTGGAACGCTACACTGGCCTTCAAATACATGGATTGCCTCTCATGGCAGAATATCGAATTGCATTCATAGAACCACAGGGTAACAGTTCGACTGAGTTTGGTATCTTCGACGGCTTCGTAATATTGCCGAGTATCCCCGTTAATTTTTGTGTTCTGAAAAGATTCCCTGAATTCATTGGGACTGATGAAGAATGGCAAGATATTCCTTTTGCTTTTTTTAATCTGTCGGGGCCAGATAGTATTTTTAATTTTGACGCTACTGAATCAGATGTGATCATTTTTTTAGATGATGTTTCTGATTCAACAGGAATGGGACCTACCTGGTGGTTTAATACTTACTCCGGTATACATCCAGAGGATTATAACCTACCTGCAAGTGGGGATACAGCCTTTCTCAGCACCCGCTATCAGTACCTCGACGAAACCCCCACAGAGGATGATGATTGTTACCATATCACTCGTTTTTTTTCAGAGAATTCAACATCAATCTACTTCCAACCCATGACCGAATCATTACCCTCTGAGATTGTCTGCTCCAGCACACTTTCAATAGATCCTACAGGGGACCATCAAAATTTTACACCGAGGACTTTAATCCTCTATCAGAACTACCCGAATCCTTTCAATCCCACAACAACAATTAAGTATGGACTACCCGTTTTGTCTGATGTCACGCTTACCATTTACGATATCCGGGGTCGTGAGATAATATCATGGAAAAGGTTAAATCAAGATGCCGGCTGGTACGACATTAACTGGCACGGGGACAATCAAAATGGCAGACAGGTCAGCACAGGAATGTACTTCGCACGGCTCCAGGCAGGTGATTACTCGAGTGTTGTTAAGATGGTATATTTGAAGTGATGCAGCCCATCTACGAGACTCCCGCTTAACTGTTGTCGTTGGATAACCACACAGAGTACAGGCACTGTACTGATGGTAAAGGAAAGAATTACTAAATGCAGAAAGCTAATATCTCTAAATTTGTTGTAGGACTATCTATCCACTTAATCCTGGGAGCAATTGTTTTACCCCTCGCCTTATTTGCTGAAATTGACAACAGGCTAGTTGATGCAAATCAAATCTCATTGATGCATAGCAATAATGGTCACCTGGTTAGCTATGCCCAGTTCGGCGATCCTGGTCTCGAATGGCCTGCAGGAAGTAATAAGATTGCCGTATTCAGCTCAGGATTGTGGGTGGTTGCCCAAGATGATAGAATGGTTCGAAACTTCCGGGCTGCTATCGCTGAGTATACCACTGACTATTCCCCTGGAGTAAATGGAAGCAATCCTGATTCAGCGGGAAATCATATTTATACCATTTCTTCAACGAATCAGAATTCAGATTCAGAGTGGCAAACCTGGCCAGTAGACCAAGGTGCAACTTGGCTTGATCTTGATAGCAATGACGTGTGGAATCCAGATGTTGATCAGCCCGGTTTTAATGGAGATGTTTTTCATTGGTCAGTCATGAATGACTTAGATTCAACCTCGCAATTCACCTATTTTCCAACTGAACCAGTCGGAATTGAAGTGGAAAGTTCAGTTTTTGCCTATAGTGATGAACCACTACTGGAAAATGTCGTGTTTTTTTCCTGGGAGATTACAAATGTATCAGAACGAGGCTATGATCAATTGTGTCTTGGAGTATGGGTTGATCCAAATTTAAGGGGCTTTTTGGGATGTGATCCTCAAGAAAGGTATGGGTATGTCTACCCCGAGGTTGGTCTGGATCAAATATATGGATTACACCCGCCTGCTCTTGGATATACTCTATTGGAGTCACCGGGATCATTGATCTCTTATAGCACTTTTTTGAATGGTGGCTGGGGTGATTTTCCCGATCCTGAATCTGTTTCAGAGACATTCGACTATCTTCAATTAAATAATCAGAATAACTGGAGCTACATAAATCCGACTACAAATTCACGACAACCCTGGGCTTTCGACGGGGATCCAGTCACAGGCGAGGGATGGATTCAAAGTGATTATTACACAGCTGGGTTTGGTCGCTTTATGTTAGGTGCTGAGCTCAGTTATTTCAATCCCGGCGAGACTACAACTCTATCAGGAGCGATTGTGCTGGCTCAGGGGTCTTCCAATCTTGGATCTTTGGCAGCTCTTTATGATCAAATCGATTTAGTCAAGGAATTCTGGAACCAAGACCTGGAAATGCCAGATGATATTATGCGAATTGAAGAGCTCTCGGATCATACTAATACTGAATCTGTAGGACCTTTCTCCCTTCGTTTTCAGATTGAGGAGCCAGACTCAGTTTATCTGTTTGGGAGGAGCATATACTATCGCCATAACAATGAAGTAAGTATAGTCTCTCTGACTGAGACAGATCCACATATTTGGGAGGCAACAATCCCCACAATTGATACAGATACGACACGGGTAATGGATTATTGGATGATAACATTCACAGAAAATGGTGAATATCCTTGGCCGTTAGGTGCACCAACAAACACATTACAATTCAGTTTTGGACCCGATGTAGTGCCTCCAATTCTTGAAGGTCTGGATCAAGTTCAGGATGTACACCATTTACTACCCCTGGCTAGAATTGTTGAGCTTGAATCCATATCTGACAATCGTCACGGAGTGTCTGAGGTCGTTCTGAACTGGATCATCGGGGATTCACCCCGGCAATCAACTGAGATGGAAGTCATTGACTCAACAGAAATTGATTTCAAGATGCATTATTCATATCAAGGCGTGATTACTGGCAACCTGACAGCATTAGATCAAGAAGTGTCCTATTGGGTCACTGCCAATGATGGCAGTCAAAACGCTAACACTGATAGCACTGATGTCTACACTTTTCGCTCACGCACGCTGGAAGCACTTGGAAGTTGGGATCATGATGTGTCGTATCAGAAGAGAAAATACTGGGAGGGTTTCGATAACGGTATTCTTGAGTCTTTCTTTTCCGGAGAATATCAATGGGGAAATGTGGTTCAACTAAATATTGCTTCAACAGGCGTCTCAACAGATACGATGACTTATACAAGACCGTTAGACCTGACCAATTTTGATGCAGCCTGGCTTTCCATTCCCATGGCTTATCAATTCATGGACGCTGCAAGTTATGGTCAAGTGCAATTTCATGCTGATGGCGTCTGGAGTATCAGAGATACATTTACAGGAATAAGCCCGCCTGGAGAAAAAGTATATGACGTATCCGAATTTATAGATTCAGATGATTTCTCCCTTCGATTTACAGCTTATCGTGAAAGCTCTGCTGTGCTTTGGCTTATTGACGATATTATGCTTACATCAATTGATCCTAGCGTTGGAGTTGATGACGAGACCAGCATTCCACAATATTTCGACTTACAGCAAAATTATCCCAATCCTTTTAACCCGGTTACTACCATTAATTACAAACTACCAGAACAATCTGATGTCATGCTTGTTGTCTATGATATTCAGGGTCGCGAGGTGAAAAACATCGTCAATGAATCTCAACCAGCCGGCACTTATAAAGTACAATGGAGAGGTTCAGATGCTTCGGGGCTACAGGTTAGTTCGGGAATGTATTTTGCCAGACTTCAAGCCGGTGAGTTTTCGCGTGTTATTAAGATGGTTTATTTGAGATGATGCAGGGCATACTCATAAGAATTATACGAAATTGAGCGTGAGCAAATGACTCGGGGGTTCATTTTTTGTGCCCTCACATTGCTACTGTTCTCTAAAATAGCCTATCCACAGGTCACCTATCCGGAGAATGAAGATGGACCCTTTGAAGACATGCTGACCCCACAGTACTACCTGGCTGAGCCAGGTGACTCATTTAGAGTAGCTATCAATAAACTGGTGTATTACGCGCGAGAAGTTGAGTTTCAGCATCCCCTGCAGCAAGAAGATGGCAGCATATCAGCCTATAATATTACACGGGGGTTTGGAGATGGCATTGGTGGTCCAGCAGGAGCACCTCAACACCACGCAGCCATTGATATACATCTTGAGAATAATGAAGATCATCTACCTCTGTACGCAGTCTATGATGGCTATGTGAGTACCTATGTGGATGCCCCCAAATACAGACATTATCTGGCTATTTCTAAGGATCTATACGATAGTACAAATACTCCTATCGGTAAGTTGGTAACACTCTATGCCCACCTTGACCTGGATCTGGACTCCAGTGCTGGTTTAAACATGGATGGGCAATATGTTGCTCAAGGCGATACCGTCTCCATGAATTTATATTCTGAAACCGTGGGGGGTCCTCACCTGCATTTTGAAATTCGGCTTTATCGATCAAATGACGCTGGCGATGAAACCTTCTATAGCTTTGTTGGACAGGAAGGCAGTGATGTATTTACCGAGCCATCAGCAGGTTCCTGGTCCTATGGATATTGGAAGCCCCTGGTAGGATACGGATTTGTCGATCCTGAAAATCATATTCCCACCACGACCACAAGGATTAATGAAAGAGAGCGGATATCCCCAAACAGTTCTGAGCTTTTCCAAAATTATCCAAATCCATTTAATCCGAATACCTCCCTGCGTTACACGCTACCCGTACGTTCCGATGTAATCGTCGCCATCTATGACGTTCATGGTCGTGAGGTGAAAAATATCGTCCATGAATCTCAATCAGCCGGTACTTATAAAGTACAATGGAATGGCTCAGATGCTTCGGGGTTACTGGTTAGTTCGGGAATGTATTTTGCCAGACTTCAAGCGGGTGAGTTTTCACGTGTTGTTAAGATGGTTTATTTGAGATGATGAAGCCTGTTTCACCTGGCCTGGGCATAGACGGGCTCAAGCTTAAAGCGTTAGCTAAACAGATGAATGAATTAATCAGAACGAGAAAAATGACGAAACTAAACAAAATTACCCAAAGAGCATCAATACTGCTTTCCATATTGAGTCTAAGCTCCTGTCTTACTGCCGTAGGGCCAAACCCTCATCCCGCCCCCATTCCAGAGCCTGCTTCTGTTCCTGCACCAGTACAGCTCAAAAGAGCGGTTAATCTTATCAAGCCAACCAAAACTGTGCTTTCCTCAGAGTGTGTGAAAATGATGAAAATGGATAGTACCCTTTCGTGGGATAGGAAGCGTTTACACTCGATCTATTTCTCCATCTATGATGACCTATCGATTGATACAGCAAAGTTTATGGAGCTTGACAATATTTGGAAACAGGTTCAGGAGTTGGATACATTATTCTATTCTGCAAGCCGCAACGTCTCCCTCAAAAAACGGCATAAAGCATATATAATAGATCAGCAATATTTAGACTCACTGCGCAGGGAAACCAATTTGGACACCTTTGTAGATAAAGATTCCTTATTTCTTGAGTTTGGGTGTGTGGAATGTTCCACGACTCCAATTCTGACTAGGGTTGAGCAAGATGGAGACGTTGTTGAGAAACAGGGCATATATAAAACATGTTTTTATCCACGAGATGTAAACATGGATGCTCTGAATACAATCGTACTACAACTTCCATACAGATTACAACGATACTTCCTGAGGTGCGGTTCTGAATACCGAGGAGGGAGTGACCTCTGGGCTTGGTTGGACGTTGAGAAGAAAGACACAACTCTTGTCTTTACCGCACATGGAGGAATGCTTGGGCTGTCAAGCAGGGACACGCGTACTCTGGTTGCAGAAGTTGGTAGTGGTAATATTAATCTTTGGAGAGAAAGAGGAGACGGCAAGAAACTTCCGATTCTTACAAAGCATCTTGATGATGGATGAAAAAGCATATGCTGACTCACAAAGACCTGTCTACACTGAAACAGCTACCTCACTTCGATTTACTCAATCTACGCCAAGGCAGGCGACAGACAAGCCAGTCTTCGTTCAGGTGGAGCTATCATTTTTTCGGTGAAAATGGCAGTCCTTATCCCAAGTCTATTTGACAAGGCCAACATTGTCGGGGATGTGTTATATATCCAAAAAAGGTATGGTCATATTAGAGAATATGATGTCGACAGTGTTCAAGTTAAAAAAGTAGAATCCATTGAACATGCTGAGCTGAGAGATTCTACTGGTGCTCGCATACTTGCGGTTGACTATAAATTTGATGTCGGGATGGTGATTATAAACGAGATAGAGCTTAGGCAATCGATGCAATAAGTACCGAACAAAGGCTTAGAGCTGACACACACCCAGGGGACAGCTTTTCAGAAATGAAGATGATGTTGAAAGGAGGGACAATAGTATGAATATTTATCCGGTAAATTCACAGCGTGAGCGGCTTGAGTTCATCGAGTTTCCCTATGAATTATATCGCCATGATTCTGTGTGGATCCCTCAATTACGGAGCGAACAACGCAAGCAATTTGATGCCAGTTCAAATCCTTTTCTTGAACACTGTGACATCAAGCTCTTCCTGTTAAAAGACCAGGGGAAAACCATCGGACGCATCGCAGCATTTGTGGACAACATAGCCGTTGATTTCTGGAAAGAACGTATTGGTCACTTTGGTTACTTCGAATGCATTTCAGACAAGACGGCATCGGGACTGTTGCTGGAAGCTGCCAGGAATTGGTTGAAGGAACAACGCTGCACACTGATGCGCGGGCCCTGGAGTTTTGTTTCACAGGAAATCGGTATGGTGGTGGAGGGATTTGAGCCTTCCCCGGTTCTCATGGCCCCATACAATCCTCCCTATTACAATGAATTCCTGGTTGATTTCGGCCTGCACAAGGCCAAGGACCTTTTATGCTGGTCTATCTCAATGGCAGAGGGCTATAAAATCCCCCAGCGCATCCTGACACTGACTGATTCAGTGGCCAAACGCTATGGGGTCAGCATTCGACCCATTGACATGAAGCAATACGATCGGGACGTTCAAATCTTCACTGAACTCTCCAATAAGAGCATTGTTGCAAATTGGGGCTTCTCTCCTGTGACGGAAGCCGAGGCCAATGCCATCGCACAGGATATGAAGCAAATCATACAACCCCGGGGTGTGCTCTTTGCCGAGGATAAAAATGGACGCCCCATCGGATTTGCCGTTGCCCTCCCAGATATCAATTTCCTGCTCAAGGGATTGAAAGGGCGCTTGTTTCCCTTTGGTTTTATCAAGCTGCTGTGGGGCATCCCGCGGCTGCGGCGCTATCGTATGTTCGCCCTGGGGGTCATCCCTGAATTTCAGGGTAAGGCCGTGGACAGCCTCCTTTATCGAGCGCTATATGAATCGCTCAATGCAAAGGATTTGTGGATAGAGATTAACTACGTGCTGGAAGATAACTGGCCCATGGTCAACGCTATCGAAAAGCTGGGAGCCAAGCCCTTGCGACGATATCGTGTTTATGAATTGGATATCATTTAGGCTGAAGTGATCGTTGAGCTGAAGACCCAGGTTTGATGTGGAGAAGCCGTTAAAAGTGATACCTTTAACGTGACAGCCATTAAAAGTTATCCTTTTGAGTAGAACAACTTGGAGCGTTAGAAAGCCTTTTTAAAACAGGGGAACTCAATGTCGATCAAACTGTACGAAGAAGGAAAGGGGGGAGCAATGCGCTTACTGTTGTTGATCATGCTATCCGTTTCAAGTTTCGGACAAACAAAATACATGGATGATAAAAAGGTTCATTTGGGCTTTGGTGCAGCACTTCATGACCTTTCTGAATTGACTGGCTATAGATACAGCTATCCGCACTTTTTCATCCCCATTGATTTTGGGAGTTTCATGATCGAGCCTTCATTTTACCATGTATATATCAATAATTCACTTGAGGGTTATTCAGACAGATCCAGTAGTGAAACCATCATCGGGGTCGGGGTTTTTGCCAAGAAGAACTACATGAAGACTGTCCTCTACTATGGCTTACGTGGTGGCTTCGGGATGACAAAATATATAACTGAGTGGAATGAACCCGAGGCGCAGGATAAAAACTCAAAAAACGAGATGCAGTTCATCGGTCCGACGCTTGGCGGTGAGTATTTCTTCTCACCTCATTTTAGTATCGGGGCAGAGTCAATTTATCAATTGCGCTGGAAGGCTTTTAATGTGGGGGATTCGAACAGAACGCCATCCAGCGAACAAAAAAGAGAGCTAAAGTTGAATTTTATTTTACGGTTCATTCTTTGAAGCATTCAGCGGGGTTTGAGCCCATCTACGCTCATACTGAGTTCATTAGAAAGGTAGATTATGAAAAATAAACCAATGTTAGTCGCGAATATTTTTACCAACCCAATCGGATGGGCTGGAACGATGGTAGGGACAAATTTGCGATACATAATCACGCTTCTAGGCCTACCCCTATTTACGATGTCGTTACTGACCAATCTCACAGAAAACAACCTCCTTGAAAGTTGGAGCTATGTACTTTTTATTGTCGGCTTTCAGCTCATGTTTGTGCATGCTCTGAGGTCCCTCTATGTGAGAGTTGAAGAATTAGAAGGGTCAGGAGGCTAAGGAGGGGAATCGTGGTCTACGTTCTTTCAGAACACGACAGACAAATTTACCCCGCTTAGCGGGGATTGAACTGATACTCAAGGGGGAGTGGAAAATGATATGGATTAATGGATGACTAGTTTTCGAATGCGTGCTTTGATGATTCTTCTTGTTTGTAGTAGCGTTATAGGGCAAAACAAAAGGAACCTAGCACCTAATGAAGTTTTAGGAAATTGGTCGGCAAGGTATATGCGTCTCTATACCACCAATGCTTTCTCCCCGGTAGTCAAACCACCTATTTCATCTATAGTGCAATCCAATCCGGCAGCAGTCACGAACTATGAATTGCTGACTGTTGGACTCAGCTATATGCTTAGATCACCTAGTGAATTAATTTTTTCTAATGGAAAACTTATATACCGGGATTTCAGAACGGTACCACGGTCCTTTGCTGCCAGTTTCAAGTTTGAAGGATTTCATTTTGGCATTGGCTATAATAATGCCTACCAGCTAAAAATTGATGATGATATTGAGATCACTACGCTTGTAGAGCCTGAGGGAACCGGTAATTCTTTCAATATTCTAGAAATGACACACCAGGATCAGTATTCTATAATAATTGGGAAAAAATTAGCCCTTAGTAGATTGAACTCATCACTAAGCATTGGAGTGAGCGTGTCGAATAATCAGATCTTCGTATATAGAAAAGTCTGGGAAGATGAAATCCATGCTTCACACGAGGTGAATAGTGGTAGTTTCGGTACCACCTTTAATTTCAAGGACATATTTGTAATAGGGCTGTTCTACAATTTGGGCTTTGAGGAATTGTTTTTCAAGGGTGACGACTTGCCAGCTATCCTTTGGGATTTCCCTGGATATGTTTACCAGGCGACTCAACACCCTCAACTAAGTGCAGGGTTCTTATTAAAAATTTCAAATAAGCTTGATCTGGATGTAAGCATTGATCATTCTGTGTGGGAAGGATACCAATCCAACGAGATAGAAGTCCTCAACTATTCGGGTGTAGCTCATTTCAAGATGAACCCGAATATACTTATCGGGTTCGGCCTGTTGTCTTTCAATTATCCTGAATATACGAATGGTGAAAATCTACATTTTAATGATGACTTTAGATACAGAAGCGTCTATCCCATCCTAAGTGCTTCATACAGTGTTAACGAACATTTCAACCTAGCTCTCTCTGGGACGGGGAAAGTTTTCAAGAGAGACGCACAATATGACAGAGATGTGCTTTCGGTTTCTCTTGAGTATACAAAATGATATGAACTTACATGACATGAAAAGTATAAGGTGACCCAATGAAAGTGTGGCAGATATCATGGTTTCTAGTATTTATTATTTCCATTCTAGGATGTTCCGATGAAAACATTACTCAAGCACCCATAAGTTCAATCTCTGATATATATGTCAGTCCTGGGATTGTGATCACCGATCCCAATGGATACCATTTGGGGGCTTGGGGAAATCCTGATGGAAACCAGGAGATAACACGAGGTGACATTCCAGGTAGCTACTTCAGGTTATCCTCTTTGTACCCAAATCCCAGCACAAGTAGCGTGATCATTTCCTTCTCGTTGGCTGAATTACAGTTAAACGGGAAAATGTGGGCTGCCAAAGCGCTGGCGCCTGGTGAGGAGTATGAGTCCACCGTATCCAGCATTTCAAGCGAACTCTTTCAGGTTCAATGCCCGGTAGTGAGGACTATTTGGGAAGCAGACACAGTTCGAGCTGGATATTACTCATATCCATGGGATGGCTTAAATGACGCAGGGGAACCATTACCTCGGGGAATTTACAGAATATTTGTTTCTATAAATGGTAACGTATTATGGCAGGATTTTGCCAACAACTTTGAAATTATAGGGGTGTCACGTGAAGGTTAAATGGGTGTATGTCGTCGTTCTTGTTTCGGTGTTCGTAGTTGCTCAAGATGAGGTGAAGGAGACTTCAAACGTTCGTGTTGGACTAACCGCAAGCCTAACCAACCCTCACCTGGATATCATATTGCCAATCTACTTTGGGAATACGTTCTCAATTGCACCTGCATTTGGATTTGCTTCAGTGGAAGATATCGGGTCAGATGTTTCACTGGGGTTCGTCATGCGGTCATATCAAGTCAAGTCCTCTATCTCTAAATATGTCGGGTTAGGATTGGCCATGATGAAATCTAAGTCTGACGTAGACTCTGTGTTTCCAACATCATACGAGACACAGACAGACCTGCTTGTAAGTCCCCAAGTAGGCGTTGAAAAGAATTTTGATTCTAGTTTTGCTATCGGAATTTCGGCACAGGTAAATATTGTTAAACCTGACAAAAACTCATTTCGTTTAGGATATCCTGACAAGCTATTGATCAATACAGGAACCAGTCTATACGCCACATTATTTTTCTAAGGAGAACATGACTTGTTTTTGAAAAATTCTGTTTCACTCGTGACATTACTTCTTGCATCAATCTCGATCGCAAATGGAAGCGCTTTTGAGGATTATCTCCCGGAGACTATTTTAGAAGATCCAGATAAAAAGGAAGCGGTACTCCAACTCATAGATACATACGGAATGATCAATCCAGATATTATTTACCTGTACATTAGACAATTAAACAATCAATACAGTGTGGCTGACAGTAAAGACACCGCGTCAGCTATTCAGTGTACCTTGAACAAATTGAAAATCGAGAGTTATTCTAAACGAAATCAGTGGGTGGAAAGAATCCGAACACTTACAGACAACCATTTTGAGGCGAACTATGTTCATAATAAACTTCAAAGCCAAATCTCACAAAAATTAATCAATATGGAAGTGAAGGAATCGAAGGATTCCTGTGATTCATTTGATCTTGATTTAAATCTTCAGGATTTTTTTGCATGTGCTTACTATTCGCCGGAAAAAGAAATACAGTTCAATCCTGATGAAGATTATGCTTCCCTGAGAGCTGACATAGAGATGAAAGAGCTATCCCAATATTTTGACATTATTGTTCATCTTGAATCTGGCAAAAGACCACCTTCTCCTGAGGTTTTGTTTTCTGCTTTGAACTATTGGTATCTTTTTGACTTCAATGGTAATTCAATCCTCGAATCGTTCCAGTTCAGTATCGTGGATTTGTTGATCGAGTATACCAAGGAGTCCTATATTCAGAAACACGATTTTCAGATCTCTTTAGGTGCTTTTCCCACCTCAAGCAGTCTCGATTTAAGCTATGATGCATCCATACCCAACATGATGATGGACAGACAGAGAACCGATGCCATAAAACGCCCATCGATCCATGTGGGTCTGGGATTTGCCCTGAGGTTTTCCCAATGGAAGGGACCGTTCTCAGGCATCAATTTTGACCTTTCGTCCAATATCCCGTTGATAAATCAAACTCGTAAGAGAGATGGCGATAATACGAGCATCTATTCAACCGGTACATATAGCTTTAGAAAAGAGGAGTATCTCTACGAGGTGTTTCAAACGGAGAATATCAAATACTTTGATTTGACGCTAAATGTTACTACACCCTTGTATTTATTGTCGAATGGGATGCAGCTGGCGGGAGGAATTATACTCCAATATGAACACTTGTCTTATGATTTCGTTTATGATGGTGAATATGTTGTGTATCGTAAGTATCATACCTCGATGTATTATGAAATTGATCGGGGATTGACAGGTCCCATTACTCAAGGATATTCTGAAAAGGATACAAACATTCATATTTCGCTTCTGGCTTCTTATCCGTTTACCAAAAACTTACTTCTAGAAGCTTTTGTGAATACAATTCGACCATCCCTGACACTTAAGTATGTATTGTAAATTTTGGTGTTCTAGTAAAGACCTATCTACGCACTTGCACAGTGTTCTTATACAGTTAATATTCATTCAAGTTGATGTGTTTAATATCCCGGGAGAATCTTATGAAATCACTTGATTATAGCGATGTATATCTCACGCCATCTTACTCCGAACTGGAAAGCCGGAGTCATGTGAATTTGTCTGTAAAGCTGTTCAAACATCCCCAATTCCATACCCTTGCCATGCCAGTCATTGCTGCCAACATGAAAACCGTCACCGGATCACAGATGGTGGTCAATTTGCATAAACTGGGGGCCATGGCAATTCTGCACAGATTTCACCAAACTCCAGATGAATATCATAATGATTGTGAGAGTATCGTTTCAGAACAATGTCCCCTTGATATTTCTGTGGGTGTCAATGATCTTAATCTGTTAAAGCCTTTTGAGCAGGCCGACAGAAAAGGCTATCTAAGAAGTATCACCATAGACATTGCCCATGGTCATCATGTAAAAATGAAAGAACAGATTGGTCATGTGAAGGCGTGGATTCACAAACATCAGCTGGATGAACAAGTCGATATTATTGCCGGAAATGTCTGTACCCCAGAAGCTGTGAAAGCTTTGTCTGCCTGGGGTGCTGATATTATTAAAGTTGGTATTGGACCTGGTTCGGCCTGTACAACCAGAATCATGACGGGCTATGGCATTCCCCAGTTCTCTGCCATTCTCACATGTGCCCAATTGAAAGCTGAATTGGGAGTCAAAATAATTGCTGACGGTGGGATTGCCTCGGTTGGAGATATTGCCAAAGCCCTGGCAGCTGGAGCAGACGCCATTATGACGGGAAGTCTGTTTGCCGGTACCAAAGAGAGCCCTGGACCAAAATTAAGAAGAGGGAATTACCCCAACGAAACCTTCTACAAAAGCTATATGGGCAGCGCTTCCTTTGAGTCCAAACTAAACACCGGCAATAGCGGGAAACATACTGAAGGGGTGAGTATGGAGATTCCATACAAAGGCGCCGTCAAGTATGCCATCAAAGATATCAATGATGGTCTCTGCAGTGCCTTCAGCTATGCAGGGGCAGCCAATCTCGACGAATTTCATTCCAAAGCGAAATGGGTCACGTGACAGAACCGACACTAATTTTATGGGTGTAGAAGTAACCAATATCGTTAAAATGAGCATTGAGGGGGATTCAAACATGAAAATCACACATTATCTTTACAATACCTTCCTAATCAAATCAGGTGATAAAAAATTAGGCCAATGATTCGTAACAATAATATGGGGTATACAAAATGATAAATTTACTAGCGCTCTTTCTGGTAATAGTTCAATTTGTTCCTATCGAACTCCGAGCTGATATAGCCTGGCAACCAGTCGCAGGACCAGGTTATGGCTATGTATACGATATTGAAGTCCATCCTGAGGGGTTCATAATAGCAAGCACACAGAGAGGGTTTCATCGTTCATACGATGATGGAGTGTCCTGGTCTACAGCCTCAACATATCCCTCCTTGAATGATTTGGCTATTCATCCTGATAGTTCTATCTATGCCGGGGGATATTATGGGGTCTTCAGATCAGTTGACCAGGGCGAGTCTTTTCAAAGAATAGCTCTTGATTGGTTGGATATTGAGTCTGTGGACATCAATGCAGCAGGTGATGTGTTTGCTGCGACCTGGGATGGCATGCTGTATCGATCTACCTATCCCGATGATAACTTCCAGCTCATGCATGATTTTAATATCGATCTTTACTTCTACCCGAGATCAGGCATGGTGTGGGTCGATCCTTCACAGATCGTTTACTTTATTGGAATGGATATAGGAGTCTTCAGATCCAACGATAATGGAAATACCTGGGAATATGTGTCAGATCTTTTCTACGCTTTAAGCGGGATTGATATGGATAGCGCTGGAGGCATATTTGTGAGCTCCTGGAATGGGGCTATGCTCAGATCGTTGGATGATTGTGAAACTTGGGAAGAAATTTATGTGACTGATCCCTGGGGGGTTAGGGCTTCTATACTAGTGACTTCCAATGATGAAATACTTGTGGGTGGTGGTGGATATCAAAATAGCAATCAACCTGGCTTCGGTATTCACAAATCAGATGATCAGGGTAGCTCGTGGACTCTTACTGGGCAAACCAATGGCTTGATACTCTGCCTACAGGAAACACCAGAGGGAACTTTGCTGGCCGGGACGCGAGGAGGTGGAATCATCAGATCCGTCGATGATGGTGATAGCTGGCTGCAGGCAGGATTAGGTACGAACTCGATACAAAGTCTGTGCATCACTGAAAATGGCCATCTCCTGGCAGGTGCTAAAACCCGCAGACTGGATGACCGCTGTGGAATATTTCTGTCAGATGACGCAGGGAACTCGTGGTCGACAATAAGCACACACACAGATATAACTTCGATGATAACCCTGCCGAATGGTGACATTTATGCAACCTCCCAAGAATCATACCTATACCAGGATTATGATTTTAGTGATGACAAACTTATCGGCTTGACAGATGACCATCCAAATTGGCAATATGAGTATTCTGATTACAATCTTCGTGCAGTTTCTGATCCAGGCGATGGTTATTTATACTTGAGTTTTAGAGATAGACTGGAACGAGCCCCAATAGGAACAAGTTCTTGGGAGCCTATCTTAGAGATATCTCGAATGGAGGCAGGCTTGGTAACATCTAATAGCATGGGCGACCTTTTCCTGGCAACCGACCTGGGTCTCGGCAGATCAAACGATAGTGGGATTAGTTGGACTCTTTCCATGGCAGGTGATCAGATCACTACACTTTTCATCGACAATTCCGACAATATCTATGTAGGTTCTTTTACCGACAGCAGCCGTCTGGATATATCCTATAATGATGGTGAAAGTTGGGAAAACTCCCACGTGGATAGTGAATTAATCAATACGATACTGAGTGATGGAGGTGAGTATCTGTATATGTCTACTACCGCAGGTGTATATCGATCGAATGATCTTGGTCAATCATGGCTTCCTCAAAATGTGAACTTACCAGAGAGCGGGGAAGATCTTTTAACCATGGTGATTGATACTGAAGGTTATCTGTATTTAGGATTTGATTCACTTGGAATTTACCGTTCTACTTTGCCACAAGGTATCGAAACTAAATACGGAGGAGGGCAAGAACTCAAGCCTTCTTTAATCGCTTGCTATCCAAATCCACTAAACCCATCCACATACATAAAGTATTCAATTCCTAAACAGGCAGATTTGATAATAACTGTTTATGACCTGGTTGGGAGGCAAGTCTGGAGCCGTGAGATTACCCAGCAATATTCAGGAGAATATACCCTCTCATGGAACGGTACGAACCAGGGTGGAGTAGTGGTTAGCTCAGGTGTCTACATTGTTCAATTGGTTTCGGGTCAGTGGACTGAATCGAAGAAAGTCGTCGTGTTAAAGTAATATTGTGCCCCTACAACAAAGGCCAGTCTACTCCCGCCTAGGGGGATACGTCTGCGCTCAAACTGGCTGATAAATAAGGCACATTTTTAGAAATGAGGGAACCATGAAAATTTTTGCTTTTATTTTATTGCTCATTCCAATGTTATTATTTGGTGGCGATCTGGACAGGCTAAGTATTGAAGTTTATGGGTCCGCCAACATTGATATTCGTGCTGATGAGGTTTCCGTTGTATTTGGTGTCTCAGAGACAGGCAAATCACTTGATGACGCCTACAATAAGATGAAGCAGCGGGTGGATGGTACTATCGATAAACTCAAGAAGTATGAAGCCAAACCTGAGAATGTATTCATCTCTGATTTTCAGAGTGGTGAAAACTATTGGGGTGGGTCTCCTTTTACTAGGACTGACAATTTCAAAGCTTCAACCACTGTTACCATCACTGATTTGCCTGTGAATCAAGTTGAATCAATCATATTGGAACTCGGGCGAAACGAAATCGAAGACATCTTGAATGTTACATACTCCTCTTCTGCTGCCAATGAAACCAAAACTAAGGCTCGACAAAAAGCCCTTGATGCTGCAAAGGCTAAAGCTCAGGAGATGGCGAAAGCAATGTCCATTAAAGTCGGACCCGTGACGAGGATTGAGGAATTGATTCCACAAAGTTCAGCGCTTGGGGGTGTGACGGTTGCCTCTCGGAGGATGGTTCATGAACAATATGCTTCTCCATTTAACTCAAGCTTTAGTATTAAGGATGATTCTGATGGAGCAATTTCAAGATTTTACCCTCGAAAAATATCCATAGAACAGCATGTGAGGGTTGTTTTTCAAATAATTCAATAGATGCCCTTTTGAGCTGGAAAGCCCGGGGACGTTAGAAACACAAAGGAGAAACCATGAAACGAATTTTGCTGGTTGTAATCATGCTTCAGTCGCTGTTTGGAATGGAATCAAAGGTGGTGGAGCTAAAATATATATCGCCCTCTGATTTAGAAAGTGGACTCAACTCATCTGGTTTTACAGATAATATTCAGCAAAAATATGTTCTCAATGAATCAAATAATACCATTCTGCTAAAGGGTACTCAATTAGAGCTAGATGAAATGGAAGGGCTGATAAACTTCCTGGATGTTCCTCCCAGGCAGATAATTATTAGCGTAAAAATCATCGAAACCACCAGGCAGGATATAATTGATAGTGGAATCGATTGGTCAATATTTATTAATAGCTTGCGACTTGATTTTTCCTCGGCTCTACATTTTTCGACCCAATTCAGGACGGATCAACCAGATTATAATACCGGTGGCTCTCAGCTGCAAGTATCAGCCAGAAACAATTATGTGGAGCCTGGGTTTCTCAATGTCCTGCTTGAAACGGGAATCGCAAAAATTGTTAGTTCTCCCCAGATAGTGACCACTAACAATCAGAAAGGCAGCATCTTTGATGGAGAGCATGTAACCTACATTTCACGCTACTCCAGCTTCACCAATCTATATGAAACACAGGAGCTCAACTCGGGGTTGTCCCTGGAGGTCACGCCTTCCATAGGACAAGATGATATGATGACTCTGGAAATTGAGGCAAAGTATACCTTCATCAGTGGCTATCTCGAAGGAAGCCCTATCGAATCTGGACAGATATTAAACAATCGGGTGATCGTGAAAGATGCCGAACCATTTCTACTGGGTGCCTTCAATACAACCACTGAACAATCGAAAAAAAGGAAATTTCCATTACTGGGCTCAATACTGCCTTTTCTGTTTAGCGCCAAAGATAATGCGAGTATGGAAAGAGTGTCTCTGATTGTCCTGGAACCAACCATAATTGATCTGAAAGGATCAGCTCCACCTAAGGGAAAATAGGAGAAATAGATGATCTATAATCGCACGAAATGGTTGATTCTTACCCTGAGCCTATTGCTAACACCTCTCTTCGCACACGAGGCTGATATTAGTTACGACAAAATAGAACTCGGTGGCATCATGGGTTGGGGATCACCCCTGGGTGTTGGTGTAGAAGGTGGTTTCTATTTTAACCCACATACTGTGGTAACAGGTGGCCTGGGATTTAGTTTTTCAGGTTTCAAAGCTGGTGCTGGTGTGAAATATGTATTGAGCCCCGACAAAATGTTTACCTCTTTTGGCGGGATGTATTTATCTAGCTCCAGTGGATTGTCAAATCTCAATGTTACCGTTAATCTGGATTCGGCAGTTTATCGCATTGATCCCGCATCATTATTTACTTTGCGTACTGGTCTTAGATTTCAAGTGGGCTTTATCCGAGTTTATGGACATCTCGGTTATGGCTTTGCATTACATGGTGGGAAGTCTCACTATCAGTCTGGAAGTCTTTCAGCAGATGTTTCCGATTTTGCACGGTTTATGGAGCCTGGAGGACTTGAAATTTCAGTCGGTGCTGGACTCCGAATACCTGGCTGAAATCCTGCCAACAAAGGAAAGAGATGATGACAGTGACAACGGGTATCCCTGATTTTGTGATTTGTGAAGCAGTTGAGGATGATGTTCCTCTCATTCTTTCATTTATCCATGAGCTTGCTGAATATGAGAAGCTTGCCCATGAAGTGGTTGCAACCGAAGAAGTATTGCGTGAATCCTTGTTTGGAGATCGCAAGGTTGCAGAAGTTCTGCTTGGATATTATGGGGGGGAGGCCGTGTCATTTGCACTTTTTTTCCACAACTTCTCAACCTTTCTAGGACAGCCGGGTATTTACCTGGAAGACCTCTATGTGAAGCCACAAATGCGCGGGAAGGGACTTGGTAAAGTTATGCTTGCCTATCTTGCTAATCTTGCTCGCATACGCAAATGCGGCCGTTTCGAGTGGTGGGTTCTCGATTGGAATAAGTCAGCCCTGAAATTCTACCGAGAAGTGGGAGCAATACCAATGGATGCGTGGACGGTTCAACGGCTTGAAGGTGACGCCCTGAATGAATTGGCTGACCAGTTTGTGGGTGGGGATGACATATAACGAGCGCTTAGAACCCCTCGTGCGTTATGTGTATCAAGGAGAGAACAGATGGAAGTATTGATTAAGTTAGGTGGTATCTACAACATCGTATTGGTGATATTTCACCTGTTGTTTTGGCGCATCTTCGACTGGAAAAATGATCTTCGTAATTTGTCTTTCTTAAATAGAGCCATCATGCAGGTTTTGAATTTGAGCTTATCCTTTGTGTTTATCATCTTTAGCTATATTTCCCTCGCTCATACCAATGAACTACTCTCAACAGCTCTGGGTCATAGCCTACTCATCTTGATGACGCTCTTTTGGGTGGCTCGTTCAATAGAGCAAATCGTATTCTTCAAGTTAAAACATTGGGGGTCAGTAGCTTTCCTGGCATTTTTTCTAGTAGGGGCAGTTCTTTATGCAATCCCTGCTATATTTTACACATAACAATCCCATACACATAGTAGCAGGTGATGGGCGCAACGTTCGACAGACGAAATAGATCAGATGAAATTGGGTTGGTTGACAACATGTGATTGATAGAGGGGGTTAAGTATGATTATTGGACACCACATGATGAATAAAATAATAGCCACGCTGCTCATGGCGTTAAGTCTATCAGCACAATCGTATATTACTCTCCCCGAAGACTCGGTTTCATTTGGTCTTTTTGTTGTTAATTATCAATCAAAGGAATTTGAGCAGGGGACGATTCTCAACTATCCAACCTGTCTGGAAGTGGACACCGTTCTGTTCCCACTCGAACTTGAAGTTCAGCCCGCGGCAGATTTTGGGTATACCATTATGACCTATCCATGTACTGGAGATACAGTTTTTCATGGTACCTATGTGTGGATGGGACAAGGTGAGCTTTATAAACCAGATAGCTTTATACCTGCAGATTCTTTTTATGTACAAGAAGATTCCATCCGAGAACCCCAATCTATTCAGTATTGGCGGGAAACTGGAATTTCACTTGTAGATACTGTTGAGATTCTGGCAGCTGATTCAGCCTGGAATGCCATCAAAAACCTCAATGTGGTTCGTCAGTTTGCCAACTACCCATACCAGGTTGTCATCTATCGCTATCCCCCTAGCCTGGGAGCGCTTGATCCCAGTGTGGCGAAATGGATTGTGTTTTTGTATCGCAATCCGACCTCTCCAATTATCACCTATCCTGGTCCTGCCTTTTCTTTGAGCTTCAACAATTCGGAGTATGAATTTCCAGTTGTTGTAGACGTCTGGCCCCGAACCTATCGTATAGATGCTGAAGTTTTGGGTCTCGTTGGTGAAAATGCACCCACAGAATGGACCTTCACCTCTATTCATCAATCTGAAAATCAATTGTCCTTTTATTTTGATAAGTTTGTCTTCGGGCCCGGGGATACAATTAATTGGAGCGATACGACCTCCCATGATATGGAAAGCATGGACCCTTCGGATCACATGTGGCAAACATTTATGTACCCTGGTGGTTATTCTCCTCCAACATTTTCTGATGCGAATACGGGCAATCCTTCTGGGTTTATTATTCGTACCAATAATTCACCACAACAGCTGAGTAGTGAAGACACTCTATCTTTTGCCATTAACGGATATGCACGATCTGATCTGAGGCAGTTCTATCCTCTGGCTTTGGGTAATAAATGGAAATGGGCTCAGACATATCACCATATCGATTCTGTTAGCACTGAAGAGGTGATTGCCGTGAGCGAATTAGCAGATTTTACGGAATATGTCATCGAACGTCGGGGACATGATTACCAGCTTTATGGTGGATTGGCAACCGTAGATACAATTTCTAAGTACACTCATGTCCTTGATCGTGCCAACATCTATTCAGCTCCATCTTCAGAAGCTATTTCTGTCTCTTTTTCAGATTCGAATCCAGAGCAGGAAATAGAGTTTCTTTATCAATTAATCGATGATAGTCCTGCACTCTTATTAAGAGAGGGTGATGAATTCGGTAGCTCTACCTGGAGATATGGTGTTGGTCTTTCATCACAGTTTATGGATCCAGGTGCAGTTAAAAGCCTTATTGGTTACCAAATTAATGGGGCGTCCTGGGGCGATCTCAGTCCAATTCAAGTTTCAATAAATGAACACCCCGTTTTACCTTCAAGCTTCAGTCTACATGCCTATCCGAATCCATTCAATCCCACTGCCACCATTTCCTATACCCTACCCCATGCCTCAAACATAAAACTGACGGTTTTCAATGTTTCAGGTCAAACCGTACTAGAAATGGTTGACTCAAATCAAGCTGCTGGAGCATATCAAGTTCACTGGAACGGGTTGAACCATTCAGGCAAAAATGTCAGTACGGGTATGTACCTTATTCAACTTCAAACTGAAAACCATTCGCAGTTTGTGAAGGTCTTATATTTAAAATGATGGTGGTACTCAACAAACGGTCTAAAGCTGGATCCGCCAGGAAGACAATTGGCCCAGCGCTAGTTTTGTTATTCGCAATATTGATATCAAGTGGTTGTTCTCATCTTGTTGAACCACCTGATCTTGACCAGAAATCAGAATGGTATGCCGGCATAGAAAGTCCAGCCTATCCGCAGATTGACTATTCTCCCTCATGGTCTCCTGATGGAACCTGGATAGCCTACTATCATAATGGAGGGTCAATAGTTGCTGAACATGGGGGCTGTTATCCCGATGTTGATTCAATGGGGATATACATCATCCCTTCAGCGGGTGGGCAACGTAAAATGATTGCAACGGGTTGGGCTCATGACCCCTCCTGGACCCCAGATGGCAGGAGCCTGCTCTTTGTACATGAAGGCAAGCTGAACAAGTACAATCTCAATACAGGCGAGCTGCAGCACATAACTGAAGGACACAGCATTTGGTCACCACATCAACATCCCACTGAGAACATGATTGTTTATGCATCATCGGGCACGTCGTCCATCTTTAGCATTTGGACCATGGATACCCTGGGAGGGAATATCAAACAAGTTCGTATTCCACGATCTTATGATGGAGCATGGCGGGGACCTTCCTGGCACCCTACCAAATCAAGAATCATATCACACAAGAATCTCCGGGGTGATGACCCTTTACATACCCAATTGTATTTGATGGATGCCAATGGTCGGAACCAGAAACGCTTTAGTTTTACAGAGACAGAAGCGCGGAACCCAACCTTTTCATCTGATGGAGAATTTGTGGCATTTGAATCGTGGGTAATTGATGAGACGCGCTTTCAAATTGCCATACAGGATACCATCACAACAGATGTTATGATACTAACATCAGATGGCGGCCTGGAGCCAAGCTGGTCACCTGATGGGTTGTCAATTGTGTATTCAAAACATGATTACTCCGTATTTGATACCACCAACGGACATCTCTGGGTAATGAATCGACTCACCGGGACAGAGAGACAACTGACATTCAGATCCATGACCCCTCCTCCAGATGAATTGTAAATGGGTTCTGGTCAATTGAGTAATACACAGAAGAATATTCAAGGGCTCCCACAATAGTCCCCGGGGACGCAGATGGGTCTAGCGCATTAGGTATATTGAATAAATGGGGGTAAATCAGATGAAACATCTTTATATAATATCAGTTGTTGTAAGTTTCGCATGGGCTGTACCAATCAATCAACCAACAGATGTTTCTATCGGATTCAACGATCTCATGTCTGGGATAGTGAAAATGGAATTATCCTATTCAGACTCGATCACGCTAAAGGAAACCGATTATTTGATTACCCTTGCGAATATCATCCCTTTCTATGCACCAACGAGAAAATTCGGCGTGCAAAAATTTCTTTCTGTCGGGATTAACAAGAGGTGGCCATTTTATTATCAACCAAAAAACTGCAAGCGGTTCTATGGTCTGGGATTACGCCTTTATTATGCTGAAGTAGATCCAGAGATTACTGAATTAGGCGGCTTTATGAGATTCTTGGATATTGAAAAATCAGCGTGGACTTTTATTACATTGGAACCAGAAGTTGGTAGAAAATGGACGATAAATGAGCGCTTTGTTCTCTTGTTAGCACTGGGTGGTGGACCCATCGTCTTCAAAGCAAAGAATGGTGAACAATTTGATTGGGAACTGCCACCATTGAGTGTACACTTTACTTTCAATCTTGGATTTAAGCTCTGATTTTCAAAAGCCGATGGCGCTAAACATCAAAAACATGAAATTTATCCTACTCATTGCATTCCTGGCTACCATTTCCCTTGGACAGGATTCCCTCCAAACCCGCTGGATTGCTGAATATGGTAGCCCGGCCTGGGAGGAGGCGGTCGATATACACCGCGTAGATGAGAACCACTTTATTATTCTTGGACAGTTTCGCGAGCTATCGAACCGTGATGTTTGGCTGGCTGAGATCGATTCCAATGGGCTTGCTCTGGCAACGAATCAATTTGATCTCGGTGGAAATGAAGGTGTGCTCTGTAGCCAGTTGATCGATGGCGGATCGTTTATCATAGGGGGCTACATAGAGGAATCTCTCGGGGCAGACCGTTATGCCTGGTTGGCAAATGTGAACACTGCAGGAGACATTATTTGGTCCAGTACCTTTTTCAATGCTTACATCCTTAACTCTGTTGCAGACATTCTGCAACTGGGGGATGGCGGTTACTTAATTACTGGCTCGAGGAATGACAGCGCCTTCGTGTCCCTGATAGAGCCTCATGGACAGGAGGTATGGTCAAAAGTGTATGAAACCGGGATCTATCCAGCGGCGAAGGGAATAGCCATAGATACATTGATGGATGGTCGAATTGTAGTCGGTATTAATGTATATGAAGGTGGCGGTGATTATCATTACTGGGCGGCTGGACTGCTCATCTTGGATTCACAAGGTGAACAGATTTCCTTTTCTCGTGTTCATTGTAACGCAGAAGGTGCCTGGGGCAGAGATCCACTTATGGATTTGACGGTCACAGCTTCAGACAAAATAATCCTCCTGGGACAAACACTCCATGCTTTGGATTTTCATTATGAGGATGCATTCCTTACCTGTCTAAATCCAGATGGTGAAGAAGAATGGGTCAGGACCTATGGTGGTGAGGACTCTGAGAATCCGACCGCCATTCAGTCTGACCAGAATGACAATCTTGTCGTTGTTGGGAGCACTCAATCCTTCGGTAGTCCTAATATAAATAATCTCTGGGCATTTATGACTGATTCGGAGGGCAATGAAGTATGGACTTATGTCCATCCATCTTCCAACTGGGAGCATGCCAGATCTTTCATAATTCTTGGTGAATACGATATCCTCCTGGCTGGCAAGTCAAAGAAACGGATGACAACAGCCGAAATACAGGTGCTGGCGGCGAGAGCAAATCATACGACGGTATCGACCGCTGGTTTTAGTTACCTGCTTCCATCTGATTTCAAGATTTCTACATACCCTAATCCTACAAATGGCGCACTAACTATTGACTTGACCACGCCATTTGCGTCAATGTGTACAATCTCTGTTTACGATGTGCTGGGTAGACGTTCAACATACGTGAGATCAATGACATCAGTCGGTTTAAACAGAATACGCGTTGAGCACAGCCCCAATAGCACTAGCGGTATTTCCATAATTCGCGTAGAGCAGAACGGCTTCATCCGCACTGCGAAAATATTACAAATACAATAGAATTTGTGTCTAACACGTGTTCGGAGCAGACGGGACCAGGGTATTAGCCGTTATTGACCAAGGGGTCATTAGTCATAATTATGGCAAAGCAATCGAAAGGAGTGTTAGAGATGAAAACATCAAGTACATTTCTGATTGTAGTTTTCCTCTTGAGCTGCACGGATCCAGATTCCAATAAAGATGACTTGAAGATTGATCAGGCTTTTGTAAAAATTGAAAATAACCAGATCACGACTCAAGCTTCCTGGGGTAGTCGCATTTTGGCTTCAACTGAGTATGAACAGATTAGAATAGAAATTTCTGATTCCGTGTATATTGATATTCTCAATTTGAAGTTCACCGAAGGTGTCACTGCCTGGCAGAAGGGTGAGACCTCACCAGAAGGCATCTTATTTAGTCTGTATGAACGTTTTTATGGAGGCTCCATGTACATGGTTCAAGATGGCTTCTTGAACATCCGGTGGCGCACAGAATCTAATATTTACGGTTCATTCGACGTGATGGTTTACAATATGGCCTCGAGTTGCTATGATTGCCCAGAGTATGAACATTATCTGGAGGGCGAATTTATGGTGGCCATTGATTGATGAGTCAACGTGCCGGGTATGAAAGAAAATTATTAAAGGTAGCGTATGGGTAGTCATTGGCATTTTCCAGTCCTGATCATCGTTTCGCTCATTGCGTTTGTAGGCGTACTTCGTCTTGTGCTGCACGGGAGGGCTAATCGTCCCCCGACACAGACGGTCCTCTGGGTTGCTGCAGTTGTCGTAGTTGGTGGTATGTCATTCGCAAAGCTGAGCACAATGGCTGGGATGCCGGTCTGGGTATACTATGGGGTGCCAGCGGTTCTGACCTGGGCGCTTCCTCCTCTTGTCTTTCGTATGCGAGCACCTGAATTTGGGCAGTATCTGATTCTGGCCGTGCTCATGGCGCCGGTGATTCACGTCCTGTTTTCGTTCTTCCTGGGCTGGAAGGAGTATATGCCCTTTATTCCAGTGCCCTCGCTGGTTGAACTACTGGGATTGTAGGTGATATGATTGAATGCTATCAAGCAAACGCTTGCTTCAGAAGCACAAAACCGCCAGGTGGATAGGGTGAACTTCAAAAACGATAACACACAATCCAAAAGTACAAACTTGCGCAACATGAACCCTCGGGCATTTCTCATAGACTTAGCGCTGTACATCCCCGTTATGTTTTTGATACGGGAGGTCTACTTTTCAAGTCTTGGATTTATGGCCAATGGTCTTTTCTGGTCGTTGACGACGCTGGTCATTGCAACCTGGAGAATGAGAGTAAGAGGCATTACCTGGTTGGATTTAGGCTTTCGAAAGCCAGAGCGCATCAAGACAACAGTAGTGGCGACAATCTCTATTCTGGGGATGGCCATCGGATCGATTATCGTCTTTGAAATACTCAAAGATCAAATGTCATTAGCTTTATCACCAGACACATCAAGTGAAAGTGCGATTGCCAAGTTTGGCAACCTGGAAGGCAATTGGATCTTATTCTTTTCAATTCTCCCTGTGGTTTGGCTTGAGTCATTCCTTGAGGAGGTGTTGGATAGAGGTTTCTTAATGAATTGGATAGAAGGGCTGTTTTCAAACACCCGTCTGGCCACGGTTCTCGCAGTCCTAATCCAGGCAGCTATTTTTGCATTCAGACACTCCCATGATTTGTCAGAGCGCTCTATAACTGTCGGTCTTTTCGGTCTGGCAATGGGAATCGGTTATGTCGTCTTCGGCAGAAATTTGTGGCCACTTATTCTGGCTCATTGTCTACTTAATACCATTTCCATGCTTGAGAGGGTGGGGTGATGTATTGTTGGTATTGGTTTCCTGAGTAAAAATGATTGAAAAGAAATTTACATATCATCAGATTGGAACTATCACATCCCCCCACAAGGAAACGAAGGGGATGCCTATTCAACCCAGTAGCGCAAAAGGAATAAAGGGCGAGATTGAACTATTCTCCCGATATTCAGATGGCCTGAAAGACCTGGATGGTTTCTCGCATATACTTGTCATCTATGATTTTAATAAATCCACAGGCTTTTCACTACAAACCAAACCCTTTCTGGATGATAAGGCTCATGGTGTTTTCGCGACCAGGGCTCCCCAACGACCCAATCCCATTGGAATCTCTGTTTTGAAATTGAATGCGATTCGTGACAATAGATTATTCGTTGAGAATGTTGATATCATGGATGAAACTCCCATATTAGATATCAAGCCATATGTAAGTGCTTTTGATGGTGTCGATGAAGAAAAACTTGGCTGGCTCTCTGAGCATATTGATGAAGCTGGGTTTAAAAAAGCCGACGAAAGATTTGAATAACGTGCGGTACGCCAAAGACTAGTCCACTCCCGCCAGCCTGTAGGTGGGTCTTAAGCGTTAGGAGTGTTCGAAAATGATCATTAGAAAACATAAATCCTGGATTACCCTCTTTTTCCTCTTTTCTACCATTCCCATACTGTTTGAATGTGAGTCAAAAAAACCCGTGGAAGAAATCGGTGAAAAAATATGTGTAATATTAGCTCATCCAGATGATGAAACGATGGTCAGCGGGACCCTGGCATTGCTTTCTACAAAGGGCTGTGATATCAGGGTTGTATATGTCACCTCAGGAGATGACGGCCCAGATGAGACAGGACAAGGATTACATGGAGAATCCCTGGCTAAAGTACGTGAGCAGGAAGCAGAGGCAGCCCTTCAAGCCCTCGGGATACAGCAATCTCCAATATTTCTCAAGGTTCCAGACGGTCACGTTTCCGATCGGGTTGATGACCTAAAGGATGCATTACTCAATTTGTTAGCTGATATTGAACCAGTCATGATCATCGGATTTGGTCCAGACGGCATGACTGGTGATTGGGATCATACAATGACAGGACTTGCCACTGATGTCGCTTTTGATCTTACTGATTCCGGCAAATTGTTGCTTCACATGGCTCAAACAGAACGCCTGATTCCCATCTCTGAGACCAGTGTCTTTGTTTCTGAGCTTGCTGTTGATCTGCGTGTAAATGTGGCAGATTATACAGCCCAAAGAGTACACGCCTTTGATGCCCATCATACCCAATTTCCCAGGCGTGCTAGAATTGCATACAAAGTTCTGGCTCACACAAGGAAAACAGAGGAATTCATTATTTCACGTAACCGGAATGCTGAAAATTTCTTGCGAAAATATTTTGATGCAGGAACACTTAAGAAGTGAAGGAACAAATACCTAACAATGGCCTATCATAGTCCCCAGGACATAGATGGGCCAAATATGTCGGGTTTGTTTTCGAAATCCATATATTGAAATGTGGAGGATGAAATGAATTTTAAAAAACTACTCTATTATGGAGACAATATCCGGATCTTATGGCCCACCCTGATGATCCTTGTTCTCATCATTATTGGTGAAATGTTAGTTGTAGATCCAATAGGAATCGTTTTAGAAAAAGTTGGATTGGTGGATGGATCAGGTCCTGTTGAACATGAATGGCCATCCGCTCTCCATGATGTTTTAAAGAGATCCATCAGATCTATCCTTGTGCTCCTTAGCGTCGCATTCACCATAAAATTGTTGATGGGTCATTCTCATAGGTTTATGGGAATAACATTTGAACGCAACTGGATAAGGCATCTCGGATTGGGAATATTTCTGGGTTTTATTATCCAGATCATCCCCTTGCTCATTATGCTCAGTTTTGGGTGGTACTCTGTGGAGGGTTGGCTGTGGGAATTCAAACTGCTCAATGTCTTAATGCCTGCAATACTGTATTCAACCATTTTCAGTCTGGAAACGGCAATCATCGAGGAGAGCATCTTTAGGGGCTTCCTCATGAATGCTTTTACTGAGCGGTATAATATCAGAACTGGTCTTGTCGTCTCTTCAATCGTGTTTGGTCTGCTTCATTTTTCCGGTTTTTCCAATGATTTTCCCTGGTGGCTATCTCTATCCAGCGCCACGCTTGCGGGATTCGTTTTTGGACAGGCATACTTGCTCTACGACAATATCTGGGTGCCCCTGGGAATTCATTTTGCCATTCATTTTGCAGCCAGAACCCTTGGTACTGTGGGAGTCAGTCCAGATGAAGCCACACTCCTGGTGACCAAAGTGGAAGGTCCTGTCATGCTCGTGGTTACAAAATCAGGCGGAGCCTCAATTCTTGAATTGGTAGGATATATCAGCGTCTTTGTTATACTTCTTTTTCTTAAGAAAAACCAACACGGGTTGGGAGTGGGTGAATAGACTGAAGTTATCATTTCAAATCGAGATCAATTCCTCATCTGAACAAGTATTCCAATGGCTTGATCATCCAGAAAAAGCCAAGATGTGGATGAAAAGCGTCAGGAGTACTCAAATTCTTAATGACGTGCCTGGAAGGGTTGGCACAACATTTATTGAAGTGGTTGAAGAAAATGGTAAAAGTACTGAACTTCAAGGGACCATAACTGCATTCAAGCAGAATGAATTGATTTCGTTTAAACTGACAGGTGTATATAATGACACTGAAGTGATTTACCGGTTCAATGGTTCAACTAAAAAAACCGTTTTGACCATTGACGCTTTTATCAGATTTAAATCTTTTACTAAAGTTGTCATGCCCTTTATGGGTCCCATATTCAAGAAAAAGATCAGAGCTCATTTTCAAAGTGAACTTGAAATGCTAAAAAAGCTTTGCGAGCAAGACTAACAAGCAGACTCAAGATTTCCCCTTCCATCCTGGTCAGGGGGCTATAAATGTACCCAACGCGTTAAACTGAAAACAATGAGGTAATAATGGATTTACAGACACTATCACAAATAGCAGAAATTGGGGGGTTTGTTGCTGTTGTCGCAGCAATCATCTTTGGTATGATTCAGATTCGAGAAACATAACGCCAGAGGCATGATTTAGCCTCTGTTGAGTTGGTGAGGTCTTTTCAAGATAGTGAGTTTACGGCAGCTTTTCGAATTATTCATTCCCTATCTGAAGACATGCCTGCATCAGAGTTTCTGGCAAAGGGATCTGATCACATTGAAGCAGCTCTTTTAATTGGGATAAAGTATGAGACCATGGGCCTACTGGTGTTCCGAGGAGTTGTACCAATGGATGCAGTCCAGGAACTGATTGGTGGTGTCGCAATCACCTTATGGAAAAGGCTTAGACCCTGGGTCTTATCCATTCGCGAAGGCCAATCCGATGAGCTATTTCTAGAGTGGTATCAATGGCTGGTAGAAAGGCTTGAGGAACACAGCCCGGAAAAGACAGAACCAGCTTTTATCAAGCATCAGAACTGGGAATTTAAGAAGTAGCCAATGCATTTGATCGACCGGTGTATATTGAGACAACATGAAGAAGGGAAATGAAATATGAATTGGGATGCAATAGGGGCTATTGGTGAAATGATTGGTGCCTTCGCCGTGGTCGTATCGCTCATATACCTGGCACTACAAATCAGGTCTCAGAATTCTCAGGCCAGGCTTTCTGCATTGCATGAGATGTCCCGGGAACAGCGCAGAACAACTGCCATATTCGCTGGAGAACGCATCAGTGATATTTTTGTTCGTGCCAATCAGGATTTTGGTTCCATTTCTGAGGCAGAATCAGTTCAGCTCATCGTTCCAGTAACCAACCTTTTTCGTGCCTGGGAAAGCGCCTTCCTGGAGAACAGAGATGGAAACCTGGATGAAGATATTTGGTCCGCTCTGTCCAGAGATTATACCCAGCCCATGGGGGCATCCTCATTTCAGCACATCTGGAACCTGCGAAAACAAAACTATGATCCAAGCTTTCAGGAGTATGTAGACAGCAACCAGACAGAGGAATATATATCCAGATAATGCCCGGCTGCCCTTGATGGATAATGCTGGTAAAAGAGTAAACTTTTTTAAAGCCTGCTCGTGTTCCAACCACACCCCTGTGGAACTACAGACTCTCCTCACCGTATACCAATTTGTCTCGTTAATTAATTGAAGAGGTGAAATTATGGTTGAAAGCATAGATAAAAGAAGTGACTGGTGCAGCAACAAACCAAGAATTGCCATCTGGGGATCGGTGGTCCTCGTACTATTAATACCCCTGGTGGCCATGCAATTCACAGATGAAGTGGATTGGGATTTGATGGATTTTATTGTCGCCGGTGCCCTCCTAACCTTCGCTGCCCTTGCCTATGAGCTGGCATCAAGAAAGCTTAGTAATTCAAAGTATCGACTGGCTGTTGGGATTGCTATCCTGGCAGTGCTTATCATTGTCTGGATAGAGTTGGCTGTTGGACTCTTTTGAGCCGGTGTCAATTTCACCACATCGTTTATGTAAATAAAGCCGAGAGATAGACGTAATATGCAAAACATAGCTTTAAAAGGTTGTCTCCTTCTGATTCTCATCACCAGTCAGGTCTTTGCCGATCCCGTTGAGAACACTTTTGAAGGAGATGCTGGATCAAAGCTCATGTATGAAAGCTTCGGGAAATTTAATGAACCCTGGGCCATGACCTTTCTGCCAAATCGTGATCTTCTGATTACTGAAAAACCTGGGGTCTTACTCCTGGTTTACTTAGAAGACCTTTCAAAAGTAACGGTTCGAGGGATCCCCAAAGTTGCTTACGGTGGTCAGGGCGGATTGGGTGACATCATCCTCCATCCCCAATATCAGGAAAATCATTTGATCTATCTCTCGTATGCGGAGAAGGGAACATCAGGAAAAAGGGGAGCCGTGGTTGCCCGGGCTCAACTCCACACTGAATCGGGCCAACCCAAACTTGAAAACTTTGAAATAATCTGGCGACAAACACCAAAGGTCTCTGGGAAAGGGCATTACTCACACCGTCTGGCTTTCGGCCCACAGGGCTATCTCTTTATTACATCAGGTGAACGGCAAAAACAGGAACCTGCTCAGAGTTGGACCCAGGATTTGGGCAAGGTCATCAGGCTAAATGCTGATGGCTCCGTACCGACAGATAATCCCTTTCAGGATAAAGGTGTGTTGGCGAAAAGCTTTTGGACCCTGGGACATCGAAATCTTCTGGGTATTGCATTTGATCACCAGGGAAAACTGTGGACGCACGAGATGGGTCCCCAACACGGCGATGAATTCAACCTCATCATACGTGGAGATAATTATGGCTGGCCCCTGGTCTCCTGGGGCAATCACTACTCGGGATATCCCATTCCCGATCATGATACGCGTCCCGAATTCCATACTCCTGAAGTTTACTGGGTACCCACCATAGCACCCTCGGGACTGATCATCTATGACGGTTTCATGTTTCCTGACTGGCAGGGCAACGCCTTTATTGGAGGTCTCAGATCAGAATCGCTGGTACGGATCAAGATCAGTGGTGACAAGGCTGAAGAGGTTGAACGTTTCGACATGAAGCAGCGAATTCGAGAGGTTGAACAAGGACCTGATGGGGCCATCTGGGTGCTAGAGGATGGGGAAGGTGGCCGCCTGCTGCGTCTGAGTCCGGGCTCAGACTCTGGACATTGAGCCTGTCTGCCGAAGCTGGTCCTTGAGCTTCTCGAAAGGCGCGAAGGCAGTTCGAAATATGCAATATCATGGTGAAACAACCGGGGTTTCGATGGGGCTCCGCCTAAAGGCTACGACCCCACAAACAAGCTCAACCGCCGGGGTTACGGACTCGGACATTGAGCCCGTCGAAATGTCCACGGTACTTTATGGATCACCCTCTGGCTTCGATAAACTCAGCTGCCGGTATTAAGGTCTCAGACATTGATTTGACTTCCCCGCCGGGTTGCGGACTTGGACATTGAGCTCGTCGAAATGTCCATCCTTTCCCTGGCCCCACCTTTCGACAGGCTCAAGGTTCGACGTTTCTGGTTAACCTGGTAGACGCTTTAATACAAAGGCAATGGAGTCATCCTTTTCCATTTCTGTGAAAATTTTTGTCTCCAGTATTTCGAAGCGACCCTCTAAAAGTTGGGCAAAGCTCTCCTGTGTATATTGTTGAAATCCCAGATCCCCAAATTCTTCATAATCATCCCCAAACCACAGGGCATGGAGAACAATCCCACCCTCATTAAGTCTCCCGTATTGGGCAGCCAGGGATTGCCTACACGCATCAATGCTGAGGTGTTGGAGAACCTTATTGGAATAAATCGCGTCAAATCGTCTCGGGGTATCCAGTGTGACAGCATCCAGTTGCAGAACATCGGCTTCTGGGTGTTGCTTCAGATAGCGATCGACGAAAAGCTGTGAAAAATCTGAACCTGTCGCGCGGTAGATCTTAAGCAAGATATCCAGGTCTTTCCCGGGACCCATCCCCAACTCAAGCACACTGGAATTCTCAGGGAGATAGCTGGTTAGCCAGTCAATGAGTTCGGCGCCATCATAACCCTCGGCCAGCTTTATGTAGTCTTCTACCCCTTTTTCGGTCTGGTAAAAGCCCAAAACCGTTTTAACCCTCTGTCTCTTCTACTTCAACTGCTTCGGTGGACGGTTCTTCGACTGGAGGAACAATTCTGGCAACAGGATATCGAATGATAGTATAGTATTTATCGGGATTCCCTGGTCCAAACATACCAGGACCCTTAAGATATTCCTCCTCATGAAGTCCTGCGATCTCATAACCACTATCTGTAATGAATTGATGCAATCGTTCCACCGTTGGACCCTCACTGGTATAAGAGCCCTTGTGAAGGATTTCAGCCACCAGACCATACTCCCAGGTTTCAAGTATGAGAGCGGGGTGTTCTGATAAAATTTCAGCTGGTATTTCAGTCACCGTTTCTGCCATGGGCATGGCATAAATCCCCACCCATTGATCCTTGGGGGTGTCTGCAGATTTGGGCCAGCGAGCACGCGGTGCGACCATATCCATATCGTGAGCCTTCTTTAGCTTGAAAAAAGTCGAAATCAGGGCGCCGAAGGCTTCGCCAACCGTTTCGTTTGGGTCCCCTTTTGCCTCATAGACCAGCATTTTCTGAGGTGCTTTTTCACTGATTTGAGGGTCTGATAAATATTCGTATTCCTCGAATTTTTTACCGCATCCCATTAAAAAGATGATGGCTAGAAGTAGTACTAGTTTGGTTTTCATGACTTCCCTCTACGATTTGTTTTTTTGGATACTTTATTCTTCACGTAAATAAGTTTGAATCGTCCTGTGGGGCTTTCCCTCGATTCAATTTCAAATTTCTGAGTTGATTTTATGAGAGGCGTCAGCTTGAGAAAACCATAATTTCTGGAATCAAAATTAGGCTGTTTTTTCTGAAGCAGATTGCCCACATCACCCAGGAAGGCCCAGCCATCTTCATCTGCCAGATCAGAAACGGTGGTAGCAATTAAGCGAATCACTCCTGGTGTAACCTTGTCAATATTTTCAGGGGCGGGTTGTTTGTCCTCAGCAGTTTCTGACTCATTTTCCTTGGCCAGATTCTTTAATATTTCGATATAGATAAATTTATCACAGGCTACGATAAAGGGTTGGGGTGTTTTCTTCTCACCAATCCCAAAGACCTTCATACCGGCCTCCCGGAGCCGGGTAGCCAAACGGGTAAAGTCACTATCGCTGGAGACCAGGCAGAATCCAGTTACTTTTTCTGAATACAGGATATCCATGGCATCAATAATCATGGCGGAATCCGTGGCGTTTTTACCTGTGGTATAGCCATACTGCTGAATAGGCGTGATAGCGTTTTCCAGCAGGAGGTTTTTCCATTTTGAGAGGTTGGGTTTGGTCCAGTCTCCATAAATGCGCTTGATGGTGGGATTACCATATTTGGCAATTTCTTCCATCATCTCTTTTACATGGGCAGATGGGATATTATCACCATCAATCAAAACTGCTATGTTTAAATCCATAACGCACCTCCAGTAAGGTTTTCATAGGCTAAAACGTGTAGAAACGTCTGATATTAACCAGACAAACGAGGAATGGATAGACTATTTCCAAAAACCACAACTTGACGGCTTCGTCAGTCGCTGGCTAAAGCGCTATGGTTTCATGATGTATCTGTCTTTTAGGGGAAAGATTTGATCTGACCAAACCCGGTTAAAGCGGGCTCGGTCAACAGCTGGTTTTTTTATCATCATTGAACAGAGTCTCATTTGACTCATGGTTGCACTACTCTTTGAATACAATTGCAGAGCATGGCTGGAGAAATCTCTGACCATAAAATCAAATATTTGATCGATGGTATCATCTTCCACCGCATAGATTGGAGCATTTTCCAACACGAGTTGGCCATAAACCACGAGGGTAAATAGCTCACCCAGCGCCATCAGGAAGTCAATATCTTTACGTTGTTCTTTATCCGGTTTGGCCAGCATCAAGAGGGTTTTCAGTAGACGAATCTGTTGTTTGAAAATCTTAACATTGGGCAGCTGAACCGATTTATAGACTTTGCTATAATCATGAAAGCGTATTTTCCCTAAACCACGAGTTGGTCCCTGATTAAAAAGGAAATCATCGTTCTGAGCTTGTGATTGTTGCTCTACGACAGGATAGTCTGTGGATCGAAAGAAATAGCTCGCCATAAATTTAAGGATCAGGGCAATGTTCACATGAACTGTACCCTCTAGTTTTGGGAGAGCCCTAATATCACGAGTAGCCATATCAAAGAAAGTGTCCTTTTCAAAGCCCTTGGCTGCAATCACATCCCAGAGCAAATCAATCACAGCTTCTCCCTGGGTGGTCACCTTCATTTTCACCACAGGATTATATAGCAGATATCTTTTGTCCTCACTGGAGGCAACCCGTATATAGTCTGCGGCTCGCAAGGCCACCAGTTTCATGGCCACCAGTCGGGTATAGCCATCTACAAACATTTGCTGAACATGGGGAAAATCGGTGACATGCATATCATAGAGTTTCCGTTGAGAGGCATGGCTGAGGGCTTCATACAAAGCATGGGTACACATCCCAATGGAAGCCCATCCCAGATTGTACTTCCCAATATTTACAGTATTGAGAACCGCATTCCAGGCCTCCTCGCCTTTATGCAGGATATCCTCCTCTGAAATGGGGTATTCATCCAGTGTGAATTCTGCTACGTAGCTCTGACTGTTCACCACATTTTTTACACAGTTATATTTTTCATGCTGATAGTTCGCGACAAAAACAACATAATCTCCTGAATCAGACAGCTTTCCAAAGGTGGAGACCATTTTTGCAGTATTGCCATTGCCAATATAGTATTTGGATCCATTTGCCAGATACTGACCTGCTTTTTGGGGGGTTAGGGACATTTCAGTTGAGTAGATATCGGCACCATGATCTTTCTCGGATAAACCAAAGGCAAAGACCTCACCCTCTTCCAGTAATCTCGCTGCCCGTTGTTTTAAGGCTTCGTTTTCAGACATCCAGATAGGACCCAAACCAAGAATGGAAACCTGCCAGGTGTACCAGTAAGCCAGACCATAAAAACCCAGTATTTCGTTGAAGTGAGCGATACGCCAGGTATCCCAGCGATAATTTTCCTTACCATAAGCTGGTGGAGTCAAAAGGGTGGCAAAAATCTTCTCCTTCTTGACAAAGTCTAGAAAATCAGCATACCAAACCTGGTTGGTGTCATCATCTTTTACTTTTTGCAGCCCTTTGGTTTCAAAAAACTGGATGGTCTTCTGAATGATATCCTGGAAGCGCTGGTCCTGATGTTTTGGCGAATAAATAATCGGATTGAGTAGCACGAATTCCCCCTCTGAAATAATGAACTGCTTTTATCAGCGTTTCAACTGTTCAACTACAATTGAGCGAGGTAAAGATACATCCTGCCACTGAGGGGTGCTATCTATTTGGAGAAAAAAAGGGGGGATTGCCCCCCCCAGAACATTATTTGGTCAAAACGTTAAAGGTGATGCTGAATTCATCATAGATTGCTCGATCGCCCAGGCCATCGAAAAATTTGTTCGATTTATAGCGGATATTGTATTTGGTTCTATCCACAATGATTTGTCCCGAGGCAGAGGCGCTCTTTTTTTTCATGTCCACACGGGCATCAAAGTCCAATGCGTGGGTAATGCCTTTGAGAGTTAAATCTCCCTTAAAATGATAATTCGGTTCATCATCTTTAGCACCTTTTATGGGCGATGCCACTGCAAACTCAAATACGGCTTTGGGATAATTATTCACACCAAAGAAATCATCATGCTTAAGGTGCTTTTCCAGGCTTCTGTTCTTTTTTTTATCCTTGATGTCCAGGACTTTGATGCTGGTCATATCGAGTATAAAGCGACCACTCCTGATCACACCTTTTTCAATGGTCACCTCGCCTTTTTGTATTTCAAGACTGCCATTGTGCGAACCTGTGACCTTGTTACCCACCCATTCCACAGTACTTTTCTTTACGTCAATGGGTGTACCGGCGAACACTGATAGGGACAAGAAGCAGGTTATAATGCCTATCGATATATTATGTCTGGATTTGTTCATTGTTTTTCCATGCTTTTGATGTTTTGGGATTATATCAAACACCCGACTTAAGTCGGGTGTTTGATGATAGGGCATTAGTCCTTGGCAGGTGCAGCCATGGCTGCGAAGTCTGCCAGAATCTCTGCTCCATGTCCAGAAACCGTAACATTCTCATAGATCTTGCGAACCATGCCAGCCTCATCAATCAGGAATGTCTTTCTTGAAGGGACAAAAATCCCTTTGGTACCATAGGCTGCAGCCACAGATTTATCCAAATCACTCAGTAGAGTAAAAGGCAGATCATATTTCTCAGCAAATTTTTTGTGGCTCTTCATATCATCATAACTCACACCAAAGACCTTGATGCCATTCTTTTCAAACAGGGTGTAATCATCCCGAATTGAACAGGCCTCTTTGGTACATCCTGGAGTATCGTCCTTGGGGTAAAAATACACCACAACCTGCTGACCCTGATACTCAGAGAGTGTGTGGGATTTCCCATTCTGATCCTGCATGGTAAAATCGGGAGCAGGGCTGCCCTCTGTCAGTTTATTATCTGCTCCTGATGCCATTCCAAAAAGTGTTAAACCTATCATTATTAAAACTTTCATTATTTTATAATCCTTAAATATCGGTCATGTTATATATCTTAGTGTTCATATCACATGCTTTGTTACATCATATATAACTTGCTAGGTGTTTAGTTCCGCCTTCTAGGTTTAGGAGGGTCTCACGGGTATGTTCTAATCTCGTTCTCGAAAAGAATTTCAAAAGTGATTAACATAGATTAACGCTGATGTATCAAACCCGAGCTTTTTAGCTTCTTCCTCAAACTCATCGATGACATCCCTATCCACATATTCTGTTCTGGATAGCAGCCAGAGGAAGGATCTGTCCCTGCCACACACAAAGGCATAATCATAGTCCTGCTCCAGCTTGAAAATGACATAGGGATCATAGAATGGCCATATGTAGGAAACCTTAAGAAATCCTGTTTTTTTATCATCCACAAAAGATGCTTTGGCTTCAGCATATCTCCATTCTTCCCACTTAACCATGTATCCACTGTTTTGAATCGTGATTCCACCATCTGAGTCAAGGGAGTAGTTAGCGGTGACGCTATTCATGCCCAGCTCAAAAGGGTGATCCAGTCGGGCAATCTCATACCACGTCCCCATAAACCGCTTCACCTTAAAATTTTTAACAGGGGTGATCCCTTCTGGAACCTCTACACAACCAATCACAATAAATGTTAGGATTGTCAACGCAAGAATTCTTCTCATGGAATGACTCCTTCTCAGTTTTTCTCAGTTTTTCTCAGCTTTTCTTCGCTTTTTCTCTGGTTAAACTTTTCGACCAAAATAAACCTGACCCACTTCTATACCATCAATCTCCGCCACATCAGGGAGAAGTGCCCATTGCTCGAATCCATGTTTTTTCAGTAAGTTGATACTTGCTTCGTTGGTTTCCAGGAGGATCGCGAAAAGAGATTTTATACCCAGACCAGGGCATTTCTCCAGACATGCTTTCAGAAGGAGTGAACCAACTCCCTTGTGGTGATGGTCAAAATCCACAAAATAACTTACTTCGACTGTTTGCCTCAGAGCTGAGCGACCGGGACGATAGGGGCTTAGATATAGATATCCCAAAATGAGGTTCTCGGACTCAGCCACGAGGATTGGATGTTTATCCTGCCCATGATCCTCAAACCAGGACTTTCTATCCTTGAATGTAACCGGCTCCAGAGTGGCAGTGCTTTGTGCCTTTATAGCTTGATTGTATATCTCAACGAGCTGGATTAAATCTTGTTTCTTAGCAGTTCGGATCTTCACGAGCTGATTTTACTTCTCATTGAGACGCACAAGATCCACTGGTGCATCCAGTTCAAGTAATTTAAGTGTTTCCATAAGAACCCGCTTTTGTTGGGCTTCATCATGGGGATGCCCAAGGGTCATGCCTCGCTGTAATGCAGTTATGGTGGCACGAGGCGGTTTGATCCCACGGATAATCCCAGCATTCCAACTGGTCAACGTTGTCCTTATTCCGGCTTCTTCCAATGCTCTGGCGATCAATCCCACGGATTGAGAACACAGAGGTCAGGAGGGTACCAGCAAAACAGCATCTATGGCTTCTTCTTGTACAATCTTGTGGATAGCAGGCAGGGTTTTTTTGATCACTCGACCCACCCAGGGTTGATAGCCCATAAAACTGACCACCGTCTCACTCAGACTGCCAATAACTTTTTTATCCACCAGGTCTCGCAGATGATTCAGTGGAAGCAGTACCTGAGCATCCTTTCTCACCGCGGTTTGATCATAATGATCATGGGCGTATTCAAGCTCTGAAAAAGGCGTAGAGGCAGGAAAGGTGCGAATGGTGTAATCACCCAAAAGGTTAGCAGCATGGAAGGGCTTATCCTTAGAGGGCAAGTAGGCACCTGAAGAGGAGACAAGCAGGAGACGGGCTTTAGACAAATCAAGCCCTTTCCCCGCCACAGTCTGCTCATTCCTTACATATTTATAGAGCTTCCAGTCAATGCTCTTGGTGTCAACAAAGTTTTTCAGCCAGCCCTTTTGAAAATGCTCGGTCCAGCTTTCTAAATTATCGCTTGTTAGCTTGCTCACTATGGAGAGCCCCCTGGTCTTTAATTTATTGCCTTTAGGATTTCATTTGTTGTTTTCACGACGCAAAACTCACCATTTAAGCTGGCCAGATTCACACGATGCATATCTTCTGCGCTAATGTGTTCACCCCCAGCGTCTTTTCGATCAAAGGTAGCTGTGGCATCTGAAACCAGGGTCACATCAAAACCCAGATTTCCAGCCATGCGGGTTGATGTGGACACACAATGATCTGTGGTAAGACCAACAATGACAAGAGAACCCAGATCATTTTCGTGTAAATAATCCTCAAGACCGGTTCCGATAAAGGCGCTGTTCACTGATTTGGTGAATTCTGGCTCTCCTGATATGGGTGCTGCTTCATCCTTGAAGGCGTTCCCCGGTTGATCAGGGTGGAGGGGTAATTGCGAAGAAACTGAACAATGCTTCACATGGATGATGGGCGCGCCATGTTTACGCCATTCAGCCAGCAGGGCTGTGATATTTGATTCGGCCTCAGGATTGTTCCGCTGTCCCCACAGCGGGCTGTCAAAACCTTTTTGTACATCTATAAGTAGTAGGGCTGATTTAAGCATGCTTCCTCATCATAGGAATGGTTGAATTTCTCTTAATTAATTCGTCTGGCCAATAGTCGAAAAAGATACTTTTAGCAACTTCAGATTAACATGCCTTTTAGGGTGACTTGAGACAAATAATTCTGTTAAAAATTCTTTCAGCCACCTGCCCTGTGGTGCATCTTTTACGATTATTGGAGCCTCACAGGTAAACTCGAGTATAAACCATTACCCGAATTCGCACCGTAGCTGGTTCAATGTATTTATCCATGGATGAACCCATGGTACTACGCGAAGGCGGATAATACAGGATGTTTTTATGAAACTACTCTCCTATGCACTGGATTATCGCATGGAACCCCGGCTGGCCTTTTCCCTTGGAGGACAGGCTATTGATGTCATGCGGGCCTCTCTGTGGATGAAGCAAGACCGCAATGCTCAGGAATTTTTAAATCTGGCTTCATCCATGAAGCTGACACTGGAAATCTGGCAACGCTCCTTTTCACTACTGACTCAGCTGGAAGACGCTTTCCAAAATATTGATACATCAGGTCTTTCAGTCCATGCCCGACCTGTAGCATTGGCAGAAGAAGATATTGTGTTTTTCGCACCCATCCCTGACCCACTAAGTATTCGATTTTTCAATGCCTTTGTGGATGAAGCCCCAGATACTTTTGATTTTGGACAAACCCAGACGCTTCTGGGTCACAGACAGGAACTCACCCCAACAGGGCTATCACCTCGGGGAGAAATCGCCGCCATCGTGGCAGCCAGCAAAAATTCTGAGAACCCAGAAATCGCCGGATACACCATTGTGAACAATTGGACCGCTGCCCAGGAGAAAGCTTCTGGTAAAACCGGTTTTGCCTTAGGCCAGGCCACATCGCTGGGACCCTATTTCGTCACTACTGATCAAGTTGACTCATTAAAAATCGGAAATGGTTTCAATATGGACATGCAAATCAGTCTGAATGGCCAAACAGAAGTGGATACCCGACTAAAGGAGATGAATTTCAGTTTCACTGATATGCTTGAATACGCCAGGTCAAGCCATGTGGGAGCTGGTGATCTTTTATGTTCCGGTAGTCCCTCCAAAAGAGATCTGGTTCTAAGTAGTGGGCAGAATATTGACATTGAGATCCAGGCTCTTGGTACGCTTTCAACATCGGTGGTATAAAGCACATTGTCACCCCTGAGAATTCCAGAAAGCGAGCTTGAGCTCAAAGCCATCCGCTCAGGTGGACCTGGTGGGCAAAACGTCAATAAAGTGGCCACAGCCATTCAACTCCGTTTTGATAGTCAGAATTCCAGCCTCCCTGATCATATCAAGGAGCGCCTCTTAAAATTGCGTGACCAGCGCATCAATGCAGAGGGTGTTATCATAATTACTGCCAGGCAATTCCGCAATCAGGAAGCCAATCGTCTGGCTGCCCTGGATAGACTTGAAAAAATTATTGAGAAAGCTGAAATAGAGCCCAAGAAACGCAAGGCCACTCGGCCAACACGGGCATCCGTGAACAAACGATTAGAAACCAAAACCAAACGCAGTCGTGTAAAGCAACTTCGTACACGTGTCAAACCAGATGATGAATAGGGAAGCCAGACATGACAAATAAGGTGATGTGGACACCTGGACAAGACCAGCTGAATCAGGCTCAGATGACTAAATTTCGTCTCGATATAAATTCCAAATATGGTCTCAAGCTGAACTCCTATGATGATCTTTATCAATGGTCGCTGGATCATGCCGCTGAATTCTGGTCTGAGATCTGGAATCTTGGCGGGGTCATTTCCAGAACAGAAGCTGATGAGGTCGTGGATGATCTAAGGAAAATGCCTGGAGCAAAGTGGTTCCAGGGATCTCGTCTGAATTATGCTGAAAACCTGCTGCGCTATCGCGGTGAACGCATCGCCATTCATTTCCGCGGTGAAGACCAGGTGAAACGATCTTTGACATACAGCCAGCTTTACGCACAGGTCGCCAGGACAGCTCAAGCCATGAAGGACGCCGGTGTGACCCGGGGTGACAGAGTGGCCGGGTTTATTCCCAATTTGCCTGAAACCATTATCGCCATGTTGGCTGCGTCCAGCCTGGGCGCTATCTGGTCATCTTCATCGCCAGACTTTGGTATTAGGGGTGTTCTCGATCGTTTCTCCCAGATTGAACCAAAAATCATTTTTGCAGCGGATGGATACTTCTACGGGGGCAGGCAATTTGATTCGCTTGAAAAACTTCAAAATATTTTACATGAATTACCCTCAGTGGAAAAAGTGGTGGTCATCAGTTATACACAGCCTGCTGATATTTCTGGTGTTCCCAACAGTATACACTGGGACGACTTCATCGATAACCATGCCACCGAAGTAAGTTTCACCACCCTGCCTTTTGATCATCCCCTCTATATCATGTATTCATCTGGTACGACAGGACTTCCAAAATCCATTGTTCATTCTGCCGGTGGCACCCTGATCCAGCACCTGAAAGAATTGATGCTTCATTGTGATTTGAAGCGGGATGACACCATTTTTTATTTTACAACCTGTGGCTGGATGATGTGGAACTGGCTGGTTAGCAGTCTGGCCGTGGGGGCAACCCTGGTGCTGTATGATGGAAATCCATTTTATCCCGGACCGGAAGGTCTCTGGAAAATGGCTGAGGAGCTCGATATCTCAGTGTTTGGGACCAGCGCCAAATATTTGGACGCTCTGGAGTCGGCTGGTTGTAAACCAGGTCAGGATTTTAGTCTGTCTGCTTTGCGGGCAGTCCTGTCTACAGGTTCGCCGCTCTCAGAAGAAAGCTTTGATTTTGTTTATCGCGACATCAAGCAAGATGTCCTCCTGGCTTCCATTTCAGGCGGAACAGACATTGTTTCCTGTTTTGTTCTGGGCAATCCAGCCCTGCCGGTCCACCGTGGGGAACTACAGTGTCGTGGTCTGGGAATGAAGGTGGAAGCTTTTAACGATGCCGGAGAAGGTGTCTTCAATGAAAATGGCGAGCTGGTCTGTACTCAGGCCTTTCCATCCATGCCGGTCTTTTTCTGGAATGATCCAGATGGCGAAAAATACCACTCCGCCTACTTCGCTGACTATCCTGGAATCTGGCGTCACGGAGACTTTATTGAGATCAACGACCATGGTGGTATTCGCATTTATGGTCGTTCAGATGCAACCCTGAATCCCGGCGGCGTACGTATTGGTACGGCTGAAATCTATACTGTCGTCGAAAACCTGCCTGAAATCGCAGATAGTCTCGTTGTGGGTCAATCCTGGCAGGATGACGAACGCGTGATCCTTTTTGTCAAGTTGCCAGAAGGTGGTGTCCTGGATGAAGCTCTGGTGAAAAAACTGAAGACGGTTATTCGGCAAAACTGCAGTCCGCGACATGTACCGGCACTTATTCTCGAGACGGCTGACATTCCCTATACGATTAACGGAAAAAAGGTGGAGATTTCCGTCAAAAAAATCATTGGAGGCAAAGAGGTTCAGAATCGGTCAGCCCTGGCTAATCCTGAATCCCTTGAGCTATATAAAAACCTTGAGGCGCTAAACGGATAACCAGGAGTTTTAGGATGCGTTCAGAACCAACAACAGAGAAGAAAAGAAAAAGACCTGGACAGTATCTCGGTGCGGGAATCGCGATTGGGGTCGCGATTGGTGCTGCCGTGGAAAATATTGGAGCGGGGATCGCTATCGGCCTTGCTATGGGTGTGGCCATGGACTCCTACCGAAGGAAAAAGGATATAAAGGAACCTGATGAGGACAGTGCGGAAAAGGACAAAGAGAAGTGAGGGTCCGAATCGGTCAGCCCTGGCCAATCCAGATTCCCTGGAACTTTACAAAAAAATCTAGTGGCGCTTAATCAATAACTGGAGGATTCAGATGAATTCAGAACCCACAGAAGAGAAAAAAGACAAACGACCTGCCAGCTATATCGGGATTGGATTCGTGCTTGGCGTGGGTGTGGGAGCAGCCCTGGGAAACATTGCAGTTGGAATTGCTGTGGGACTGGCCATCGGTGCTGCTCTGAATTCATACCACAAAGAAAAGCGTGAGAATGAAAACGAAGAGGGTGAGGACGATGAGGGTTGAACCGCCCCGACCTCAAATATCTCCGTTCTCATAAATAGGCATATCCTTTTCTGTTATTTCTGAACTGATTATCCACCTGGGGGATAAAATTGACCATCAGAGAATGTCCTCCAAATGCACAAAGCGTGTTTTTAAGTAACGTTCTATTTCTAGCGGAGATTCATAATGAAGCTGCCCTACTGTTTTCTGACGATATTACTTTTTGTCTTTAGTTCATCCCTGTTCGCCGACCGAAAAACCTTTCTTGAAAATCAGCTACCCCCCGCTCTATACGAAAACGAGTTTGAGCTCGATCGGGCGCTTGAGTCCATAGAGGTGATGGCCAGTATCCATCCAGACTTGATCTACTATGCAATTACCTATCTTAACCTGCGATATGACCCAAACATTCCAGTCGACTCGACAAAGGACTATCGCATCTTTTATAATACAAAAAGGGGAGAAATGCTGGAAAGACGAAGCCTTTGGTATGATAATCAACTGGATAAAACAAAAGGAATACTGGAGTCAAAACCTATCCAGAAAAAGCTAGAGGACTATTTTCGAAACCGTGGAAATGAATATTCTATCTCTCAAAAGAACTCTGATTTTGTCTTTCCCATAGATTCAAATAAAGTCAATTACTACGCTTTCTATTATAGCACCAAAGAGGGCTTTGTAGCCTACGACTCAACTGTTGATTATACTGTCTTGGTCGAAAAGCAGAATGAGGAGGTAATCCACGATTTCCACGATTTTTCAATTGCGCTCAAAGAAGGAAGATCATCAAAAACATTCAAAGACGTGGATGCCATGCTGGATTATTGGTATCTCTACAACAACGATGGAACCCCAAAATCCTTTTCTTTTGGATTTTCAATGACAGGACTCATTGCAGATTATCTTGAGATTTTGTATCCATCCTACAACCGTCTCGGTTTTTCCTTTGCAATGAACCTTGATCCAGCAAGGTATACAATTGATAGAAGCATAACGCTCAATAACCTACATACGGATCCTCGTGTGGTCGGAGGATTCGATGTTTCCCCTATTATTCTTACGCTTGACTACGCGGTTGATTTGTCAAGCAAGCTCATGTTTCCCAATACACTTCGATTTTCTGCCGGCATGTCACTACCCCTTCAAACCTCAGAGGTAATGCCGGAGGGCAGCACAATTAACACCCTAGTGTTTGGTTCGGGAGTTTCTAGAGTTGAAGAATTTAGTCGCAAATACATGGCTCTGGAAAATATTCAAAATACACAAGTCTTTGGAAGCGTAGCTGTTTCAGTTTTTTCACCAAAACCCTGGTTAAAAGTGTATGTGGGTGGCCTTTACGTTCAGAGTAAATGGACTTATGATCTGGTATATGATTATGAGTACACTACCTACCTTCAATACAGCACTGGTAGTATTGCAAGCATCCGAGATTTTAGTACAGGTAGGATCGTCGAGCCAGTATCAGAAACTTCGAATACTGCTGGTCTCAATTTTGTGTTTCAGTTTAAACCCATAAGACATCTTGAGTTCTTGATAGAGGCAAATTCTATTCAGCCCAATGTGAAACTATCCTTGGTGTATTAAGCACACTCATGATATTGACCTGATCAAGCTATAATAGGATTGGACCTAGCACTTTTAATCCCAGCCTTCCAGAACCACCTTCCCAAAGGCATGTTCAAATTCAAGGTGATCATGCGCACCTCGGATATTCTGAAAAGGAAAGACCTTGTCAATAACGGGAATCAACGCCTTCTGCTCAGCAAGATGAAGACACTCGTGAAAGTCAGAAACCGAGCCCATGGTGGACCCCATAATCGTTTGACGCTTGTAAAATAAATGTCTGAGGTTTACCTCTCCTTTGACGCCAGTGGTCGCTCCACAGGTCACAATTCGACCACCCACAGCCAGAGATTTCATCGAATCCGCCCAGGTGCTTGCACCGGTATGTTCAAACACCACATCTGCACCTCGACCATTTGTCAACGCCTTGACCTGTTTAGAAAAACCTTCCTGTCGATGATTCAAGACTTCATCAGCTCCCAGGGAGAACGCCAGTTTCTGCTTCTCCTCTGATCCCCCAGTGGCAATCACTCGAGCGCCCATATAGCGACCCATTTGAACAGCCATACTGCCCACGCCTGAGCCGGCGCCCAGAACCAGGAGTGTTTCTCCAGAGCGCAGCTGGGCTCTGTTTTTCAACATATTCCACGCAGTGAGAGAAGCCAGGGATAGAGCGGCTGCTTCAACAAAACTTAGATTCTTTGGTTTGGGGCCAATATTCACCGGAGATAGACACATGTATTGTCGCTGAGCCCCGCCTTGGGTTTCACCCAGTATGCCATAGGAGGCACACAAGTCTTCTCGACCAGCCTGACACTGTTCACATGCTCCGCAAAAGGTACCGGGCTGAATAACCACTTCATCACCAATATTCCAATCCTTCACCTCGGAGCCCACTTCGGCAATCACGCCAGAGGCGTCACTCCCGGGGATATGGGGTAGGGGGATGCTCAATCCCGGCAATCCTCGTCGCAACCAGAGATCAAGATGATTAAGGCTGGCAGCCTTGATTTCAACCAGAACCTGATCATCATCAGGATTCGGTTTTTCCATAGTTGAAATATCTAAGACCTCGCTGGAGCCATGCTTTGTAAATTGGATACCGATCATAATCAGTCCTTATCTTGTTCGATAATTCAATATTTTTTCAAAGTTTACCATTTCAACTGAATCATGCAAAAAATAACTTTATCCATCTAATTCGGGGACAAAATGTTTAAAAAATCACTAATTCTGTCGTTGTCAGTTTTCTTACTCATGTCATGTTATCCACTTGGAACCTTCCAGGGACCTGAAGTTCTGCCTCTTGGAACGGAAACCATGGGAGTAGGGTTGAGTTGGATGACCAATATTGCCTCCCTACAGGACTCCAGTTCAGGCAACGAAAAGGCCTTCGTAGCAGATGGCAGTTTGCTTTTTCGCAGAGGTTTTCCACATAACACAGAAATCGGCATCAAGTTTACTGGACGACCCTGGAGCAGTGGTGCCATTTTATCAGATGTAAAATGGCAAATTGTTCAAGAACCCCTCATGGTGGCCGTGGACTTTGGAATATCGTACTGGACTAATATTGATATTCTGGCTTCTGTGGGCTATCACCCCGCTCTCATTGTAGGGAATGGGAAGCTTTTCGGTGTGTTGCAGTATAACAATATCCGTTCCAGCGCCCGCATTTTAATAACTCAAGATCTGTTGCTGGGCCATCATTTCCCCATGAAAGAAAATGATTATATTTTTTCACCACTCTTCGGTCTGCACCGGGATGAGGCTGACCCAGGCAATATATTCTATTCGCTGGGTTTTGGCTTTACGGGTCCTGTTGACGAGTGGTGGCGCCCCTGATTTTTATTTCTCGTACCAGAGTGTTGTAAATTTTGCAAACGCCCGTTTGCCACCAAGGATTCGTTGAGAAATCAGTGAAAATAGTCCATAGGCAAGCGCAACGCCAATTGCTGCCCAGAAGTAGAGCGGATTGGCCTTGGTGATGCTATAAGCAGGAAGGTTGATGGATAGTATAAAGGGGATCACCAGAAAAAAGGTGACGGCTGCTGAATACATATAGTCTGTGGCTACAGGGGTTTCAAAATCAGGATCAACCACCCTTAAAAGCGCCAGACCCGTGGGCATGGTACCCGTACAAGCGCCATAAATAATCAGGGCTCGATGGAACTGATAGTCCTCGAAAACTCGTGAGCTAATCCAGATAACGGTGATAAAGGTGACAAATCCACCCATTACTGAGATGACCAGAATCGGTAACCAGTATTGGACCACAACGGTCAGCGAAATGGCGCCTACTGCAGCAGCCACCATGATATCAACGCTGTTACCTGCGATGCGCGTGAGGGCACCATTATCCAGGGTGTGCTCAAGCTTGAGCTTAATCATGATGGTTTTCACGATGAGAGCCACCATGGCCGCAAAAACAAAACTGATTCCCCAGAGATTTACTGCCAGATCGTTGCCCAGGTTTCCAGCAAATGAAAGCAGTCCACCCATGCCCTTGAGCATCAAAAAACTGAAGAGGTAGACCATGAGCACGATGGCCATATTGTAGCTGGCGGAATCAATAGCTTCAGATTCTGTGGTCAGTTTGGATCCGACCTGCAATTCTTCATCGCGGCCCATGACACCAGAACGAAAGCGTTTTTCTCTGATTTTTTCAACCTGGGCTTTGCCAAGCCAACCGCGCTTGATACCCATGTTGATCAAAATGACACCACCAAAACAAGCCCACATATAACCCACCGCTGCAAAGGTGAGACCTACATCTGGCGCACCCTCAAAACCCATGCTGACCCAACCTTCACCAATGGCATAAGCCTGGCCTGGTCCTAATGCAAATCCCAGGGGCATGAAAAATCCAAAGGCAGGGTAAAGTTCCTTCATGACTGTACTCATAAAGAAGAATGTCATCAGTAACCCAACCAGAGATTGGAGGGAATACTGTGAAATAATGGAAATAGAAGTACCAAAGACACTTTTGTCTCCCTTGCGCTTGGTATAAGCAGGTTTACGAAGACTCATGGAGATAAATGAAATGCTCAAAAGATGATAGACAATAGCCCCCAGACCGATTTCTGACATGCCTACAAAAGGGGCCAGAAAATTGTAAAAGGGGAGGAGTATGAATCCGGCTGTCAGGGCGTTGGGGATGAGATATTTTTGAAAGAAATTAATACGTGCCCTGAGAAAGGTTGCCAATAGCAAAGCCATTGAAATGACACCAAGATCCAGAAACATATTCCATGGAAAATTCATATAATACCATCCTGTTTTTTTACTGTTGTTGTCTAAAGGGTATCGTAAAGCGGGTTCAGTTTACTTGCATAAATCATTATTTACAACGGTAAAACATTTCCAGGCTAGTTGTTGAATTGTTGAGTTGTTGAGTTTGTGAGTTACTAAGGTTCAATACCCTCGAAAGGCATATAGTTAATTGGTGTCAAAGATATAGGATGCCATGGTGAGTTCGACACGCTCAACCCAATCGAGATTTTTCCAAAAATTGACGCCAGCTCGGTTGTCTTTATTAATGAAGATGTGGCACTTCTCTATTCCAGCGGATTTAATTTTTTCCAGGCTTAGTGAAACGAGTTTTTTACCAATTCCCTGATTACGGAACTCAGGCAAGACGACTAAATGATGGATGGAACCAAAGCGGCCATCATGACCACCCAATATCCCACCCAGTATCCGGCCCTGGGATTCAACCACAAAACTAAATCCGGGATTTCGCTTCAAGAACGCAGTAAAACCCTCAGGAGAGTCTGCCTTTCGGATAGTCAAGCCAGCAGTATTTTTCCATATTTTATGAAGCGCCTGGTGATCTCCAGGAATCATTTCACGATATTTGACCACCGTCTCCATCTATCCCGGGATAAGTTCTCGTTTTCCAGGAGGATTTAAAATCTGGTTATGCAAAGCTTGCTCATCAGCATGATAGGAGGAGCGCACCAGCGGTCCCGACTCTACATAGCTAAACCCAATATTCATCCCATATTCTTTATACTCAGCAAATTCATCGGGATGGACATATCGATGGACTGGTTCGTGGTCTTTGGTGGGCTGTAAATATTGCCCGAGGGAAAAGATTTGACAACCGGTGGCTCGCACGTCATCCATGAGAGCAAAGACCTCCTCTTTCTCTTCACCGATTCCCACCATAATTGAAGTCTTGGTCTGCAAGCCTTCAGATACGGACTGTCTCAGTACATCCAGAGATCTTTGATACTGAGCTTGAGGGCGAATTCTACGATGGAGTCGTTCCACGGTTTCCATATTGTGGCTCATAATCTCAGGTTTAGCATCCAGAACCGTTTTAATGCTTTCAGGATTGCCCTGAAAATCTGGTGTCAGCACTTCAATGGAACAACCCGGCACTTCCGCATGAATCTGACGGATGGTTTCAGCCCAGATCCCAGCACCGCCATCGTCCAGCTCATCTCGATCAACCGAGGTAATGACACAATGGTGCAGACCCATCTTTTTAACAGCCTCAGCAGTCCTTCTAGGCTCATCCAGGTCAACAGCTGATGGTCGACCCGTTTTTACAGCACAAAAGGCACAGGAGCGCGTACAGGTGTCACCCAAAATCATGATGGTGGCAGCACGACGCTCCCAGCATTCGCTGATATTGGGGCACATGGCTTCCTGACATACCGTATGCACCTGATGGCTTGAGACAATGTTTTTCAGGTCCTGAAAGTTTGGTCCACTGCGTAACTTTGTTTTAAGCCAGGCTGGTTTGGAAGGTTTTGACATCTAAATGGCTCCAGCGAATCTCTTGTTTGCATTAACAAAATCACTTTTTCTCCACCCTTCGAGAGCCTCAGGGAGACAAATCAACGTGTGCGTCTTGCTGAGCCTAGCCTGTCCCGAGCTTGTTGAGGGGAAGTAGAGCCCACGTTGTGTAATCAGGATTCTTTTCAATTCATTTATCATAGTGCTCCAGCGAGTTCCTTCTGAGGATCAACGCTTTCAAGGTTCTTCATAATTTCTTCAATAAACTGTCCACCCATGGCACCATCAACCAGACGATGATCAAAGCCCAGGGTAAAGACACACATCTGACGAATAACTATTTCATCGCCAGCTTTAGTTTCAACAACAACAGGTCTTTTCTTGATGACCCCCACACCCAGAATAGCCACATTGGGTTGATTGATAATGGGGTAACCTGCCAGATTGCCAAAAACACCAAAATTGGTAATGGCGAAAGTGGCTCCCTCAAGATCATCCAGGGTCAGCTTCTTGACTCGCGCCTTGCTAACGATATTGGAAATATCATCGGAAATTTCTTTGAGTGATTTCTTTTCAGCATTTCTAACAGGGGGAACAACCAATCCATCCCCCACTGCAACTGCAATACCAATATTCAGGTGTTTGTGTCGAATGATCCTGGTTCCGTCCAGGGAAGCATTGATCATGGGAAAGTTTAACAGCGCATCTCGCACTGCTTTGGTGATAAAGTGGGTTACCGTGAGGGAGTGGCCATGCTTGGTCTTGAACTGCTCATTGTTCTCTGATATGAAGGTCATGATTTTCGTCATGTCAGCTTCACTGACAGAGTAAACATGGGCTGAGGTGTCCACACTCTTGCGCATATGCTTGGCAATGCTTTTACGCATGCTGTCCATATCGATGATTTCAACATCCTCAGGAGATACTCTATCGGCCAGACCCGTTTCTTCCAGTCCACTTATTGGGCTTGGCTTTTTACCACCGGAGCCGCGAGTTTCAAGATAGAAAAGTACATCTTTTTTTGATACCCGACCACGAAACCCACTACCTGGAATCTGTTGCAACTCAGCTGGAGTTATGCCTTCCTGAGCGGCAATACTTCTCACCAGTGGAGAATAGACGCGATTGTCATCAAAGGTCACAGGCGCTTGAGTACCTGGGCGCTGGGGTGCGCTTTGGGGTGATTGTCGGGATGTTGCATGCAACGTCCCTTCTGGCGATTGACTACCACTCGCAACTTTGGCAGGGATCTCAACAGAATCTGAGGTTTCTACTCTGGCAATGACGGTATCAATATCATAGGTCTGATTGACCTCACCGATGATCTCAACCAGCGTCCCGGAGACAGGACTGGGAATTTCTGCATCAACTTTGTCTGTGGCAATTTCCAGAAGGGTCTCATCTTTATCTATGCTTTCGCCGACCTTCTTTTTCCACTCAAGAACGGTTCCCTCGGTTAAAGATTCGCCCATTTTTGGCATGACGATATCGAATATCATAAAATTACCTTATTTTCCATTTCTGGAGTCCGCGCTGTCCGGTTTTCTACGCGAGGATTCGAATCCTCGCTTGGTAGAGAGCATGTCAATGTACCCAAACTCATTTAATACTCCAAAAGCCGTTCTGCAGCCTGGCGGATATCTTCCGTCTGGGGTAATATTTCATCTTCCAAATCCCAGTTAAAGGGGACTGGTGCATCTTTGGCGGCCACACGCAATACCGGCCCATCCAGATACTCAAAGAATTCCTCTGCTATAATGGCTGCTATTTCAGCACCGGGACCGGCCGTCAAAGTATCCTCATAGACCACCAACGCTTTGCTGGTCTTTTGCAGGGATTGTCCAATAGTGACCTTATCAAGAGGACTGAGTGTCCTCAGGTCAATTACCTCGATAGAGGCGCCTGTGCTTTTTTCCAGATATTTGGCAGCCTCTATGGCTTTATATACCATCAAACCATAGGTGACAATGGTGAGGTCTCGACCATCACGAACCACAGCAGCCTGACCAAAGGGCAGGAGATAGTCTTCATCTGGTTCGGGTCGCTTGGCGAATCCCTGACGATACATGCCCTTGTGCTCAAGAAAAAGCACGGGGTCATCGATACGACAGGCATACTTGAGCAACCCTTTTGCATCCGCCGCATTAGAAGGATAAACAATGTGAATACCGGGGAGATGCATGAAGAAGCCTTCGATACTCTGACTATGACACAAACCCCCGTGAATATATCCACCAACCGGGGTTCGAATGACAATGGGACATGAATAGGAATTATTGCTGCGATAGCGGATGGTGGCGACTTCATTTCTGATCTGCATCATGGCTGTCCAGATATAATCACCAAATTGTATTTCAACGACGGGCTTCAGACCGGCAACAGCGGCACCAACGGCAGTTCCTACAATGGATGCTTCGGCCAGTGGGGAATTAAATACTCGTTTGTCTCCAAACTCTGTGGAGAGTCCCTTGGTGGCAGTAAAAACACCACCTTTTCCATCCGCAACATCCTGCCCGTAAATGATCATTCGTTCATTCCGTCTCATTTCCTCATGGAGGGCATGATTGACAGCATCGACGATGACGATTTCATCTCCAGTTGTGACAGGCTTTGAATGAGGGATGGCCATGACAGATTCATCGACGACATGGGTATCTGCATCCGATTTATCTGGAAAGGGAGCCGAGAGTGCTTTTTCGGCAGCTGTATCGACCTCTTGCAGCACCTCATCCCAGACTTGTTGGAATTCATCTGAACTGATAATGCCGTCTTGCTCACACTGGGACCTGAATTTTTCAATGGGGTCACGTTTTTGTTCTTCAGAGAGTTCATCGGCATCTCTGTATTTACGATGATCATCAGAAGAGGAGTGGGGCAAAAGACGTACTACATTTGAAACCACAATGGCTGGACCTTTTCCAGCCCGAATACTTGAGATAGCTTCTTTGAAGGTGGCGAAGGACTCGAAGAAGTCGGTTCCGTCTATTTCAAATCTGTTCAGGTTTCCGTAGCCACCGACCATGTCATAGACAGAGCCTTCGGCAGTTTGTGAAGATTTGGGAACCGAAATTGCAAAGCCATTGTCTTCAATATGAAAAAGAACAGGCAACTTCTCGCGGCCAGCCCAGTTAAGGGCTTCATGAAATTCACCCTGGCTGGTGGTTCCCTCTCCAGAAGACACGTATACGAGAGCATGCTTATCTGTCTGCTGGGCGGCCATGGCGGTTCCCACAGCCTGGAGATACTGAGTACCGGTTGGGCTGGACTGGGAAACAATATTCAAATCTTTTTGCCCATAATGTTGTGGAAGTTGACGACCACCTGAACCGGGGTCATCTGCTTTTGCTAAAAAGCCCAGAAAGAGCTCTTCGGTGGTCATCCCCAGACCCATGACCATGGTTTGGTCGCGATAGTAGGGATAGGACCAATCCTGCCCTGAGTTCATCTGCATGGCGCAGGCCAGTTGGGCGCCTTCGTGTCCAGCGGCACCAATATGAAAGAAAGATTTCCCCTGTCTCAGAAGCGTGAGCATTTTTTCATCAGTACGACGCGAAGTCGCCATGGTTTTGAAAATGCTGAGTAACTCTTCTTTTTGAAATCCTTTAAGACTTGCTGACACGCAATGACTCCACTATTAATCTAAAACTTTATCAAAATCAAATACCGACTGGAAAGCCTGAATCAGCGGCTGAGAAACCTCTTCAATCGTAATCTCAGCACCAAGCAAATCCTGCATGCTCACAACCCCCTTGCCCTTGATACCACAGGGGATCATGCCGTTGAAATATGACATATCCGGTCTCACATTCAAGGCAAATCCATGCATGGTTACCCAGCGGGAAAGCCTTACTCCCATGGCACAAACCTTCTGATTTCCCACCCATACTCCTGTCATTCCAGAGATGCGTTCTCCCTTGATATCATAGTGCTGGAGGGTTTGAATAATCACTTCTTCCAGATTCCGCATATACCAGCTGACGCTTTTGTTGTGATCTTCCAGATTGATAATGGGATATCCCACCAGTTGACCTGGGCCATGCCAGGTAATATCCCCTCCACGGTCACTCCTGATGACCTGAGCATCACGCGCATCAATGAGGTTTGATTGATCAGAATTTTTACCAAAAGTGTAGACGGGAGGATGCTCCAACAGTATCAGGGTGTCAGGTATCTCACCGGCCAGTCTTCTGGCATGGGTCTGACGCTGGTATTCCCAGGCTTCCTCATAGGGGACCAGGCCTTTTTTTATAATTTGAAGTGAGTGCATTTGAAGTTAAACGCTTCCCTTCACTCTATGCACCTCGACACCGCTCCAGTCTACGCCTCTTGGCTTCGACTTGGCAGGCGGCATGACGAACATAGGTCGATACCAGTTCGAAGAATGTCTTGTGATACTGCAAAAAAAAGGGACTGTCTCCTCGAGTGGAGTTGAGAGGTCTTGACGTCCACATTTGATTCTTTTTTGAATCAAAACAACACCGCTAATTTTTCACAGATGGCCTCAAGCAGTTCTGTGTCCAGTTCCGTAAAGGGTGATATAACGTGGGAGTCTATATCCAATTCTGCGACAAATTTATCGTCCTTCATAATCGGAAAAACAACCTCGGACTGGACATTTGAACTACAGGACAGATAATTGTCTTCAAGGGATACATCCTGAATAATGCGACTCATTTGAGAGACTGCGACCTGGCCACAAAGCCCCTTCCCAAAAGCGATTTTAACATGATCTGTAGCTGCGCCGACATAGGGACCCAGAATGAGATTAGCATCTGATTCATCAACGATATAAAAGCCGACCCAATTATAGTGCTCAACTTTTTCTGAAAGGAGCTCTGATATCTTTTGCAGAATTTCATTCCTGGAATCCAGGTCGCTGATGATGGTGTCTACAATGTTGAGTAGTGGTTTTATATGGGGAAATGGCATAGTCTTGAATATCCTCTTTTTTCAGCGCTCATTCTAAGCGATTTGAGGTCTCATACCAAGGAGCTTCCCTTTTGAATCTTGACAGACCATGTGTTACAAAATCAAATATCCCAAATTTTAGGGAAGTGGTCAAAGCACCATCTATAAGGGAAAGTTGTTGGTTTTTATCAATATCTTGTGGTTATCCCACTTTAATGGGATAGCCCCCATCACCCTTTAGAGGTGGATACCACGATCCAGGGCCAGGCCGGAAGCTTCCATAATCATTTCTGATAAAGTGGGGTGAGCGTGAATGGTTTCAAGTACTGCTTCATGGGTTGCTTCTAAAGATCGGGCCATTCCAATCTCAGCGATAAGCTCGGTTGCCTCAGCTCCTATGATATGTGCACCTAGAAGTTCTCCATATTTGGCGTCATAGATAAGTTTGGTAAATCCATCAGTTTCTCCTGATGCCATGGCCTTTCCAGATACACGATATGGGAATTTTCCAATCTTTACTTCATAGCCTGCTTCTCGAGCAGCCTTTTCTGTTAGTCCGATAGAGGCGACCTGGGGCGTGCAGTAAGTACAACCCGGTACATTGTCATAATGCATGGGCTTCACATTCAATCCAGCTATATGTTCTACAGCCGTGATACCTTCATGAGAGGCGACGTGGGCCAACCACGGTGGACCCGCCACATCACCAATGGCATAGATGCCAGCGGTGCTGGTTTGCATATATCCGTTGGTTTTTATCCAGCCCTTTTCAAGCTGGACACCAGCTTCTTCCAGTCCTAAATCCTCTGTATTGCCTTGAACTCCAATGGCAATCAAGACCTTATCTGCATCAAGCTCCAGAACCTCACCTGTCTTTGTTTTTACTTTAACAAGCGCGCGTCCTTCTGAGACAGAAATGGCTTCGACCATGGATTCTGTGTGAGCTTTGATTTTCTTGCGCTTAAACATTTTTTGCAGCTCGACTGAAACCTCTTCATCTTCAATGGGAAGCAGGTGTGGCAGCATTTCTACGATGGTAACCTGGCTACCCATGGCTGCATAGAAATCGGCAAATTCAACACCGATGGCTCCAGCACCAACTACTACCAGCTTTTTCGGAATGGTTTCCAGATTCATGGCTTCTTTGGAGGAGATAATGGTTTCACCATCATAGGCAGCACCGGGCATGGGACGTGGACGAGCACCAGTTGCCACAATGATGTGATCGGCACTGATCTCCAGGTCATTATTGATACGAATCTGATTACCACCCAACAGCTTTGCAAACCCGTTGATTACATCCACCTCATTTTTCTTCATGAGGAAATCCACTCCTTTTGAAAGGGAACCGGCGACCTGTCTAGACCGCTGAATCACTGAAGGAAAATCCACGTCAATCTCACCCACCACCACACCAAATTTTTTGGCTTTCTGGGCGGATCGCAATACTTCAGCACTTTTCAAAAGCGCCTTGGTGGGAATACAGCCCCAATTCAGACACACCCCGCCGAGATCAGAGCGTTCGATAACCACCGCTTTTTTACCTAATTGGGCAGCACGGATCGCGGCGACATATCCGCCGGGGCCGCCGCCGATGATTGCTATATCGTAATGTGTTGTACTCATAATTGATCCTCTTATATCAACGCGAGGATTCGAATCCTCGCCTGTCAATCAACTTAAATGCCCTCGCAACGCTTCCAGCTTTTCAACCGTTCCGATATCAATCCAGTATGACCGATCCATAGGAAAAGCCTTAATGCTTTCGCCGGCCTTTGCTGCCTTTAAATAGACGGGAATGGTTGAGAAAGAAGTCCCCAGATCATCCATATAGTCAAATAGTCTAGGCGATATGACTTGAATCCCATTGAAGGCCCATATGTCATAACTGTTGTCATTCCACGAGACTTTCTCACCCGTTTTCCTGTTTTCCCATCCACATAAATTTTCGTTTTGGTCGAATCTCAAATAGCGTGACGTATCCCGTTTGGCTATAGCCAGCGTGACCAGACTTTGAGATTCATTGTGGGCAGATATCAGTGCCCTTAAATCCAGATCGGTATAGATATCACTATTGCAGACGAGAAAGGCTTCTTCTCCCTGGAAGTATTTGCTGGCAAAAAGCAATCCGCCACCCTGACCCAGTAGCTCTTGCTCTTCAGAGATATGGATGGTTAAACCAAAGTCTTTGGATCGGATAAATTCAATAACCTGTTCAGCAAAATGATGAGTATTAATCACCAGGGTTTCAACGCCGGCTGCCTTGAGCTTGCGGATATTATGCTCTAAAAGGGTTTTGTTGCCAGCGGTAACTAGACATTTGGGATGTCTATCGGTGAGGGGTGCCAGTCGGGTGCCCCGACCGGCAGCAAAAAGCATGGCCTTCATGCAAGGCTCCCGGAGATCAACGCCTTTGACTTGTTGTTTTGAGTCTCGCCTTGTGTCATGCTGAGCCGAGCCTGTCCCGAGCTTGTCGAGGGGAAGTATAGACACATGTAGTCCATAACAGATTCCATTAATAAATACCTGTACATTTCGACTTCGCTCAATGTGACGATCTGAGTGACCTCGCTAATGGGGAAGACACTCTAGTTATTCCAGCTCGCGGTGAGAGAGCACCACATCTATATCGTGGGTCTCTTTCAGGTGGGCAGCCAGTCTGTTGGCGGAATGCACGGACCGATGTTGTCCACCTGTACATCCAAAGGAGATCATCAAATCGGTAAAGTTCTGCTCTTCATAGCTGGTGACAGCGGCATCTACCATGGTAAACATGCGCTTCAACCAGCGATCCATATCGGGCTTAACTGCAAACCAGTCAATAACTTCCTGATCATTGGCAGACAATTTTTTATAAGCTATTTCCCGGCCTGGATTGGGGAGAAAACGACAGTCAAAAACAAAGCCGCCCCCATGACCACGATCGTCAACAGGAACTCCATTTTTGTATGAAAAACTGGAGATACGGACCTTGAGCCGCAAGTTTGCCTTGCCAAATTCTCTCAGAACTGAGGACTGAATAAGCTGTTGAAAGACATCCATCATGACTGGGATGTCAATGGGCAGATCCACTTTACGAACGAGATATTCAAGATTTCTTATGGCGTAGGGAATGCTCTGCAGGAAGTGGGTTTTGCGTTCATAAAAGCCCCGATATCCATAGGCTCCCATGGCCTGCATAATGCGGATAAACACAAAGGCATAATAATGCTTCGTAAAAGCTTCCCGATCTATTGGCATTAATTCAGATACGGCATTCAAATAGTGATCCAGCAGATGCTCTCTCACTTCAAACGGTAGATCTGCCTTGGCATCAAAAAGCAGCGAGGCAATATCATATTGAAGGGCTCCCTTACGACCTCCCTGATAATCAATAAACCAGGGCTTGCCATCTTTGAGCATGATGTTTCTGGATTGGAAGTCACGATATAGAAAGTGATTTCCATCAGCCTGAAGCAGGAAATCGGTGAAGGTCTGAAAATCCTGTTCTAACTTTTGCTCATTAAAGCGGATGTGGGCTAGTTTGAGAAAATAATATTTAAAGTAATTCAAGTCCCACATCATGGACTGACGATCAAAACTGTGGTGGGGATACGACTTGCTGTAATCCAAGCCCTGACCACCTTTGATCTGAAACTGAGGCAATAGCTCTACGACCTGTTTGTAGGTTTTAAGTAATCTCTCTGGAAAGTCTTTGCGTCCGTCGCGTACTTCCAGGAGATAGTCAAAAAGCGTGACATCGCCGAGGTCCTGTTGGAGATAAATATGCTGGTCCAGATCTTCGGCATAAATTTCAGGGACGGTTAGATCTTTTGCGAGAAAGTGCCTGGAAAAGGTTATAAAGGCGTCGTTTTCAAGTCGATCCAGATTTTTTGCACCAATCACTGAGCGTTTGTCATTACTCAGACGAAAGTATTCGCGATTGGAACCATGGGCTGGCAGTGGACTTAGATTGGCGACATCTTCCTTGAAATGATCTTCAAACAGCTTTTTTAGTTTTTCAGGCATAACGCTCTCTTCGAGTTATTAAAGATTTCTCAGACTTATAATACTTAGAAATTCGGCTCTTGTTTCAGCTTCATCGTGAAATTCACCTAACATGGCTGATGTGGTGGCAAAAGAATTCTGCTTTTCCACGCCTCGCATCTGCATACAGAGATGACGACCTTCTAACACTACCGCCACACCGGCAGGGTCTAATAATTCGTTCAAGGCTTCGGCCACCTGGTGGGTGATACGCTCCTGGATTTGAAGCCGACGGGCGTACATCTCAATGATTCTGGGGATTTTTGACAAGCCAATCACCTTTCCACGAGGAATATAGGCCACATGAGCCTTTCCAAAAAAGGGCAGCATGTGGTGTTCACACATGCTAAAAAATTCGATATCCCTGACGACCACCATTTCAGAGCACTTGTCTTCAAAAATAGCATCATTTAAAACATCATTGAGGTTTTGCTCATATCCCCTGGCAATATATTTCCAGGCCTTGGCAACTCGGTGAGGGGTGCGAACCAAACCCTCGCGTTTCGGGTCTTCCCCAATCTCAGATAAGAGACTGTGGGTTAAATCTTCAATTTTTTGTAAGTCTACCATGTATTACTCCTGTCCAGAGGACAATTTTTCAGTTTCAAAATCAGCTAGAGTATCAATCTCCAGATAGCGTGAAAGATAGTGTACGCCGACGTAAAAAGGACCGGTATCCACCAGAGCGACAATCAATTTAAAGGTATAGCCAGAAATGATAAACACCACCAACTGATTAAAGATGGGTTTTGCCAGATCTACAGGCAAGGCCTTGGCGTAATAGTGTGTCACCAGAATGACTGCAACCGTATCTACCAACTGGCTCACCAGAGTAGACCCATTATTTCTCAACCAAAGATGTTTTCCTTTGGTGAGGGTTTTCCAGAAATGGAACATGTAGACATCCACAAACTGAGCCGCCAGATAGGCAATCATGGATGCTGTAACCGCACCAAAGGTCAGGGCTCGAACCTCGTAAAATATAGGCAGACGACCTGCTACATCTCGAGCAATTTCTCCTGTGGCAGTCAACGTTTCAAAACCAGGCATTACCCCACCGAGCCACATGACAAACATGACCCACAGATTGAGAATAAGACCTACAAAAACCACAAAATTGGCCCGCTTGCGACCATAGAGCTCACTAATGAGATCGGTAGCTAAAAAAGTGATGGGATATGGCAAAACACCGACTGCCACAGCAAAAACAACCTCACCGTAACCATCAAAACTCATTGTGAACAGCTTAATAAAACGGCTGATACCCAGAATGTTGAGCATGGCCAAAGTCCCCAGAAAGAGACCTGCCAAAATGAGAAAGACCCATTCTCTCCTTTGAATAATTTCAGGAGAGGGGTTCGAATTATATACCGTCATATATCATCCTGATATTTAGCTGCACGATACAGCCCAAATTATAAATTCGTGTTTATTCGTGATGATTCGTGATGTTCGTGTCTGAAAAGTGTTCATCGGTGTTAAACCCTATAAATCAGTGGCAAATCGGGCATTATTGCGGACCGTAATAGTCCGTGTATATGGTTGGTGTCTCCTGAAGCCGAATGCGATGCAGTTTTCCATCTTTTAAATGGCTGGCTATCTGCTCCCACATCCAGACCACCATATTTTCGGTTGAGGGTTGCCGGCCTTTAAACCAGGGGATATCAATTTCTATCTGGGAATGATCGACCTGCTTGATGACATGTTCCTTCACCACCTCTTTGAGATGCCCCAGATCCACAAGAAATCCCGTCGCAGGAATTACAGCTCCTGTCACCGAAACCGTCAGCTCATAGTTATGCCCATGAATATTGAGATCTTCGCCAAAAGCTGCCAGATTCTCTGTTTCGCTGAGGGCTGGATTTCCGTAGCGATGAGCGGCGCAGAAATGAAAAACTTTATTTAAAACAATCATGTCGATTCCTTTATTATGGCTCTGAATTTATTGTGGGTGGTCCCAATGTCAAATGCTGTGAGGATGAGAGTTGATGAGTTCAATGAGTTTAACGAGTTCTGGAGTTGCTGTTTTTGGGAGAATTCACCTGATAGCATTTCTAAAAGAAGGATTCATCCTGCCAGCGGGCGATACGCCAAGTTCCCGCGGGATCGCCAACAAAGTCAAATACAGCATTCCCTGAAAGAAAAAATTCACCACCTATAGATAGATCGAAAGTCTTGGTCAGGCTGATTTCTCCGGTCTGGGAGGTATCTGTTGCTATGGTCGCGTTCCAGACCAGTGTGAAATGATCAAAGGCTCGGAAGAGTCGCCCCGTGGTACGCAGTTCAGTATCTCTACCCCAGTAGTCATAGCCGCCAGCACCACCAATATCCGGATCAAAATAAAGAAACACAAAGCTGGTATCAAAGAGCTCGCTGTAAACCAGACTGTCGCGATAGATATAGGCATAGCGAAAATTCTGGAGCACCTCCTCTGGTGATTTCTGTTCAGTCAGGATCAGGCTCGCTTCACCTTCCAAAATACCTTCTGTGGGGGCAAACGGGTTCCAACATCCCTGTAGATAAACCAGGCTGAGTAGTACGATGAGAAGCGTCGGTTTAAAGACTTTCACAGCCTATTGTACCAGGGTTTTAAGATCGCTCCAACAGGGCAGCGAATCAGATTTAAGGTCCTGCCAGATAGAAATTTCATATAACAGATCAACATTTTGAACCAGAGTCAAAGTGGCTTGGCCTTTGAATTGTCTAGGCAAGAGGGTTTCAGATTCTCCATATGCTAAAGTCAGATGGTAGTCTGTGATGATCTCAAAGTGATCATCAATCGGTAAAAAATCTGTACGTTCCCACTCAAGACGTTGCAAACCGTCCTCGTTGAGTATTTCGAAAAGCTTGGTAATGAAATTTTCCTCTTCCACATAGCCCCAATTGTCAAAAACCCCGGGTTGAAGGCTGGCCACACCTTGATCAGGAAAAAAAGCGAAGGAGGCGCCTGTTTCGTCGGAATTTCCCAGGACATCCAGGTGATAATTCAGTTTGTGTGCTGGGAAAGCATTCGCAAGATTTTGAAGTACAATTTCTGGTGAAGTAGGAGGAACCCAGGCATAAGGATCCAGAACATCAATGGGAGGCTCAGAATCACGCGGGGTAAAAAGCTCGCATGCTCCCAGAACAAATAGAACAGCCAGTATGGAAATGATGCGTAACATAATTTGGAAGGTACACAGCCGGCCCTGAAATGCAACCAGATATAAAGCAAAAGGCTGTCCCAAAAGGGCGGTCTCTTTTGTTATGGGGCATAGGGGTATAGGGTATACTGGCACAATATGACTGTGATTTTTTTACTCTCACAACGAATCTGACGAAGATCACGAATCTACATAAGACAATTCGTTCTTTTCGTTTACTTTGTTGTAAAAAAATGAGAGTTAAGCGGTTTGCCGGGGCGGTATCCAATTCCTTGATGAAAATGGAGCTATATTGGCATAACTCGCGACATTTTAAAGAACTCTGAACCAAACATCCCTATATACCAAAAGAGACTGCCTCAGGTTCTGAGACAGCCTCTTGTAATCACTCCTTGTCTCTTTGAAAGACCTGGGAAGAAGTGGTAAATTAACGCAACATGATCATCTTGCGAGACTCAATTCCACTATTTGTTTTCATTGTGTAAAGGTATTGTCCACTGGCTTGTCTAACACCTCGGGCATCCTTTCCATCCCAAATTAACTCCTGCTCACCGGGACCGAAAACTTGATCTGACAGCTGACGGATCAGTTCACCCTTTAGATTGTAGATACTCATTTCAACACTGCTTTTTTGGTGAAGAATAAAGCGAATTGATGTGCTGGGATTGAATGGGTTAGGGTAATTTTGTGAAAGTTTGCTAACTGTGGGAATCTTTAGTCCCTGAGGGGAAATTGAAACCAGGCTGCTGAGGTCAATAGTTTGACTCAGGTTGTAATATTGCCAAAAACCATTCTCGTTTGAATTCCCGGCAATTATGTAGAGCTTGTCCTCTGCAATCACCGCTGAACTATGTCTGCGACCAATAAAGTTGGATTCATATTCAACCCAACTCGCATCATTAATGGAATAGCGCATCAGCCGATTCAGGTCGGCATAATCACCAATAATATAGATAAAGTCATTATGTGTGACCATTCTGTTGGCACTTGTGGGATAAGGCATTGTTCCCATGGCTGTCCAGGTGTCGTTGGCAATATCGTAGGTATAGATTTCATTGCGAGTGCCGCCATCAAACCCACCCATGGTGTAAATCATATTGCCATGGAGAGCGGCGTCTGTCTGCGCAGCAATGGGGTGATCGGCTCCCGTGCTCCAGCTGTTACTGGCGATATTATAAATATCAACACGATTACTGTACGCCCCATCATCAGAACCTGCGATCATATAAATTTTGCCTTCATAGAGAGCGGAACCAGCATTGCGGTGGTGAGTTGGCATGGGTTCCAAAAGCGATACACTACGGGTGGCAGGATCAAAGACCTCCACAGCTAGTGGGTCACCGCCGCCGCCACCAAGGAGATAGACTTTTCCATCATAGGCATGGACGTTGCCATAAAAGCGATAAAGGGTGGTAGTGGCATCTGCTGTCCAGTATGTATCTGTCAGGGCTCGGTATTCAACAAAGGACTGATCCCAACGATTGGCGCCAAAAGGTGTTCCATAGTAGAAGCGTCCTCCGAAATGCCATAATGTGTCATTTACCAGGACTGTCCGCTGACCAAAGGAACCATAGTTAACGGTGGCGCCCCAACCCAGGGAGAGTGAATCTTGTGTGACTTGTGCAGACAGAGGAAAACTGATCAACAGAAACAGCACCAGGATTATAAACTTTTTATTCATTAGCAGGCTCCTTTAATACAATTGGTTAATTGTGATGAATTTCATCATAATGTAGTTGGGTTTTGCTGTGGAGTGAGATTTTTTTGTGCTGAGAGGACGTCTGAAATAGGGCTGTGGTGAATAAGTGGGGCGATTAAGTTGGTATCATGAGAATTTTCGCCTGTATGGCCACCTCGTTGGATGGGAAGATCGGTCCTGCCGATGCTGACCATTTTGTGGCTATCGGTTCACGCTATGATATGGAAAATCTTATTTCGCTCAGGGATGATGCTGATGGGATCCTCTTTGGAGCCAGCACCTTTAGAACCTGGCCCAAAGTGCATCGTGGGAGTGATCCAAACCAGCACGCACATCACTTCATTATGAGCCGCAGCCTCGATCTGGATTTTCAGGCTGAACTGTTTCAATATCCTGAGATCCCCATCACCATTTTTTCCGGGACAGAAAAAACCACCCCGGACCAAACCCCACCTGACCATGTGGAGATCGTTTCCATTCCAGACCAACCTGGCCAAATTGATCTAATCCTCAAGCATATCGCTCGAAGTGGCGTTGAATCCCTGCTTGTAGAAGGTGGTGGACGTATCCTTCACAAATTTATAGCCGCCCAAGTTCTGGAAGAACTCTATCTAACCCTGGTACCTACTGTGATTGGCAATGAGAGGGCTCCCGCCTTGTTGGGTGGGCAAAGCCTGACAGCACCACCTCAGATAAAAATTCGCAATAGTCGACAGGTTGAGGATGAAACCTTTTTCCATCTCGAATTCAAGTACACTTAATCTCCTGGCACCCCCTAACTCATTCTATTGGTAATCTGATTTTTTAATACAGATTAAACTACAGGTCCTGCTGCAGAAGTCTCTAAATATTTTTGATTGTTTAGAATGGCCAGAAAATCGGCGCCATTACTGATGCTATAACCCAGAAAATCAAATTCAGGGGCGCACCAGCTTTCACATAATCCATAAACTTGTATTTTCCGGGACCGTAAACCATGAGGTTGGTCTGATATCCAATAGGGGTCATAAAGCTAGCCGAGGCAGCATAACAGATGGTGAAGATAAGCGGTCGAGAGTCAATGCCCATGTTATTGGCTGCAGCGATGGCAATGGGGGTCAACACAATGGCTGCAGCATTGTTTGAAACTACTGCGGTAATGATAGCTGTGATTAAATAGAGGCTGGAAAGTAGCACATACGGCGCCATCTCTGCCGAAAAGATGTTGGCCATAGAGGTCACGCTTTCACCAATCAGGTGGGCAGCACCGCTGGTTTCCATGGCGGTTCCAAAAGGGATAAATGCAGCAATGAAGATAATAACAGGCCAATTAATAGCGCTATAGGCTTCCCGGGTTGAGATATGCTTTGTTACCAGGAGCAGGAAGGCGCCTGCCAGGGCAGCTGCCAGGATATCCATAAGACCTGATGCCGCTGATAGCATAATGATGGGAATGATGATGACTGCCAGCCAGCGGATTCTTTTTTTACGCATGTTAATTTCATGATGTTGGAGAATGATCAAATCCGGATCATTGCGCATTTCTGCGATCTGGTCAGCCGGCATGAGCATGAGTAGCGTGTCAGCAAAACGGAGGCGGATGTGGGCTATCTTTTGTTTGATAGTGCCACCCCTGCGACTGATTGCCAGCACAAAGGCTTGATATCTTTTCCTGAAGTCTAGATCACTCAGGGTTTTATCGTAAAGTGTTGACTCTGGTCCGATCAGACCTTCAACCAAAACATTGTCACCTTCCTGTAATTCGTTTTCGCCCAGTTTTACATCTGAAAGCGCCAGAACCTTTTCCTGTTGGTGAAATTTTAAAAATTTATCTATGGCACCTTTGGTCAGCAAAATATCACCCTGCCTGAGTATGAGTTCACCCACATTACCGGCGAGGTGAACGCCATCTCGAATGATATCCAGCACCGTAATTTCATAGCGTTCATTGACTTGCCGATCTCGACAATTCGATCCAATCAGGGGTGAATCCTTGTCAATCTTGAATTCGGTGAGATAGGTCGACATATGGTATTTACCCACCAGGGTGCTAACCGGAGCGCGGGATGGTAATAGTCTGGGCAAAACAACCAGGCTATAGATGGTTCCCACCACTAGAAAGATGATCCCCATGGGTAAGAACTCAAACATACCCAGTGCTTGAAGGCCATGGGTTTCGCCAACTGAACTGACAAGCAGGTTGGTTGAAGTACCAATGAGGGTGATCGTGCCGCCATATATGGCAGCATAGGAGAGGGGCAAAAGTAATTTTGAGGGTGAAATTCTAAACTTTGAGGCCATATGCATGGCAACGGGAATAAAGATGGCCACAGCAGCGACATTATTGATAAATCCCGAAAAAAGACTGACAGTAACAAAGAAAAGTCCTATTCCCAGCCACTTCACCTTTTTTTCCATGTCTATGAAATATTGGGCGAAATTTTCAAGAATGCCTGTTTTGACCAGGGCATGACTCAACACAAACATCACGGCGACGGTGAGAACCGCCTTGTTGCTAAAGCCGGCGATGGCCTGATCACTATCTACATATCCGGTAAACCAAAGCACCAGTAGAAGACCGAGACCCAGGACATCTATTGGGATAACTTCCAGAATCAGAAGCACCAGCAAGAGAATCATCAGGACAAATATTCCCGCTATCTCAAAGCCCATAATTCTCCTTTCTGGTTGGCATTAACACGTTTTTAACTCCTCATCAAATGAGCTCTCGCTCTTGCCTTAGAAGTGGCTTATTGCCACAGAATGAACAAAAGTTATTGTGTTTAAATAACTTGAGCAAGCTAAAAGCGATACAGCTATGCCCTTTTCTTTGGCTGTGAAGATGCATTCCTTGGTAAGAAAATCGATATTTGGCGAGAATTCTCATGCCCTAATTTCCGAGGAAAATGCTTGGTGGGTCTTGGCTGTTTGTTAAATTCCGCACTAATATCAAAAGGATATAAATCCATACAGCATGAGGAAGTACACATGAAAAAATTAGTTACCATATTAATCTTTGCACTGATTCTGGTCGGTGGAGTATACGCCGAGAAGGTCGCTGTGATCTCCAAGGTTCAAGGTGATGTCTTGATTCAAAAGGCAGAAGATTTCGATTACAGCACACCTGTAACCATGGGAATGATCCTGGACAACAATGATCAGATTAAAGTAAATGACGGTTTTGCCGTGATGTTGCTTCTTGATGATAAAAGCCAGGTAAAGCTTCGTGAAAACACCGAAGTCGCAGTCACCATGGCGGAAGACATCGGCGGAACCGGTTACCATGTTCGGCTCGAATACGGTCAAGCCCTAACCAAGTATGCCAAAGGGGCTGAATTCGGCTTTCAACTTCATACGCCAACCTCTGTGGCTTCCATTAAAGGAACTGAGTTCTGGACCATTACTGATCCTGAAACGGGAGATCAGGTTATCGTGCTTGAGGGTATGGTAGACGTTATGAATAACCTCACCGGTATGATTAGTACTGCTGGACCTGGCCAAACAGTTAATTCGAGCTCTGATGGTTACATCGAAACTGGTGATACTGACGAAAGCACGATCCCAGCAGACCCGGAAGCTGATGCTGAAGGTACCGGTGATGCCACTGAGGAAGAAGGCGAAGAAGAAGTCGCAGAAACTGCCCCTGGAGATAGTACAGAGACTGCTGAGGCTGACGCAGGCATGCCAGCTGTTCCTCCATCAACTATGGATACTACCACACCTACTGAGGAACCTGAAGAAGAAGCCGAAGATGATGATGGTGGTGGTGCTCTCGCCATGGATGCTGGCTTTGGTGCCGTGACCATTGATGGTCAACTCTATAACCAGATCGCCTTACGCCCAGATATTTCCCTTGGAAAGCTTGGCGTTGGTCTTGATATCGTTATCTATATGGATCAGGACGGAAACATTCGTAAAGATGAGTGGAATGAGGCCAAGGATGTCATTGACAAAATTATGTATGTCCGCTGGGGAGAACCTGGCGATCCACTTTATGTCCGTGTGGGAACACTTGAAAATGTAGTTCTTGGATATGGGTTGTTTATGAATGGTTATTCAAACATGATGGAATATCCCTCTGTTCGTAAGACTGGACATCATATTGGACTTAAATTCGGCAATTTTGGAATTGAAAATGTCGTTGCCAACTACAAAGAGTTCTCCTTTAGTGGGGAGAGCACAGGTCTGGGAATCATGGGTTTACGTGGAACCTTTTCCCTGGGCAAACTGACCTTTGGTAGTACCCTGGTCATGGATAATAACCAATACCTCGGTCTCAAGGATGATGATGGCGATTATATCCCCAATCTGGTAGATGATTTTCCAGATGAAGCTGAATATTCAAAAGATTCTGATGGTGATGGACGTCCAGACAATTCAGATGATGAGTGGGATATTGATGGTGACGGTAAAACTGATAACTACACCCCAGACCACAGCAGAGACTGGGATGATGTAATCACCCGTAAACCGGATCCGTTTGATGTTAGTGAGAATCCCAGCACTGTGGGTGGTGTAAGTGTTGATATGGCCTACCCAATCCTCAATATGGACAAACTGAAACTGATCCTCTTTGCAGAGGCTGGTCAGTATTTTGGAACCGCTGACTCCATGTATTATGATGACAACGGTGTGGTTCGACAGAAAGAAGTCAAGTATGGTATGGGAGCAACGGTTCCTGGTCTCCGTGCTCAGATATTCAACTTTCTCACAGCCAGTGTTGAATTCAGAATCACCCCATCAGGCAACTTTGTCTACGGTCTCTTCGATCGTAATTATGATCTGGAACGTGTTGGATTCGTCAACTATGCTGGAATGGGATTAACTCCTCGCACTCGCTATGAAAAGCTCTATGACAATTCATCCATGATGGGTGTTTTTGGTAGCATTGGTGCCGATGTGCTTGGTTTGATTAATTTGCAGGCGGGTTATCAGCACATGACTTCAGATGAATCTGAAGTGAAAGGTATTCAGGGCGTGATTGGTATTGCCCCGAACCTGATTCCCAAGGTGGAAGCAGCCAACGCCTATATCCTACGCATGAATGTTGATGATCCCTTTGATATCGTC
>JABMQQ010000254.1 GCA_013202495.1 Fidelibacterota bacterium | reverse complement strand
GCTAAATACTAACTGGTGACCGATAGTGAACTAGTACCGTGAGGGAAGGGTGAAAAGTACCCCGGAAGGGGAGTGAAATAGTACCTGAAACCGTATACCTACAAGCAGTGGGAGCACTATTTTTTAAGATTTATCTTAAGAAAGTGTGACCGCGTGCCTTTTGTAAAATGAGCCGGCGAGTTACGATACCTAGCAAGGTTAAGCAGCAGCTGCTGCGGAGCCGCAGCGAAAGCGAGTCTTAAATAGGGCGATTTTAGTTAGGTGGCGTAGACCCGAAACCGAGTGATCTAACCATGGCCAGGGTGAAACAGGTCTGATCGCCTGTGAAGGCCCGAACCCACTTATGTTGAAAAATGAGGGGATGAGCTGTGGTTAGGGGTGAAAGACCAATCAAACTCGGAGATAGCTGGTTCTCCTCGAAATAGCTTTAGGGCTAGCCTCAAATGTTTGCCTATGGAGGTAGAGCACTGAATGGACTAAGGGCCCCACCAGGTTACTGAACCCAATCAAACTCCGAATACCATAGGTTTATAGTTTGGGAGTCAGACTACGGGGGATAAGCTTCGTAGTCGAAAGGGAAACAGCCCAGACCAGCAGCTAAGGTCCCCAAGTGCAAGCTAAGTGTGAAAGGAAGTAGAATTACCAAGACAGCCAGGATGTTGGCTCAGAGGCAGCCATCATTTAAAAAGTGCGTAACAGCTTACTGGTCAAGTGATTCTGCACCGAAAAATGTACGGGGCTAAAGTTTGCCACCGAAGCTCTGGATCCAGAATTTATTCTGGGTGGTAGAGGAGCGTTCCTTTATGGGATGAAGGGTAACCGTAAGGATGCCTGGACTAAAAGGAAGTGAGAATGCCGGCATTAGTAACGATAAGGAGAGTGAGAATCTCTCCCGCCGAAAACCTAAGGTTTCCTGGGGAAGGTAAATCCGCCCAGGGTTAGTCGGAACCTAAGCCGAGGCCGAAAGGCGTAGGCGATGGACAACCGGTCAACATTCCGGTACTACCAGATTATCGCTTTAAGTGATGGGGGGACGCAGGAAGGTAGGTCAGCACGATAAAAGTTACGTGTCCAAGCCTGATGTGGGAGAAGATAGGAAAATCCGTCTTCTATTAAAACCCTAAGAGGTGATAGGGAGCTGCTATGGCAGCGAACTGATCGATCCTACACTGCCAAGAAAAGCCTCTAAACAAGATAACCTGGTATCCGTACTAAAACCGACACAGGTAGGTAGGTAGAGAATACCAAGGCGCTCGAGATAACCCTCGTTAAGGAACTCGGCAAAATGACTCCGTAACTTCGGGAGAAGGAGTGCCCCACTAAGGTGACCCAATTTACTTGGTTAGCCTGAAGGGGTTGCAAAGAAACGGCCCAAGCGACTGTTTACTAAAAACACAGGTCTCTGCTAAATCGAAAGATGATGTATAGGGACTGACGCCTGCCCGGTGCTGGAAGGTTAAGGAAGGGGGTTACTCCTTAGTAATGAGGAGGAAGCTCTTGACCGAAGCCCCAGTAAACGGCGGCCGTAACTATAACGGTCCTAAGGTAGCGAAATTC
>JABMQQ010000066.1 GCA_013202495.1 Fidelibacterota bacterium | reverse complement strand
ATAATGCACAAATACGTCTGGACCGTCTTCTTGCTGAATAAATCCGTAACCTTTTGCATCGTTAAACCATTTGACCACACCGTTGACTAATTGATCAGCCATTTTTGAACCTCTTTCTTAATCATAACCACTAAAGGTGGCTTTCTTCTAGTCAGTCTATTCTACATACTTTTGCAGAAAACATTACCATCCACTTGGATTATCCTGACTATGCCCTGAATATGAGGCGCGAAAACTTAAAACAAACAACCATTTACATTTTTTATTCAAAAACTTTCTTGGGATTTATATTGATTATTTGCTAATAGCAACAAAAATGCTAGCTTATTTTGGTGATCACTTCTATCCATCATTTAGAAGTGATTTACTCGCTCAAACAGTACTAGTCTCCAATCAACTAATCCTGTAGAGCTTGGCCCCTGGCTTCGGCTGGGGGCTATTTTTTTATAGAAACATCTCTACCATAAATCAATGACAATTCTGTCGATAGCCCTGTTGTAAGTAATACCAAATAACTAATACAATTGATCATATATTGGCTGCATAATTGCAGTCTTTTTTTATGTGACCTATTTTTTTACATCTATGAGAACACAAAGATCCATATTGATCCGATCCTTTATGCGGGTAAGCGTCCTGGTACTCATACTTGCGCAAGGTCTCTCTCAGGCGACCCCTGATCGTCCCAAAATAGGATTGGTGCTCTCTGGAGGAGGAGCCAGAGGTTTTGCCCACGTAGGCACCTTGCAACTCATCGACTCACTAAACATTCCCATCGATTATATCGCCGGTACCAGCATGGGCGGAATCATTGGTGCCTTTTATTCCATCGGATATGATGGTGTAGAGATTGAAAGACTCATTCGCAACATGGATTGGGAACAATTCTTTTCGGATGATCCACCGCGTGAACTGCTACCATACTACGAACGGAAGAATGATGGTCGCTTTCAATTTGAATTCGAAATAAAAAATGGATTGCCCGTCCCTCCTGATGGTCTGATAAGCGGGCAAAAGGTTCTGCTGGCTTTATCAGAGCTGACCTACGCCTATGAAAATGTTGAGCATTTTGATCAGCTGCCCATCCCATTCAGATGTGTGACCGTAGATCTCATCACCGGGAAGGAAGTGGTGTTGGAATCTGGCTCACTTTCAAAAGCCATCAGATCCACCATGTCCATTCCCACACTCTTTGATCCCGTTGAATGGGGTGATTCTCTGCTCATTGATGGGGGGTTGCTGAATAACGTGCCTGTAGATGTAGTACGGGACATGGGAGCTGATATTGTGATCACCAGCAATGTCGGGAGATCCATCCGAAAAAAGGATGAATTAAATACCCTCCTGGAAATTCTGGAACAAACCATATTCATCGCAGAGTACAGTAGGGAGGAAGACAATTTACCTCTGTCCGATCTCACCATCACTCCAGAGCTTAACAAGTTGAATGCAGCTGATTTTCGTCGCAAAAATGTAGATGACATCATTCAGGAGGGCATGCGAGCAGCCAATGCCAAACGCCATGATCTTGAGCAACTTGCTCAAGAATACCAACTCGCGATGCCTTCAAGTCACTTCGCCAGTAAAAAAACACCAAGTCAGTTGTATGGGCTGCAAGTCACAGGGAATACCACCCTGCCTTTTAACTATTTGTATGAGTTGTCTGGGCTCACACCAGGCGACTCCGTAACTGCAGAGATTGTTGAAGAGCACCTGAGAAGCATGAGATTAGCAGAGCGCGTCAGGGATGTAAGTTATTCTGCCTACCTGAACAGTAGCGATGATGTGAATATCAAGCTGCATGTGGTTGAGAACGAGTATCCTAAGATTGCAGGCATTGTGATCAAAGGGAACCGGCGATTACCCTTTTCATATATATATCAAAAACTCGATATACATCGAGGTGATGAATTCAATCCCCGTCAGATAGCAGAACGAATTACTCTGCTTTATGGATTAGGTGTCTTCAAGCACATCCATTATGAGATAGAACCCCTTGATTCAAAGTTTTTAAAATTGACTGTGGTCGTTGAAGAACAATCCCTGGATGTGGTACGCCTGGGTTTACGCTATGACGATTACTTTAATCTTGTGGGAGCGATGGGAGTTGTCCATGAGCATCTCCTGCTTCCAGGATTACGCTTTGAAGCAGAATATCAATTTGCCGGACTAAGTAAATTTGAATCAAGACTTCTCTACCCCTTGAGTTTTGATGGTTTCATGATCTATCCATTGGCCAAATTGAGCCTTCAAAATATTTTGAGATCCATTTACTCTACGGCAGGAGAACACCTCGCTATTTACCAGGATCTGCGGCAACAAGCGGGAATCGGTCTGGGTGCGCATCCCCGACCCAGTATGGTGCTGGAGGCTGATCTCAGTTTTGAGAGGACGAATGTAACTCCAGAGGTTGGGCAAAGTGGACTGCCTGAGGGGCGGGATGAATTCAGCTATCTCAATCTGTATGTTGGTATCGATGATCTGGATGAAGTATTGGTGCCAAATTCTGGAAAGCGAATTGAAATTCATTACCAGGGCAGTACCTCTTCATTATGGGGAAGCGGAAATTATACGCGCTTTGAAATAAGCTCAGATTTTTACGACGCAAATTCCGGGCAAGACAATGTCAGATTTAAAAGTCGGATAGGATTTCTTGAGGGGAGTGACTCTCTGTTTTATAAAGGCTTTCATACTCTGGGTCCTGATGATTTTGTGGGTTTGGATTACTATGAGTTGACAGGGAAACGGATTTTTCTGCTAAGGATGGACTATCGCAGAAACCTGGCTCCCGATTGGTACTTCAAGTTGATCTATAATATCGCTCCCAATCCCAGTATAGGAGATGAGACGATATATTCTTTTGATGCACGCACTCTCAATGGTTTTGGGGCTGCAATACTCTACAATTCCATCCTTGGACCTGTGGAATTCACCTTGAGTAGGGGAGAGAGAGTCAATACTGTAGGTGTGAAATCCTGGCACAACCAATCCTACTTTACTGTGGGATTCAAGTTTTAAACTTTCATCAGAAGGAGAAGAAAATGAATTCATTTGGATTCCCTGTTTCCCTTCTGGTCTTCACAAGTCAAATCTTTACATCCTGTGATCCCCATGCCCTTCATGACTTTCGTATCGACAATACCAGCTCTGTGGATGTGGAAGTTATCTACACACCAGGGATGCTGAGAGCAGAGATACGCTGGTAGCTGCAGGTAGACTGAAAAACAAACCTAGATACTATTTTTCTGGGAAAATATTCTTGCAAAATGATGTTAGTAGGTATAAACTAACCGCACAGATTATGAATAAACTTGATACCAAAACTCGGCAAAAACAAATCATGGATGTTTCCCTGAATTTGATCAAAGAGGGTGGAATTCAAAACCTGACCATGAAGCGTATTGCCGAACGGGTTGGTATTTCAGAACAAGCCATCTATCGGCACTTCAAGAATAAGCAGGACATACTTTGTTCCATCATTAAATACTTCAACCAACACTTCGAGAACGTATTCAAATCTGTAAGTCAAATACCCACAGTAGAAAAAAGGATGTCAGCATTTATCGATGGCCATCTCGCATATTTTCAGGCCAATCCGGCTACTGCGGCTGTCATTTTCTCTGAAGAAATATTTCAGTATGACTCAAAACTTGCTCAGAAGGTTAACGACCTGGTTGAGAAGAGAATATCTGTTATATCAAAATTTATTACGCTTGCACAGCAAGAGGATGCCTTCAGAAAAGATCTCAATGCTGAAGATATGGCCTTTATCTTTTTGGGCAGCATCCGCTTTCTGGTGACAAACTGGCGTTTAGGCGGATTCAAATATGATCTTACTATCAGGGGTACATCTCTCAAAAGGACGCTATTGAATTTAATCGGTTAGTAGGGCTTTTTTTATTCGAATATGTTAGTATGCATCAACAAACATATAGCAGGAAAATTTGCACAAGAGCTGTTCACGTAAAAGCTCTGCTAGTGCGCGTAGCACTCACTTTTCAGGCAATCTACTTGAACATTCCGTTCAAGTTTAATAGGAGGGAAACACGATGTTTAACAAAACCACACAACTTCAGAGAACCATTCTTGGAGTAACTGCGGTTCTAGCTGGTCTGTTTATGATGTACCTGGCACCAACTATGGGAATGAAAACACTTAAGATTGCACTTGAAAATGTCATGGAGCGATTGATACCCTTTGACCCCGATTTTTATCCTGCTGTACCTATTCTAGGTGCCACCTATGGTGTCTGGTTTGTACTCCTTTGGCTGGGGGGTGCATTCTCACTCGTGCTAGCCAAAAAAGTTTATGATGGAGAAGAATGGGCACGGGGAACCATACTTGGTATCTTTGCAATACCTTCAGTCGCCGGTATGACCATGTTCATCCCCTGGATGGTGCTGGTTGTCAGTGACTATTCTACCGGTCCGGTTGCTGGAATATTACCCCCACCTGCAGATCTTCCTGCGCCACCGGTGCTTCCCGTCATGATCTTTGGCCTGATCTTTTATTTTGTTACGCTGCTCACCGATGGGGATACCATTAAGAATAAGATCTTAAAGATCATCCCTTACACCGCCATTGGGGTGGTTGCTGGTATGGTATTTATGAACGGTCAGCATGGTGTTCGATATTTCATCTTTATTCCTGAATATCTCGATTTTACATCATCATTGCATCCATTAGGTAATTTTTATACCAATCTGGATCATTATGATGCCCTGGCTTTAGTAAAAACATCTCAGGCTCAGATTGATGCCGGTCAGATCGCCAAGACGACAGAAGCAATTTATGATGCAAATACCCTTACTTTGTTATTGGGTGGATTTATGAACTACCTGTCATCGGCTCTGATGATTATATCGATTCCTTTCCTCGCTCTCAAGAAGAAGATTGGTTATTACATGGTTCTGGCAACTGCCCTAGCTACGGCCTTGATCGGACTGGATGGATATATCGTACGCCACTCCTTTGAATGGTTAGTCGGTGGGATCATGTCTCTTGGATTATTTATCATTTTTCAACTACCGGTTTTCAAGCCTTTTTATCTAAAGCCTGAAGACATTTAACGACTGAGAGAATGAGTATCCAACCCTATTACTATAATGGGGTTGGTTACTTAAATCAATTCATGACCAGGGCAAACCCAATGGTTTTATTTAAATCAGATAAAATTATCCGAATATTTCTGGTGACGGCATGGTAGTTGCCATTGTTAGATAATATTGAAATTAAATAGAATTTGTCATGAATGCAGGCGAATAAATCCAGTCGCAATTAAATAGCAGGAAGAATATCATGAAGAAAATTAAAGACCTGTTTCACTTTTTCTTTCAATCCACAAAAGGTCTGATCCTACTGGGAATCACCTCTATAAGCGTGATTACTGCAATATGGGGCATGTTATCAGGACCCATGGTCGAATGGGGAGTCAGAGACTTTGTCGTCAATTTACTGGGAATGGATTTGCAGAGTGTTGAGCGCTCCGGTCGCATTATCATGCTTTACCACGTCATCGCCATGATTGTCACATCAATTGAAGTGTACATGATTACTTCAATTGTTCCCATGCGTAGACACCAGCGAGCCAATATTAATAATACCATTACCGTAGGCTGGATCACCACGACCATTTTTGGACTGGCCTTTGGTTATTTTGGGCACAATTATTTTTATCATGGTCTGTTCCTCGTGGGACAATCTTTGATCTTCTTTGCAGGATTATTGCTGGCAGCTGCTCTGTATCCATGGAGAAAACATTTTCTTGTTGAGAATAAAGAATATGCACATACAAAAAATGGTTACGATATAGAGCGAATGGCTTTCTTTGTGATGGCCATCTCCATGCTCATATCGGCTGGTTTTGGTGCTGTTACAGGATCTTTCTGGAGTAATGGTCATGAAACATTCCTGGCTGAAGATCTGATTCGTAATCCAGATAAAACCGCGCTCCAGAAATCGGTTATCGGTCATCTCCATATTATGCTCACACTTATTGCAGTGGCAATCACGCTCATTGTTGGACGCTGGATGGACTTCAAGGGGAAACTACATAAGGTTGCCATGCCTACCATGATTGTTGGTACTCTGGTTATATCAGGTGGTGTATGGTCTGTCGTATGGACGCATATGGCCCATACTTTCATCTATTTTGGATCAGTCTTCGTCATGTTCGCTGCGCTGCTCCTGGTGATCTACTCCTGGGGTAAGCTCATCAAAGATCGGACTACTGAACTGGGTCTTGAGAATCCAACTTTTGGACAAAAGTTTATCGCCCTCTTCCATGACCCCATCAAATTTGGACCCTTCTGGCAGATGGTCTTTATGAATTTCACTGTGAGTGGTGTGGGTATTTTCATGGCAGTCAAACTGGAACAGATCTTCCGGGTCTGGCCAGCGCGTGAAGAACGCATCACTCTGACAGGTCACTGGCACATTCTATCTGCCATTATCGCAACCATCATCCTGATGTATTATATAGATATTGCTGGCATTAAGGGCAAAATGAGAAAATGGTTGGGCTGGACCATTATTATTGGTTCGGATATAGCCTTTGGAGCTGCAACCATCTTCTCCATGAAACGTCTGTTCGTCTCTGAGTATTACCAAACACCTGTTGTTAACTGGACCATGTTAGCAATGGATTTTGGCCTGGGAATTATCCTGGTTCTAGTTGGCGGGATTCTGATCTGGCGCCTAAAGGACCTCTTCGATTCTGATGGACTATGGTCTAAAGAATCAGCTTCACCCGAATTGGATCTGGAAAGGACATCTGTTTTAACCCAGGTAGGCCGCGACGCCATTAAAAAGGAGATGGAAATATGAGAACTTTACAAACAACCCTTTTCATTTCCCTGCTCTTTATCACGAGTCTGTTTGCAGAAAAACCAATGAAATTTGTCGAGACCGGTATCAATCCCAAAACATGGGCACTGGTACCAGCAGGCGAGTTCTATTTCGGCCAGCATCAACATGTCGTGGATATAGATTATGATTATGAGATCATGATCACTGATGTGACAAATCGACAATATGCCAATTATCTCAATGAAGCCCTGGAAAAGGGGACTGTCTATATTGAACGAGATACGGTTTGGGGTCATCATCCTGGTGATCCCTTTGATGCCTATCTCCACGAATGGGAAATCCCTGCTGGTAATTATCCCCACGTTCCCATAAGCAACCCTGGTCTGAGATTGGACTATGAGGGAGGGATGTTTAGCCCGAAAACCGGATATGGAAACCATCCCATGGTTGAAGTCAGCTGGTTTGGTGCCAAAGCATATGCTGACTTTTATGGTTATCGTTTACCCACAGAAAAAGAATGGGAAAAGGCCGCTCGCGGAACAACCACAAATGATTACCCTTGGGGTAATACGGTCCAGCGAAATCAGGCCAATTTCGTGAGTAGTCACAATTTATTTGAGAAAATGTTTGGGGATGTTGTGAAAACGACACCGGTTGGTTTTTATAATGGTAAAAGCTACAACGGTTACCAGACCATGGAAGGAATCACTCCCTACGGTCTCTATGACATGGCTGGAAATGTATATCAATGGACCGGGGATGATCATCCCAAAGTGCATTACCGCTATATGCGCGGAGGCTCATATCAAAGTTATGAGTATAGTCTCCGAGTATGGCCTCGAAATAGTGCTGGACCAGAACACACCAGCATGAGTCTTGGATTTCGCTGTGCACGAACACCTCTACAGATGGAAGCTGATCCATCTGACACGAGCGAATAGATAAACAAATTCATAAGGGCAGGATCACTGGCGTGACCACAAAACTAAAGCATTATTGGCCACTCATAAAAAGTCTGCAGACTGGTCTACTTATTCTCACCGGTTTGGCAGGATATGTGTCCGCTCGTTGTCCCGTTTACAATCTTGCCACCATTGTCGGTCTTGTTGGCAGTCTATTTCTGGCTGTGAGTGGATCCACCATCCTGAATATGGTCTGGGACCATGATATCGATGCCAAAATGAATCGGACAAAAAATCGTCCACTTCCCATGGGTCTTATCAATCCCCGTGAAGCCTGGTTCGTCGGTCTGGGGATCTCTATTTTGGGTTTACTCTGGGCGGCTTCATTGGACTTCTTGTTTGCAGTGGTTGTATTTGCTGGCCTATTCATCGACGTTGTGATTTACACGATGTGGTTAAAACGCAAGACAGCCTGGTCCATTGTCTGGGGGGGTATCTCTGGAGGGATGCCCATTTTAGCAGGCCGTGCCCTGGGTATGGGTCATATTGATGAGGTTGGAATTTTGTTTATGTTTGGTATACTCTTCTGGATCCCAACTCATATTTTGACCTTCAATATCAAGTATGCTGACGACTATGCTGCAGCAGATGTACCTACATTCCCATCCACCTATGGTGTCAATCAAACTCGACTAATTATTGCTGCATCAAGCCTATTCTCAGCTGTGAGCATTTTGGCTTCAGGAATCCTCATGGATTTAACAACGGGTTACTTACGTCTGATAGTGGTTTTAGCTATAGGACTAACCGGAATGGCTATGGGGACCATTTTTAACGCATCAGAACGAATTAATTTCGGTCTATTCAAATACGCTTCATTATTTATGATGACCAGCATGTTTATGGTCATTCTGGGAGCCAGATAAACAATGCAAAATTTTAATAGAGTAATATTACTCCTGGTAGCAATTGTCGCAGGGGTTCAGATTGTATCTGGAATTGAAGGTCTGGGTACTATTCCTATCGCTTACTATACGGTCTCCTATGGTATTTTTCTTATTTCAGCAATTCTTATGGTTCTTATGGGAGTTGATATCATTGAGCACTCCGTTGCAGCATTGGCAGCCAGTATGTTACCCCTGGGTTTTTCTATGGGACTCGTCGGCGAGTTTTTACTGGAATACCACCTGATTTATACATCCTTGATATCTATCCTATATGCTGGTCTTACGATTCAAAAATTAAGGAGGCGGGATAAAGCGGCACTATTGCTCCAGATATTGCTGCATGGTTTTTCTGGATTGGTGCTATTCATTATGCCGCTGGTGCTCCTCTTACAGGGAAAAGTTGAGGCGAGCTTTTTGGGTGTGAGCGTTGGTACTGGTCTTATTGCTATAGGCGGGATGGCCCTTGCTTTTTTGAAATCAGGGAAGCCACTCCTGTCAAAAGACCAGATTTACACCATTTTCCCTGGAGTGCTGTTGCTGGCAGTGGTGGCATTTTCAATCGGCATTGGTCCAGGCTAGGATCAAAATATTTACTAAATGCACCTTATGATGAAAGGTGTAGATCAAGCTACATTTCAAAACAAAGAGGAGAGTAAGAATGAATTTATTTGATCAATTGGTACTCCTGGCTACCGGTCTGGTCGCGATTTATGCGATTTGGATGCTTATGGGTAGGCAGAAGGATGAAACCACCAAACATTTTGCTAACATTTACTACATGATTTCCTTTGCCGTACTTTTGGTCTCAGGACTCTTGCTAATTTTTCTTGGGTGGGAAATTCTGGGTCTGCTCGGGCATGGCAGCGGAACCAGCAAGTTTGTGGCAGTGGTAGCAACCCTGATTCCTTTTTCGCTGGCTACTGGCCTGGTCTCAAGGTTTTACCCTGAATATGAGAAGATGTACCTGGGCACCATGCTTTTGGGTATAGTCTTAATTGCCATAAGTAGATTTGCTGATATGGGCACATTCGCTAAAATTATCTATCCTGTTTTTCATAGTATTGCAGGTCTGACCATCTTCATAATTCCTATCATGACGGTTAAGAATGGTGTTATGAGTAAGGGCTTTTATTGGGTCACTGTCGGTGGTACCCTCATTGGTTTGGGTGGCATTGCATTGGGATTTTTAACAGCCGGGAAACAACTTCTATTCTTCTCGCCTGACTTTGTATTGATGATCCTGGCACCACTCCTGTTTCTCACCGCTTTCTCCTACATGTGGGGACTAAAACGCGGCGACAAATAATCGCAAGTTTTAAAACGCTTGATTTTCGGGGTGGGTATGATTACCTGCCCCGAATGTTTTTAGGGCAACCAACAGGTATTCACAAACTTAATGTGGGCAAGTACTAAAATGAGGAAATCCATTTTCCCCATCCCCAGGCACTATCTCTTGTTGGTCTCCGGACTCATGTGGAGTGGAGTGGGACTCATGCTGATTCTATTAGCAACACGTTGGTTGGGAAATTTGGATATCAAGTATCCAGTGTTAATCATTATTGCAGGTGTTATCCCTGGTTTGCTGGTGTCGATCTATGGATTTACCCGTATCGTAAAAAAAAATATTCAGCGCATTGAGGATATGACACCCAGAGCGTCCATCTTTGCTTTCCAGGCCTGGCATAGTTATCTTCTGATTGTGATTATGATGTCAATGGGCGCCTTTGTGAGACACTCCGGTCTGATTCCCATGATCCTGAAAACACCGGGCTATTTCACTATTGGAACGGCTTTATCCTTTAGCAGCCTCACATATTACAAAGCGTTCTTTCGTTCTACCCTCTAACCCGTCTCATTATTTCGGACTAAATTACCCTCAGAGCACAACCCAGCAGTTCAAGCAGTTCTAGTACTCTCATGGGGGAATAATTGCATTGCATGATTGATTAAAAATTGAATGATAGCTATTTGACAATTAACAGTTAGCTTAGCATTCAATATTTCGAAGTAGTGATAAAGGGGTGGGGGAATGAACACTTGTGATAATCCATCGGTTATCTGTCCTAAATGTGAATCTGAATATGTTGTCAGGATTCATCGGTTACGCCTTGAAAAGTGGGTTACTGCCAAATGTAAATATCGGTGCACCGATTGTGGAAAACAGTTTTACTTACCGAAGCCAAAAGCCATCGCGTCAAATCAGATTGCGACTCCAATATGTGAAAGGTTTTTCCACTTTTTTAGATCATGAGTACTCATGTTGTACCTCATTTCAGGTATAACATTTTAACATTTCTAACCTGATCCCCTGATTGCAATCTTGTAAGATATAGTCCAGTTGCGACCTGTCGATTTTGATCATCAAATCCATTCCATTCCATTTCATACCACCCGGCTGAGAGATCATGATCAACCAGGCTCTTAATTGCCTGTCCTCGAACATTATAAATGGTCAAATTAACATTTGATTCCACAGGAATGCCGAATCGCAAAGTTGTACTGGGATTAAATGGATTTGGAAAATTTTGCATGAGCTCAAATTTTTCCGGAAGAGTTGATACAAATTCTCCGGTGGCGCTTGGAGTAATAAGTAGATAATCCAAAACTTCATTCATAACCAGATTCCGTGAATCCAGCGGATATATCGTTTCAAACGGGAATCCAAAGTAAACCAGTTTCCCCGGCTGAGTCCCACCTGGAAAGAAACCCTCAAAACTCACCCCACCAATATCATGGGTGTTCACATTCAAATAACGAATGATACTCTGGCTGCCACCTCCTGGAATCAAGGCATCCGGGTATTTCACATCAAAGGTGCCATGGGTGCCATTGTCGTATGTAATGGCGCTTATAGCGCCCAGCATACTTCCCTGGATCCCTTCGGCTGAATAGTATACACCTGATACACCTCCTGGCGCATCAGCAGAATATGAAGCTTTGAGGAAATCATGTATGAATGCCTTATCGCTGGTGGTTCCTCGATAATCAAGATCCCAGGCAATTTCAGCTCCTGAAACAAAAAGTCTCCCACCTTGTCTCAAATAGTTGCTGATCAATAATTGCTCTGTGGTTGAAAAAGTCTCATCTACAGTCGATTCCTCTCCTAAGATGTAATCAACAATGAGATAGTCGTTGAGCAAGACCAGACCATCAATTATGGCATCGTTCGTACAGGATTCAAAATCACTCCCATTTTCCAGCAAGGCACTGCCATGCTGTCGGATGAAATCGTAGGTATTCCCGCTGGAGCTTCTATCAAAGCCGTTCACTACAAGAACTTTTGTATCATTTGATCCATTGGGAAGGACCGCTAGAACTTCAGATTCACTCGAACTCCCTGACAAATTCTCAGCAATCAATTTAAAATAAAGAATTAAACCTGGATCCAGATCTCCCAGCATATGGGTATTACCAATAGTAATGGCAGGTTGATCAAATATCAAACCATCAGAACTGACAAATAGTTGGTAATCAAGAATATTTGGATCGGGCTCAATAAAAATTTCAACCTCTCTTGAGTTTTGGGACTCAGCGCCAAAAGACGTTGGTCGAGATGGTAAACTGCCATCAGGAATATAGGTGGGTTGGTTCATAGGTCCGGATTCATCGCTCAATAGTCTGTACTGAATTGAATTCCGCAACACAGAGACAGCATCATTGACCACACCATCAATAGTGACTCTGGCATCCATATAACGGATACCATGGCTGTAATCTACATAAGTATTGGTGTGGATATTGGTCAAGGGTTGAATGGGAGATCCATTTAGCTGATGCCACCCATAAATGGTGACATGACCCGGTCGTGATGGATCAATGATCAGGTTACTCAATACCACATCCTTTTTAGTTCCACCGATCAACTGTCCCAGGCTTGCTCCCGCAGTGACGAGCTGTCCTTCAATGGCTGTGTTGTGTTCAATAAATTTGGGGATCCCTTCATTTTGGTTTCCTACAGGTGCGTAGGTAACTGGGGCCAGATGAATGTCAGCATTGGTGTAAATGTGATCCACCAGTTTTCGAGTGGGCATGATGAGTCCAAAAAAGTCGGCCGCCCTTTGAGCAGTGATAGGTCCCATGGGAACACGGCAATAATTCGTATCTGTACCGATGGATAGGTAATCTGGCATGACCGCGTAGCCTACAGTATGGGAGGTTCCTGCAGCATCTTCAAAAGAAGCATTGATATTTCTAAGATCGCGGAGAAAATAGGGTACATTTCCAGTCCTCAGCTGATTGAGGATGGCATTTTCCCGATCACTAAAACTCATATCAATAAGTGAAGTCATAAATTGAGACCCGTTTGGAGCATTCATGCTCCTCAATGGAATCTGATAGGGGCTTCTTACCAGAATACCAGGCTGGATGAGATCATCATATGCCCTTTCGCCATAATAGGTGTATCCAAGGTTTGCCTTGTCAGTTCCAGACAGTAAGGTGTGTATAAAACCGTTCCGCTCTACCTGCACAGTGTGCAAAATTGCTTGAGTTGGGTTCTTCTTCAGGATGATTTCAATGCGACCCCCAAGAGCCTCATGATGAATGAAAGAATCATCTTCTTCGGTAACGAATTCATAGAGGTTTGCCAGATATGCCTGCATCATACGGGTCCTGTACCAGGTTCCACCCGTAGGGGAGACGATGGGCTCACCATTGTAGAGGGCAACGCTGTCATTATAGGCGAGGACAGAGAGAAATCTGTCAGGTGAACCATTCAGCCAGCTAATAAATTGATCGCCATAGCTATGCTCATAGCCATAATTACTATCCAGAAAACAAATGCGTTTGATATAATCTGGAATTTCTGTGACACCGTCTAAATAGGAAAAAATAAATCTGCCACCACCGCTATGACTGGAAAGAACAATAAAGGGGTCATAAGCTTCGAAGCAAGACAGAAGGTATTCTACAGTTTCTCTGGTGATATCATCATAATTGGGGAAATGAGTTTTCCAACTGGGCCAGCTGAGCTGCGTTGATTCGAGATACACAGTTACCAGGTTGTAATCCTGGATTTGCTCTCGCAGAAAGCGAGTCTGTGCACCTATATGTTGAATGTTGTAATGCCAATCGTCCCCGGTCTGGAGGACTTTTCCCACTGTATGCTCGATGGTGTTGCCATTGGGTAGTCCATACAGAACCAAGCCAGCAGGCAAATCGGTTCTAAATGAATCGATGGATACTGCATCAATATGAATTGTCATATCATCGCTCAGACGAAAAGTGACGACCTGTTCATTAAAAAATGGACTTTGATCAAAGCCCTGAAGTGCAAGTGTCTCCTGGGCTTCCGCCTGAACCAGAAAAAGACCACCTATAAGTAAAATGGTATTGGTGAGGAAGCGAATCTGGGCGTTCCATTTGCTAATCATCTCATATCTCCTGATCAATTAACCTGCTCAACGATGGGACTAATCTACCATAAAATAAATCTTATCGACGCATTAAGCTGAAGATATTTGGCACTATGCATATTTTATATCAAACTAGTCCTTCCAGGCACTCTACATTCAGGCTAATTTATTTCAAGTGTTGACACCTCAAATGAAGCGAAAGGATATCATGAATTACGAATATATTTGTCCCTATTGTCGGGGTAATTTGAAAATTGATGGTGATATTGTTTTTGCGGTTAGCACTCAAAACCAACAGAGTGGTCTCCTCATGGTCAACTCAGAGCTAGGTGATTATCGCTATCGGAAACACCCAGATCTTGATCTTGCTGAGGGAGACAGGCTTGAGACTTTTTGCCCGATGTGTCATTCCAATTTGAAAGCCATTAATGTGAATACCAATCTTGCAGAAATAATCATGTTGGATGAAGAGGGGAAAGAGTATCAAATCTACTTTTCCAAGATTGTAGGTGAACATGTCACTTTTAAAATTAAGGACGCTGACATGGAAAGTTTTGGTGAAGATAGCGAAGGGTATGTAAATTTTTTTGGGGTCTAGGGAAATCAGTTCCAACCCACCAATTTTCTCACAGTATTCATAAAAATTAACAATTGTCTTTCCGCATTAACATCAGTTGAATGCGCGTGAAACTCGTTTAACTTGAAAACAGTTAATTCTGATTAAGCTCACTCTCACCAGCGGAAATTACCAATCAGTAAAATCCTACAGAGAATAAGAAAGTAGAGATCATAAGAATGCCAAGTAACATCGTCATAGAAGCAATCGCATATGAATTGCCACCTCATATTATTACATCCCTGAGTATTGAGGAGCAGATCTCCGCAAATCTCGATAAATTTGGTATTCCCCTGGGAAACCTCGAACGACTCACTGGCATATCTGAAAGACGCTATTGGGATCCAGGCACTGCCCCCAGTGATGTGGCAACCATTGCTGCGCGTAAAGTTATTGAGGAATCAGGAATCGATCCAGAAGAGATTGGCTGCATCATAAATACTTCAGTAAGTAAAGACTATATTGAACCTTCTGTGGCATGTCTGGTGCATGGAAACCTTGAGCTGTCTCCCTTTTGCCGCAATTATGATATTGGCAATGCCTGTCTGGGGTTTGTCGATGGTATCAACGATATCATGATGATGCTCGAAGCAGGGAAAATCAAATATGGTCTGGTTGTGAATGGTGAAAGTTCTCGTGAACCCATCGAAGCTACAATAAAAAAATTGCAGGATCCTGAGTTGAGTATGACCACCTTTCGTGAGAATTTTGCTACTCTGACTCTCGGATCAGGTGCTGTTGCCATGATTCTTACTCACAAGGATAATTCAAGCTCGGGACATCTCATTAACGGCTCAGTGAGTATGGCTGCAACGGCATTCAACCGTTTATGCGTGGGTCAAAGGGATGGCGGAATCTCCCAGCCTCATGAACTCCTGGTTGCTGGAGTGGGGCTGGCCATTGAAGCCTGGGAACTCTGTAAGGAACAACTGGATAACTGGAGTGATGAAACGATTGACCTTTATGCCCCTCACCAGGTAAGTATTCCACATATTAACATGCTCAGTGAGGCACTTGAAATCACACTGGAGAAAGTTTTTCTGAACGTTCAAAATCTTGGCAATATTGGCCCGGCAGCATTACCCATTACTCTAAAAATGGCTGAAGAGGCTGGTCGGTTGGTCAAGGGTAATCATGTTGCCCTCCTGGGTATTGGTAGTGGTTTGAATTGTACCGGAATGAGTGTGACCTGGTAGAAAATCTGTGATACATCTCTTTTAGTAGAAATTTACAGGGATGTGGGGTTTCGCCCCAATACACTATCCATAATCCAATTGGTTCTTGAGGCAGTTGCTCCAGTGCTTGGACATCTGCCAACACCTCGAAGTTCATCGACAATGAGTTGTATCAGGGGTTGCTGGATGTGTAGCGGATTTGGAATGTTGAAATGCTCCACCCCACTTTCTGAGTGAACAGAAACAACATCTTCTGCGAAATGTGTGTATTCAACCTCTCCCTTCGTACCAACAATTTTGGTTCTATCAATATCCTCATCATAATTAAAATTCCAGATGCCAGTCCCCTTTAATCCACTTTCAAATTGGAATTCAGCTTCGACAAAATCCTCAGCTTCATAGTGTTTCCCTGTATTGGCAATTATTCCTGCTGCGCTGATGATATCCCCCAGCAAATATTGTAAGAGATCAAAGATGTGTGACCCCAAGTCACAGAAATAGCCACATCCAGCAACGACTGGGTCAACTCGCCAGTTAGATTCTCCAGAAATATCCATAGCTTTTGCAGAAAGAAGTAACCTGATTTGAACCTCTCTAAGGTCTCCCAGTTGTCCTGATTCAAGTATCTCTTTTACTTTTAGAAAGCGGGGCAGTGCTCGACGATAATAAGCCACAAAAAGGGGCACCTCGTGCTGCTTGCAGATTTGTATCATCTCCTGACATTCTGCATAGCTATTGGCCATGGGTTTCTCAACATAGACTGGCTTCCCTGTCTGTGCGGCCATTTGTGTATAGTGCAAATGTGTGTCGGGAGGAGTGGCGATATAGATGGCATTAATATCGGGATCGTTTATAAGTTTCTCTGCATCATCATACCATTTCTGAACACCATGGCGCCTGGCAAAATCTTCAGCCAATTGTCCGTCTCGGCGCATGACTCCAATTAGATCTGAATGGGCAACATTTTGTAAAGCTGGACCACTCTTGACTTCCATAACATCACCACAACCAATACTGCCCCAATGGATATTCTGCATGTCCCACGTCTCCTGTAACCTGAATACATTTCTGTATATAAATATGTGCAGCGAACGTATCTTGTACAATTATCAATTTCAATGAGGATTATCCATGAAACCATTCAACAAGACACTCATCCTTTTTATTTGCGCTGTTTTACCAGTCGTGACTTTAGCCGCTGATAAAGTTGTCATCGATCTCAAAGTGCGCCTTGTTGAAACCGCTGATCTCGCTCCCGCTCAGGTAGGAGCTACTGTTTACCTGATGAAATCTGAGTGGGCTACTGTTTCTGAATTAAACGAGGATGTCGCGGTCTGGATGAAAAAGTATAAACGTAAAAAGAATTTTCTAGGTCAGCAGGTGGTGTCACTCACGCTGGAAGTGCGGGAACCTTCCAGCATCCGGATAGGGAATCTCATTAAGAAACAGACCATTACTGTCCGCTATCGAGTGAGTGCCTCGGATACAGCGCGGTTTAAACAAGATTTCCTGAATGAGCTAGATGATCTTTCCCAGGAATTACAAATAGAGGCATATTTCCTAGGGGTGAAAATTGAATCTGTCCTGAAGGGTATTCTCAATTAATTCAATTGGATCAACTAGATTGATTTACTCTGATCAAGTAGTGGGGGGATAGAACAAAAAGTCAAATGCTTTAAGCTCTCGACGCATTTTCCTGGTCTCCAACTTTCCGTAGATGTCGAATAAAATTTCCCAGAATGCCGGGCTGTGGTTTTTCTCCTGCGTATGTGCCAATTCGTGAGCTAAGACATAATCCCGCAAGTGATCCGGTAGGAAATACAATTTTTGATTCAGACTGATATTGTCATTTGCTGAACATGAGCCCCAGCGACTTTTTTGATCTCTCAGGGAGACCTTATTGTAGCTGAAATCATGTTCCAGTGCGAGTTCATTTAGTCTTGAGGTTAGGGAGTGTCTTATCTCAGATTGGCTGGTTGAGCTGTGCAATGAATAGTGCTCTATGGATTTTTGCTCTGTGATCCGAGCCCGTGCCAGAGCCTGGCGAATCCATGAGCGCTTACTATTCATAAAGCGGCTGGCTTTTTTCAAGGAGACTCTCGCGGGGAATTTTACAATAACACCCCTAAATGGTTGAACAAAAATGCGAATAGACCGAAGATTGTTGACAGCAGTGTATTGGATATCGCCAAATTCTGGGTCTGTACTTGTTGAGGTGTTGGAATGCCGGGTTTTAGTTAGATAGAAAATGTTCGCTCACCTGTGTCAATTCACGGGTTTTGGTGATGATCGACGGGTAGCTGAGTTTAAGAATTTGTGCCATCCGCTGCTTATTATAGCCATATTTTTCGTAGAGATAGTGGACAATTTCCCGCTCAAAAATACTGTTGATGGCATCCCAGGACATATCCTCATGCTCCTCAATAAAGTAGAAGAGACTATGATTCTCTGTGGAGTTTGAACTGGTTTTTTCTGGAAGCTGATAGCCACGATTTTTTAGACGATCCTGTAGTGAGTATAAGGTGGAAGCAGGCATATTCAATTTTGCGGCCATGGCTTTGCTATTTTGCTGGGTTTTATGGTGGTAGCAAATCAGTTGGTGGTGAAAAATATCCTTGATGTCTTTCCAGGGTTTACCCTGGGAAAAGGCAAAACGATCCACAGATTTTAGTGTTTTTGGTCCACGCTTCTTGTTGATGATATTGACATAGGCATCCACGACAGCTTTGCGCTCTCCTGTAAGGCTGATACCATGGCTTGCATAACGCATGGCATGATCGTACCCATGTCGATAGTAATGTTCGGCCTGTTCGATGTCATTGAAGTGATTTTCATAGGTGCGACCTAGAAAAAGATATTCTCCAGGGATATTTGGAATAGAGTCGAGTTGAGTGCTGACTGAGATGGCTCTTTTAATATGTGAGATTGCAAGCGTATAATCTTCTCTTGCTTCGGCCAGTAGAGCCAGATTTTCATAAAGAACAGGGATCATGGGGTCATGCTCACCCTCGAGGGTGATTTTAAAATACTCCTGCTCTGCCTCATCGCGTCGTTTTTCACTAAAAAGAGTATATCCTAGGGAATTGTGAAGTTGTTTGAGACTCACATCCAATTTCATTTGAGAAGCAATGGTTAAAGCTGCATCATAAAACTGATAGGCGGATGCAAAATCGCTTTTCTGTCGAGAGTAAATGGCTGCTGTTCTGTAGCCAATACACGCCAATGTCCACAACTCATTTTGCTCAAGTTTATGAATGATGGACAAAATATTCGCAATTGGAAAATTCAATACACTAGCCTCGCTTACCGAAATTCTATAATCGAAGGCCAATCGAAAAGAATCAATGGCAGTGAGGGCTTTCCCCATGTGTAAAAGGGGCAGAGCAGAAATATTGTGACCGATTTTGGCCTGGTGAGTAGTGAGCACATAATAGTACAGCGCGGTTATTTCAGATTGAATATTTTCATTTAAAAAATTTGAGCGCGAGAAAATAAGTTTTGCTGCCGTGAGTAAGTGGCTATGACACTCCAAGTCTCGATTTGAAATTGACAGGATCCGAGCTTCACCTATTTCCACCAATGGCATCCTCCAATCTGATGAAGGAACTGTGTTGCGAAGCGACTTATAGAGCTGTTCAGCTTTAGCAGAATTGCCATAGCCAAGCATGAGAAGAAACTCCCAATAGTCAGAGTCACTATCCTTGACACCAGCGGCCCTAAGAATGGGTTTTAGCTGATTAATGTCCTTTAACCTTGATTCCACGATCAATCAAGATAATCAAAAATGGTAAAACGAGAATAGTTAACTTATATGAAGTTTTTCGTGATTAGTCCTCAACACCCGAGGCAAATAGAAAGGGGGGTATGAGATATCGTTTTGGCAATCTGGCAATAATTTGATCTGACTCGTCCCTCGCCAGGATTTCACATTCAACCTTGCGACCAGCAATTTTTTTTTCGAGTTCCAACTTGGCTAGAATGCCTGAAAGCGTCGAGGTTGAGGGTTTATCCATGCCATGAATTTTTACTTTTGCGGCATATTTATCTGTAAGTCGCTGATCATCTTCAAACTGAACGTTCATTACAAAAGTATTGCCATCAACTATACTGGTAACCAGTCCCGAGATCTTCTTATTTTTCATTGTTGGCATTTCCTGTCCCAATCTGTAGGGAGATTGGGAGGGTAGCGGTTGCTTATCTTGATTAATGACACGCATAATGGGGGGGGCGCTGGACTATGAACGTTTTGACTTTATTTGAAATGAATTGGTTGACTTCATAAGTAGCTGAAATGTATTCAGTCTGATTCACATAGACAATAAAAATATTTATATATTATAAAAATTATTATACATCATAATAATTTTACTATATTGGAACCGGAGGAAACACTAAAAAAAAGGAGAGTTAAAGATGAGAATCACAACATTGGTTTTACTGGTATTATTTTTAATCATCGGTTGCGAAAATCCACAGGACCTGTCAAACGAACGGACCTTATACAAGGGGCAAGTTGTACAGAACGAACCTGCTCCATTTTTAATTAATGGAGACAATCTGGCCAAGGGCGGGACCGTGCACTTGACTCTTGCTGAAGAGGTGCCTACTGGCATCGTTTATGGACTGGATGATGATCCCACGGTTTATACTGCTGAGGGTGGTGAAATCCTTCCAGTAAAAAGCTGGGTGGGCAATGTGAATGAGAATCCACTCGAAGTGAGTCTGACTTCGAAGCTGGCTATCAAGTTTGACACCCTGACCAGGGTCACAATTGTTGAAGCTCTAAACATGATTTATGTTGACGAGAATGGTACTGCGGTCTTATTTTCAGGCAATGGTGTAATCAACACCACAGAAATATCAACCGGAACGGATGGTATTGCAGTCCTGATTTGCACAGCCGAATTTTCAATCGGTGGTGAGGGCGGAGAATGGGGATAAATAGTATTGGAAAGGACTATTAATTCCATTATTTAGGACACATAATGCAAAAATCTGTTATTAAAAGACCAAAAACCAACGAGTGGCTTGAGTTTATCAGTCGTCTCGGGTTGGTTAGTATTGAGGATGCCCGCAGTGTATTTCTCTCAGGTGACTATTCGCAGATTTCAGATCTTCATCAAAAGGCCTTATACGCAGCCGGCAAGGGGAAAACACTGAGTCTTGAGGGTAATCTCATTGGTTCAAAGTTAACCCTGGATGAAGCTCAACTGTTGGCTGAGACCAGTAATGCAGAGCGTGGATATCCTGTCAAAGATGAAGTTCTGGCATATATCAATTATGAACGGGGTGTGTTCTTTGAAAAATTTGGTGAATCTCACTCTGGTTTAAGTCTTTACCGATCAGCAAAGCGACTGGCAGAATCCATTACGCTGAATTCAGTAATTGATTATCAATTGTCGGCGCATTTACTCCAGGCGGGTGTTGGTGAAAAATTAGAGGAAGTTAAGAATTGGATTCAATTTTTCCATGACCACGAAATGCAAATCATGCATCTCGTTTCTATCAGAAGATTGGCGAAATATTATCGTGTAGAGAAAGCGTATTCCAAGGCTAAAAAATTACTTACTGAAGGTAATGAATTTGCCCTGAAGTTCGAATATCCCTTCATGGTTGAGCAGATAAAAAACTCATTTGGCTATTTGATCTTCCAGATGGGTGAGATTCAGGAAGCGCGTAATATTTTCAAGGATCTCATGGAAGGGGTCCAAAGTCGCTATTTATATGCGACCATTTTGGAAAATCAAACCCTGACTTATTATAGTGAAGGTGATTACGATGCCGCCGTCCACTATCTTGGACAGGCTATTGATCATAGTCAGAAATATGATATCCTCTCTCAAATACCTGATGAATGTTTGTTTATGGGTGATATGCAAAGAGATAAACTTCAACACCCTGAAGTTGCAACCAAGTACTATGAGATCGGATCCCGGGTTGCTCTAAAGATGGCAGAACACGGCTTTAGTTTAAAAGGTGACAGACTGGAAGTAGTGCAACGCTTTAACGACCGACCGAAGGTTGGCTATAGCATTCCAGACACGATAGGTCCCCCTTCAGAGCCATTTTCTTTTGCGTTGGGACAATCCTGGAAACAAATCAACGATGTATTTCAGTTCCATCTTATACAAAAACACCTGGAATCTGGAATTGTCATCTCAGAACTACCCACTAAGCTCGATTTAAAAACCAGCACCTATTATGCGATCAAGCGTCGTTTAATCCAGCACGGTTTTGACTTTGAAAGTATCCCATCTAAGATTCCGGTGAAATTACAAAGTCATGAGTTAGTAGCCCTGAATACCTATGTCGGTGGTCTCACTGAACTCACCTGGAACAAGGCCAACGAACAGTTTGAGAAGGAAATAATCGAGTATCTTTTCAAACAGGTTGGATATCAGAAAACGAAGCTGGCCGAGGAATTGGATATCAGTTATCCCACCGTCCTACAAAAAACAAAATCACTTAAGAGGGTATAACTTTATCTCGTAGGTTTGTAACATCATATCTTCAACAATGTGTGACTCTCATACATCCTCCCTGAGCCCCGATTAACCGGGGCTCATTTGTTATCAGATTTTCCTCATAAGCCACATGAGGGAAGTCTTGTAACACCCAGTATCATACTGGTAATGAGACATTTTTATGATTAAGTTAATTAGTATTTGCCGTTAATAAGTGTGAAGTCAAATTATAAGCTATCTTTACTCGATGTAATGAAATTTTGATGCGATGATTGGATAAGAAAATCTATGCGCTACTATGAGTTGATTGGATTAAAGAGAGAACCATTCTCAATGACTCCCGATCCGGAATTCTTTTTCGAATCGAAAGCACATGGTGAAATCCTCAATCGTCTGGAAATCGCACTGAGATTGAACCGAGGTCTATCCGTTATTATGGGTGGAATTGGGACTGGAAAAACGACAATGTCACGTCTGCTGCTCAGCCGTTTTATTGATTTCGGTAAGGATTTTCAGTTTTATCTCATTATGGATCCCACCTGGGAGAATACCCGTGAATTTCTGGTTTATTTGAAGCGACTATTTGGACTGAGGGGTAGTTCTCTTTACCAGTCTGAGATGCTGAACCAACTGGAGAATTTTCTGATAGATACGGCCATCAAAAAAGGTAAGCAAATCGTGCTTATTATTGATGAGGGTCAAAAAATGGGGACAGAGCAAATTGAGGTTATCCGAACTCTACTCAATTTTGAGACCAATAGCCGGAAATTAATTCAAGTTGTAATCTTTGCTCAACCCGAATTCAAAGAGGTCGTTACCTCCCACGAAAATTTCAAAGATAGGATCGCCTTTGGTGCAACAATACCCGCTCTGGATAGAGAAGATACCATCGCCTTTGTAGACTTCAGAATAAATAAAGCCGGTTATGAGGGTGATGAACCTCTATTTTCCCAGGAAGCCAAGGAAATGATTTACCAGCATACTGGCGGTTATCCTCGAAAAATCGTAAATATGTGCCATCACCTCATTGTTGACATGTTAGTCTACAATAACAAGTCAGTGGACGGTGCTGCCGTATTAAATCGCATTAATAGCGACGATAATAATTATGCCGGCTGACGAAAAAGATTCTGCGGCGACCAATCGTCTGTTGGATCTCTTAAGGTCTCAGCAGACTGGTAAATCGACCACCGAGGGAAATGCCAGTGGCACCGTGGACGCCAATACACCTCCCGAAAAACCAGACGCATCAAAGAAAAAGAAACCAGTGTCCCCAGCTGTAAGTACGAGTATCGTACCTGATACGATTGTTGATGAAGCCCCTCCCATGGAGGAAAAATCCGCCTCTGATAGCTCTGACCAAATCAGAGCAAAACTGGGCAAACTTTCTGCAAAAAAAGCCGATGTTCCACCAGTTGAAGAACCCATCAAAGATGAGGTAGTTGAGGTGGAAGCTGTTCCCCAGGGGATAGCTGCCGATTTAATGGATACTCCTCAAGACGTTGAAGCAGAGCCGACAGCAGATCCTGATAAAGTTGCATCGCCTGCTGGTGATATCGACGTGGAGGAATAATCCCAGCTAATAGATCCAACCTATTTTCAAATCCATAAAGATGTTCCCAATCCAAATAAGGTCATTGATCTTTTCTACGAATTCAGCAATTGGGCTTTTGGGGTTAGAAAAAAAATCACTTTTCAATGCACTCCAGAATCGATAAGAGTCCTCAAAACTGTCTCCGCTGGCAATCGCAATGTTGTGGAAAGTATGGATGTGTACCCGCTTCCATATGAAATAGATGATCAAAAGATTAGCCATCGAGATGACCTACTTACCTACATTTTAGACACATTCGATACAAAGCTCTGGAAGAAGGATACCATGTTCCGCATGTAATCTTCCTTTATTGAAACACATACAAAAATATT
>JABMQQ010000065.1 GCA_013202495.1 Fidelibacterota bacterium | reverse complement strand
CAGGAGAGCAGTAGGAGAACTGAAATCCAACTTTTAGGAGGTATGCATGTCTAATCATGTTGCAGAATTTATGGCCGGTGTCCAAGCAAAGAACCCGGCACAGCCAGAGTTTCTTCAGGCAGTAGAGGAAGTCGTAACTTCACTGATGCCGGTTTTAGATCGTCATCCACATTACAAGGAAGCCAAAGTTCTTGAGCGAATTGTGGAGCCAGAGCGCGTAATTATGTTTCGTGTTCCATGGGTTGACGATTCCGGAACAGTCCAGGTGAATCGTGGATTTCGGGTTGAGTTTAACAGCGCTATTGGACCGTATAAAGGTGGCTTACGATTTCACCCAAGCGTTAACCTTGGGATTTTGAAGTTTCTTGGTTTTGAACAAGTTTTCAAAAATGCACTTACAACTCTCCCAATGGGTGGTGGTAAGGGTGGATCAGATTTTGATCCCAAAGGTAAATCAGATATTGAAGTGATGCGTTTTACACAGTCCTTTATGTCAGAACTTTTCCGTCACATTGGACCCAATACTGATGTCCCTGCAGGCGATATTGGTGTGGGTGGTCGTGAGATTGGTTTTATGTTTGGCCAGTATAAAAAGCTCAAAAATGCATTCGAAGGCGTTTTGACTGGCAAATCTCTGAACTGGGGCGGCAGCTTAATTCGACCTGAAGCTACTGGTTATGGAACTGTTTATTTCGCTGAAGAAATGTTGAAGACCAGAGGTGAAAGTCTTGAAGGTAAAGTAGTCGCTATTTCTGGTAGTGGAAATGTTGCTCAGTATGCAGCTGAAAAGGTTTTAGATTTTGGTGGAAAACCTGTCACATTCTCAGATTCTACAGGTACCATCTATGATCCAGCTGGAATTGATAGAGAAAAGTTGGCCTGGGTTATGGATCTCAAAAATAATCGTCGTGGACGCATCAAAGAGTATACTGATGAGTTTGGTGGTGAATACTATGAAGGCCAACGCCCCTGGCATGTTAAATGTGATGTTGCTTTACCTTGTGCTACTCAGAATGAAGTAAACAAGGAAGAAGCTGAAGCATTGATCAAGAATGGCTGTTATGTGGTATCCGAAGGTGCAAATATGCCTTCAATACCTGAAGCTATCGAAGTTTATCAAGCTGCTAAGATTCTTTATGGCCCAGGTAAAGCCGCCAATGCTGGTGGAGTTGCTGTTTCAGGTCTTGAGATGTCACAGAACAGTCTGCGTCTATCATGGACACGCGAAGAAGTGGATGAACGCCTTCACAACATCATGAAAAGCATTCATACCAACGCACTCGAAACAGGCAAGCGTTATGGCTTTGAAGGTGACTATGTCGCTGGTGCCAATATCGCCGGTTTCTTGAAAGTGGCTGATTCAATGATGGATCAGGGTGTTGTCTAAGCACTTTAGTTCTTAAAAAAGTTCAATAAAAAAAGCGCAGGGCTCACCTGCGCTTTTTTTATCTGTAAAATTATGGATTAATGCGTCAAGCAGGTGTTTCCACTCCCAGCTTTGATTTGAACTTTTGGTAGAACTTCTCCAGCCGATTGCCATGTGTTTCTACGGCTTCTGAAATAGAGGGAAGGTTTTCACCTTTATAGGCAACTTCCTGTGCTATCTCTTTACAATATTCCAAGCCAGTCTGCATGTTGTCATAGAAGGTCTGAAGAAATTTCGGTGTCTGCAGCCCCTCCATTGCTTCATCCAATAGTGATCTAAAATGATCTACATACAATTGGATTTCTTTGGCAAACATATGGGGACGATCATCAGACAGTAATTCCTTACCCCTACCATAAATCTGGTCTACCATCTCTTCCAGCGAGTAGTTGCGATTAAACCATGACAGGTTGGGTCCGGGGCAGATTGCTTGAGGAGAGCGTGAGGCAGGGGAGATTCCCAAGCTTATGAGCGCTCCATTTCCAAGATGCTCACAAAGACACTCTTTTGCTAATACCTTTTCAATGGCGAGGTCCTTATCGGCTCCAGGAGCGATGGTATCAGCGATCTGATGTAATTTGTGGGTCATGTATTGTGTGGATGCAGTACAGATCATTTCTTCAGTAAATTCTGTATTGGATTTTAAAAATCCTTTGGGGCAAGGTGAACCTGGTTTGCCCTGGGCATATCGCTTAGCTCCCCACTTGGCTGATCCTGATCCTTTTATGTTGTTGAATGGAACGCCTAAAGGAGAAGCTCCACTCAAATAAAGACTGTCGTCAGTTGAGTTCATAAGCTGCATTCTGGTGACGGTGTCAATTGGTGTAGCTTCGGGGACCAGCAGAAAGGGACTGGCCCAACCTGTACGATCAATGCCAAAATTCTGTTCCAGGCGCTGGACTTCACCATGATTGCCAATACCACCCTGTACAGTTATCTCGGGGTGATGGTTTAGATCTTCTGGATATTCCCACTCCATCTTGTCATAAAATTTCTTGATGACGGGCTGAAACTGGGAACCCAATTCCTGTCTTTTCTCTCTAAACTCTTTTAATAGAATGGGCAGCAGATGTCCAGGTGATGCAAAAGCATGTCCACCACAATTCAAACCTGATTCAATTCGAAATTCTGAAATCTCAATTCCTTTTTTAGCCATATAGCGTCCCTGAATCATGGCTGATCTAAAATCGCTTACCTTAAGGATGATCTTCTTCTTGATCTCACCCTGGTGATCCCGGTAAAAATCTTTGTATTTGGTCATATAACCGTATAGACTTTGGTTGATTCCTGCAGAAAAGATCATGGCAGATTCAACTTTGCTTTTGGCAAAACCACGCAACGCAGCCTTGGCATCAGAAAATTCTTCACCCAGGGGTGATCCATGCTTGTTGGTATTGATGTTATCAACTTTAACCATGATGTTGACATCAATATTACCAGGTTTCATTCTTTTGGTAAGTTCATGAGAAAGCTTATCTCTGAGTTGTCCGGGTTTGGTCTCCAGTAAATCATGATAAGTCTTCTTCAAGGAACTGGTATCAGGCAATAATTCAAAATAGCGTGTTTTTTCATTTTGCTCGAAGAAAGGCAGGGCACGAATATGGGCCATCTTCATTTCAACAATATCCTGGACCATATCCAGGTACGCTGTAATCCTCTTTGCGCGGCCATCAGGTTCCCTGTTTGAAATGGGATGGAAGGGTAGTTTGTACTTAGCCGTATAAAATTTTCTCAAACGCTCCATCAGGATGTCATCAATGATGGATATCACCGAGGTGATTCCTAAATGGGCCAGACGAATAGGGGTATCGATTGAATGGCCTGTTCCCATGACGGGTATATGGAAATTATGTGTTGTATCTGTCACTCAGCGACCTCACAAAAATGTTTAGCTAACTTTCTCAGTACCATACTCTTATGACAATGATCATAAGACCTACTGGTATGCTCAATACTAACCTAGTTAGACTGGAATTCAATAAAAGAATCCCCAAATTAGTCTTAACATTACGACAAAGAGGGTTGGGACAGGCGATGGCTTAAATAAAAATCCCCGTTCACAGAACAGGGATTTAATAAAATTTATGTATTAAGGTTCAGAAAAAGTATCTGATACCCAGATTTCCACCATAAAAATCAAACCCGGAACCACCAAGTATTTTGAGTGTTGGAGTACTTTCAATATAAATATCGACTGGGTAGGAGGAGAGATAATAGCCAATTCCAATCACACCTCGGACACCCAGATCAAACTCAGTTGTTTTGTCGCCATCATCATTCGGTTCCGTGTGAGTCCCCAGACTTACACCTGCACCATAGTAAACTGGAGTGGTATCATCTGTGAGATTTAACATGTCGGGCTTATCAAAGAGGTAATCTGCAGCCAGAGCAGTTTCAAAATTCCAATGCACAGCAACAGCATGGCTGCTGCCCATCCAATATTTTACCGATAGTCTATCGGTTGCCAGACCAATTCCGAGACCAGAATTTTGTCCGAAGGCACCCACAGTAATCAGAAAAACAGTAAACAAGGAAATAAGACTTCTACGCATTTAGATGTTTCCTCCATTAATAGCATCAGCTCTTGGTCTGAACATAAAATATTTCACTGGATTCTCAATAAAGAAGAATTTAGAAGCTCTCCTGCATGGATGCGAAGCACCCTGGTCTCCAAATGTGACCTTCACCATTGACACCATCAACCTGAATGATGAATGGTTCGTCAAAATGAAAATGTTTGAGAAATTTGGTTTCATTGGCAGGTTTTTGCCTTTGAAACCATTCCAAATTCATTTTCTCAGCTAAAAGTCGTGGGGGAATGGTGAAGTAACTGATCCCAAGAGAGGTAATATTCTGGAAGAAATGACTTCCAAAGGAAGGATCAACATATAAATCAGGCAACCCCACTTCGATAATCGATCTGGCATTGGATATATAGTTCCAGGTAACTGGAATGCCCAGCAGGGGATCAGCAGTGCCCCAACGACCAGGACCCACGAGCATGTATGATTTCTCAGGGCTGAATTCACGATTCATGACTCTTATTTCCTCAGCAATATCCCGACTCCTTAGGATGTCGAATTTGTCAATATCGATATAAATCAAATCATAGATCTCAACATTGTCACCATTTCCCAAACAAATTTCACTGTGAAAAAGTTCATCTTGTTTTTTAGCCTGGGTAATGTCAACGACGTGGGGGCGTTCAAATGTGACCATCGGTCTTATTTGTAGAATGGATAGCTCCGCTGGATCACTAGACTTTTCTGGTAAATTCACAGCAAACTCCATTTCCACCTCACAACCCATACCCAATTTCCCAAAATCCATCAAATCACTGAGCATCTTCGCCAGGGGCAGGGAGTTCCATTTCAATATATTGGCAAAGGTAATAATGCGAGGACCCGCTTCGAACAAGCTGTCACGAAAACGACCATCCTGGAATGAATATACACTGGCAATCTGGTCCAGGCTTCCATGCTCCTCGGCAGTTTTTAAATCGAGCTGCATCAGATTGGAACTTTCACCGCTTTCCAGAGGTAATTCGCAACGAGCAGTATCCAACGCGTAGAAATGATTTTGACTATTTTTCAGAATAGATTTTTCATCATAAAATTGAGGTTGCACATTAGGTCTTTTGGGACTGAATTTTAGTGCCTTTTCACCATTAACAACAGTACGACCCAAACCGAGGGCCATGGTTGCCATACCCTCTTCACGCTTCATGGCACCCTGGGGATAATAATTGAGAGTTTGTAATACCCCTGAAAAGCTGGGGTAATAATAATCACCATGTTTTCGCCCTGAGAGATGTTGTATAACCACAGCCATCTTTTCATCCTCAGGCCGGTTGCCAGTTGATTTGAGATATGCAATGGCTTCTCTATGGAATCCAGAGGCATACACAAGTTTGATGGCTTCCAGCAATTGAAAGACCCGAGTGTCAAGGGCAGGAGCACAGTTGGGTAGCATATAGGTACTGTAAATGCCTGCAAAAGGCTGGAATAGGGAGTCCTCCAATAAACTGGATGATCTTACAGCCAGGGGACCGGCATGATGCCCCAGATAACTGTGGAGCTGATCTGTAAAATTGCCTGGGAAAACAGCCTTCCGGAAAAGATCGTCGACTTCTTCGTTGGTCTCAGCCTCCAATGCCTTGAGACGCAATTTATTAATATCGAGAAATCTATCGTAGATGTCTGTAGCTATGACAGCAAATTGGGGGACACCAACCTTAATTTCAGGATATTTTTGTGAGAAATCAAAGCGACGTTTGTGGGCTGTTAGGAAGGCCAACCCTCGGGCTTTACCTCCGATGGATCCACTGCCTATTCTGACAGCAGTAATTTTTGGATCATAGGTGTCCACATCGAAGTAACCAATATTGTCAAAATGCTGCAGGACTCGTTGTCGTTCAATGGCATCCAGTAAAATCTTGCGAAAATCTTCTGGGTCTTCAAAATCTTCAATATTTACCGGCTTAAGAAAGTCAGCAAGATCAAAATAACCACGAACCGCCAACCAGTTTGAGAAATGATCTCGTCGCGCATGGTATTCAATACTTTGAATTGGAACAGATTCCAGAGCAGCATTTAAAGCATTTAGATGTCGGATTTTCGTGATAGTTTTTCCCTCTCGGGTACTGAATACCAGATCACCAAAACCACAATGCTTGATAACAAAATCCTGCAAACTTTTAATTAGTTGTGGAGAATATTTGGCTATGAAATAAGCGCCTAATTCCTTTGCAGTCTTTTCGTTACTGCCTTCCATTGATTGCATGATAATGGGCATGCTAGCATTTTTCTTTTGCACAATTTTTATAAACTTTGCACCGGCTTTTGGATCCAGCACACCATTACGTGGATACCGCACATCTGAAATGACAGCGAGGAGGTTGTTCTTATACAATCGATACAACTCGGTGGCTTCTTCAAAAGTGGATGCCAACAGGATTTTTGGTCTGGATCGCATTCTGAACAAGCGCAATTCATCAGTATATTCGTGTTTCATCAATTTCTGAGTCGTGTTGATGATCACACTATAAAGCATGGGTAGAAAGATGGAATAGTATTTGGGCGAGTCCTCTACTACAATAATGGCTCGGGCTCCACCTTTAAGAATATCGCGAGGAGCGTTCATCCGGTCTTCAATGTATTTCACGATGGTGGTAAAGATGTTTGAATCACCATGCCAGATAAAGGTTTTGTCAATACCCTCGAGGCTATCAACCCTTTGTGTGGCCCACTTATATTCACGACGACTGGAGGCTAACAGAATGACTGGAATGGACTCGTGCTTCTTTTTGATCTTGCGACCGAGCTCAAATGGATTCATATCAGAGATGCGTGTCATCGTAATGACCAGATCGTAATGTCGTGCTCTCAGTTTTCTCAAAGCATGGTCACCCGTGGAGACTCTGGTGATTCTGGGTGCACTACTCAAATTCATATCCTGGTACTCCGTAAAGATCATTTCACCTAGACGACCATCTTCTTCAAGTTTGAAGGCATCATAAAGGCTGGAAATCAGCAAGATTTCATGAACACGATGCTGCATCATATCTCTGAAACCGGGGCGTTGCTTGAGTGTGAGTACCTGATTAAACATGCTTTAAAATAGTTGAGATATCCTTATTAAAAATGCCCATTTGATTATTGTAGCGAGCGTCATCCAATTTAGGGTTGATCTTAATATTGGAAACAACCCAGTTTATTTAGGAATCCACGTGTGCGTATTGTAATCTGACCCACCAAAAAAAATATCAGGTTTACAGGTATGAACAACAGCAGGGGGATTCGTAATATCTTATTTACGAACGTGGGACACTTGGCACGCTGTTTGTCTTTAATATTTTGTATCAAAAACAAGGGGGATGAGATTGGGAGACGGCTATGAATTTTGGGATTCTGCATGAAAGTCGCTTAAATGAGAGGCGTGTCTGTTTAACACCCCGAGGGGCAACATCTCTTATTAAGCGAGGCCACAACGTTTTTGTTGAATCTGGTGCAGGCGTATCTAGCGGTTTTGCTGACCAGGATTACACCAACAAGGGCGCTCAAATTGTTTTCAGCTCAGAAGAAATTTATGGTCGGTCTGATGTCCTGCTAAAACTTTTACCCGTCAACGAAGAATGCCTGGAACTCATGCTTGAGGGTCAGACGGTCCTCACCTTTCAGCATTTGTCTGTCAGTTCACCAGAAGTATTTAGGGGCTTAACCGAGAAAAAAATCACGTTAATCGGTATGGAAATCATGGAAGAGGAAGATGGTTCCAGACCCATCCTGAATATCATGAGCGAACTCGCCGGTCAAATGGCACCCATCATTGCTGGAAATTATCTGGGTCGTGATCCCATGGGACGAGGCGTTCTGCTAGGCAGTGTCCCGGGAGTTGCTCCTGCATCCGTTGTAATCGTTGGTGCAGGAATGGTGGGCACAAGTGCTGCGAAGGCTTTTATTGGTCTGGGTGCGCAAGTCCACGTTCTGGATAAAAATATTGAACAGTTGCGTATCATTAAAAATATACTGGGTGACAGGGTAACTACAATTTACGCCAATCAACCAGCAGTTGAGAGATGCATTTCCTTTGCCGATGTCGTGGTAACATCCATTCTTGAGAGAGGCGCTCAAACTCCCCAGATAATCACGCGGGAGATGGTCAAAAAAATGAAGAATCTATCTGTCCTCATCGATTATTCTGTCGATGAAGGTGGTGCAAGTGAAACGTCAAGACCAACCTTGCTTTCAGATCCTGTCTATATAGATGAAGGTGTTATTCACTATTGCGTTCCGAATGTCACCTCAGGAGTAAATCGGACTACCTCCATTGCTCTTTCCAATGTTTTGTCAAAGTATCTCATTCAGATAGCAGAGATGGGCATTGAAAAGGCCTTGAAGGACTCCCACGTACTCAAAAAGGGCTTATACACACTGGAGGGACGTAATATGCAACCCGTCCTTAATCGCTTATTTGGAATAAAGATATAATGGCCTGGACTGAAAACTATCGCTCACGCATAGGAACGCCCGAAGAGGCCATGAGTCTCATAAAATCCCGAGATTCTGTTTATTTGCACGCCGGGGCGGCCACACCCCAGATATTTGTGGATGCATTTGCCAAACGTGCCATGGATCTCGAGGGTGTTACTATTACCCACATCCTATCTCTTGGTGATCCTAAATATGTCACACCTGAGATGGAAGGTCATGTCCGCCTTAATTCTCTATTTACAGGAACCAATGTGAGAGCATCAGTCAATGCTGGTCGGGCAGACTGGACACCAATTTTTCTTTCAGAAATTCCTGGATTATTTAAAAATGGTCACATTCCTGTAGATGTGGCTCTCATTCATGTAAGCCCACCTGACTCGCACGGGTTTTGCAGCTTTGGAGTGAGTACGGATACGACGATTGCTGCCTGCAAAGCAGCAAAAATTATTGTGGCCATGGTGAACCGACAGATGCCGCGAGTCCATGGAGATAACTTTATTCATGCCTCAAAGTTGGATTTTATCGTTGAGGCCAATGAGCCCCTATTTCAAGCTGCCAAAGTAGAACTATCTGAGCGGCATATGCTCATAGGAAAATATATTGCCAGTCTGATCGAAGACGGATCAACCCTGCAAATGGGTATTGGGGCTATACCAGATGCAACTCTGTTTTATCTCAAGGAGAAACGCAACCTGGGGATCCATACTGAAATGTTCAGTGACGGTGTGGTAGAACTGGTTGAATCGGGTGTGATTAATGGTGAAGAGAAAACGCTGCACCCTGGTAAGGTGGTTTCTAGTATCGTCATGGGCTCTCAACATGTCTACGATTTTATCCATGAGAATCCCTTTATGGAATTTCATCCCACAGACTATGTGAATGATCCCTATATCATTGCTCAGAATAATAAAATGGTGGCCATCAATTCATCCATTGAGATTGATCTAACGGGTCAGGTATGTTCAGATTCCATGGGACGCACCAATTTTTCAGGCATCGGTGGTCAGGTTGATTTTATGCGGGGGGCTTCCCGAAGTATTGGCGGTAGACCCATTATTGCTATGCCTTCAACAGCCAAAAAGGGCACCCAATCCCGAATTGTATTAGATCTGAAGCCTGGTGCAGCTGTCACTACCAGCAGGGGGGATGTGCACTATATCGTTACCGAGTATGGCATTGCTCATCTGCATGGGAAAACATTAAGAGAAAGAGCCAAGGCTCTTATAGAAATAGCTCATCCAGATTTTCGTGAGGAATTGGAGCGACAATCATTTGAGAGCAAAATTTTACATTGAGAAAATATGATTCTTAGGAGGTTCTGAATATGGCTAAAGCTCGTGGACTAGTTGCAGTCAACATCGAGGAATGCAAAGGATGCAATCTTTGCGTCGTGGCATGTCCCGTGGATGTACTGCACTTGGCAAATAGTTTTAATACACATGGTTATAGTCCAGCTGAATATGATGGTGAAGGATGTACGGGTTGTGGTATCTGTTTCTATGCTTGTCCAGAGCCAGGTGCAATTACGGTGTACAAGAATTGGACTGAGGCTCAAGAAGCCTATATCTGTCAGACCAAAAATGTGGCGAGCAGATTGAAAGTTACCGATTCGGTAAAAGGACTGGCAGAATGTGAAGCCTGCGGTCAGCAAGTTATTCTTAGCAATTTTAGAAATCTAAGTTTCGCGGAGTAGAGTATGGCTAAACAATTTGTAAAAGGAAATGAAGCGATTGTCAAAGGGGCTATTCTAGCCGGTTGCCGCGCTTATTATGGATATCCCATTACACCGGCAAGTGAGATTGCCCACGCTGCTGCATTGTATATGCCTTTAGTGGGTGGGACCTTCCTTCAGGCCGAAAGTGAAATCGCGGCTATTAATATGGTTTATGGTGCTGCAGGGACCGGTATTCGTGCCATGACCGCCAGTTCCAGTCCTGGTTTTAGTTTGAAGCAGGAGGGCATGTCATATCTGGCCGGAGCAGAACTCCCCTGTGTGGTTGTGGATATCATGCGCGGAGGTCCTGGTCTGGGAAACATCGCTCCTGAACAAAGTGACTACAATCAGGTAGTAAAGGGTGGTGGCCATGGAAACTACAAAAATATAGTTTTAGCACCTAATTCTGCTCAAGAGATGTGTGACCTCACCATGTTGGCATTCGATCTCGCTGACAAATATCGAAATCCTGCGGTTGTTTTGGCGGATGGATTTATTGGTCAAATGATGGAGCCAGTGGATTTCCCAGAACCGGTGGAAGAATTTGCTGAAAAAAAATGGGCCATTCGCGGTGTAGATGGGGATCGATTGAATCTTATCAGCTCCATCGAGCTTGACCCAGATGACCTGGAAAGACACAATCAAAAATTACAACGCAAATACGAGATAATTGAAAATAGTGAGACCCGTTTTGAAGAATATCGTCTTGACGATGCAGACTTTATTGTGATTGGTTATGGAATTGTTTCTCGCATGGTACATACTGCCATTGATCAACTGAGAATTGAAGGTGTAAAAGTGGGTATGTTGCGGCCCATAACACTGATGCCGTTCCCTACGAGGCGTATTACCGAATTAGCTGCTATGGATCATGTTAAAGCATTTAGTGTGATTGAATTGAGTAATGGACAAATGGTTGATGATGTTCGACTGGCTGTTAATGGTGCAAAACCAGTAGAGTTTTACGGTAGAATGGGTGGCAATGTCCCATCGATTAAAGAGTTGGTTCATGAGATCAAACGCATGATGAGGGTACTATGAGCGTCAAAATATTAGGAAAATCAGAGGGCTTCTACGACACCTACGAACGGCGTCCTGGAAGCAATAAAGAACAGACCCACTATTGCCCTGGATGTGGCCATGGAATCCTGCACAAAATGATTGCTGAGGCGCTTACAGATTATGAGGTGGCTGAGAACTGTATATTTGTCAGCCCGGTAGGCTGTAGCGTTTTTGCATACTATTACTTCAATGCCGGGAATATTCAGGCGGCTCATGGTCGAGCTCCTGCAGTTGCTACTGGTGTGAAGCGTGCCCTGCCTGAATCTATCGTCATCTCATATCAAGGTGATGGGGATCTGGCAGCCATCGGTGGTAATGAGATTCTGCATGCCGCCAACCGTGGGGAAGCCATGACAGTATTCTTCGTGAATAATGCTATTTATGGAATGACTGGTGGGCAAATGGCGCCAACAACGCTTATTGGTCAGAAGACCACTACCACTCCTTATGGACGAACTCTGCAGAACGAAGGTTACCCTATGCGGATGGCTGAGATTATTGCCAGTCTTGAATCACCGGTTTATGTGGAACGAGTTATGTTGGCCGATGTACGCTCAAAAAATGCTGCTCGTAAGGCTGTTAGACGTGGTATTAAAAATCAAATCGAGAAAAAAGGGTTTTCATTTATTGAAGTGCTGTCTACCTGTCCTACAGGTTGGAAGATGACGGCACCTCAGTCTGAAGAGTGGATCAAATCAACCCTGATGCAGAACTTCCCATTGGGTGTATTTAAAGATATAGCCCAACAGGTTGAACCACTGGACTTAAGTCAGAATCTTGCTGCACCTGCCCGAGTACCAAAACTTATTGGTCTGGAACAGGACAATGTAAAATTTGACTCTGCCTCGATGAAGCTCAGTGAGACCATTGACCAGGAAATCAAAATTGCCGGCTTTGGCGGACAGGGTGTGCTCTCCCTGGGTGTCTGGCTCAGCGAAATTGGTATGCGAGAAGATCTGGAAGTGAGTTGGATTCCTTCTTATGGTCCTGAGATGAGGGGGGGGACAGCAAACTGTCACGTCAAATTATCCCGTGAGGCTATTGGATCACCCCTGGTAACCCATCCAACAGTGCTGGTTGCCATGAATCGACCATCCCTGGAAAAATTCGAGGACGATGTCATTGAAGGCGGTGCCATTTTATGGGATAGCTCTTTGATTGATATTGAACCCAAGCGTGATGATGTCATCAGAATACCAATTCCTGCAACTGAGATTGCCAAAGAATTAGGCAACACCAAAACCTCAAATGTTGTCATTCTTGGTGTGCTGGCTGGATACTCAGATTTTTTAGATCCTATAGTGGTTCAACAGGTTCTCCCGCTTATCTTTAAGAAGAGACATCTCTTGGAGATCAATCTGAAAGCATTTCAGAAAGGTCTGGAACTGGGGAGGGCACTTCAAGCCTGATAATCCTCTTCAATAATATGGAGGTCATAAAATGAAGTATTCAAAAATTTTGGTGCCGACTGATTTTTCTGAGTCAGCAAAATATGCGCTGCCCTTCGCTATAGATCTGGCGCAGAGGTACCAGGCCAGTCTGCATATATTGAATGTAGTGGAGCCCATCGTTGCCCCCGTCGATTTTGCATGGGGGACCTATAGCTATCCAGATATTGAGAAGCAACTCAGTGGATATGTTGAGGAGTCTCTCAAAAAAATAATTGCCGAGCAAATCCCATCTGAAATTAAGAGTGATTCAACAAATCTTTTTGGCAAGCCCTGGCGCGAGATCATCTCTTTTGCTAAAGAACAGGGGATGGATCTGATCGTGATGGCCACCCATGGGCTCAGCGGATTCAGCCATGCAATTTATGGTTCCACTGCAGAAAAAATTGTCCGGAAAGCACACTGTCCTGTCCTCATAGTTCGTCACCCCGATGTAAAATTCGAGATGCCGTAAATAGCTTTGCCATGTTCTTGAGCCTTGTTAGAATTCAGCTCACTTCAACAGTCACTTTAAGCGTGAAACATCGATAATTT
>JABMQQ010000064.1 GCA_013202495.1 Fidelibacterota bacterium | reverse complement strand
TTTTAATACCGCTCATACAGATATTGACCTGGCCAGACCGAAACCCAACGAAAAGAATTCTGGATTTCTCCCTGAAGAGCGTGTGTGGGTTGACCGCTATCTGGATACTGGGTTTGTTGACACCTTTCGACAGGAGCACCCCGGGGCCAAAGGTTATTATTCCTGGTGGAGTTTCCGTTCCAATGCCCGTGTAAACAATGTGGGCTGGAGAATTGATTACTTTCTGGTGAGTGAAAAAATTGCCGGCCTCGTGGATGCCTCTAGAATTCATCCCAATGTCACCGGGTCTGATCACTGTCCCATTAGCCTTGTACTCAGAGCCTAGTCAGCTTTGCCTGAACTTCCTGAAGTAGAGACCGTCGTAAGAGGTCTCCAGAACACCATTGTGGGTGAGTCTATAGTAGATCTGGAGGTCCCCTGGGAGAAAGCCCTGGTGGCCGATGATCCCTACGAGTCGATTGTTGGAAAATCAATTACTCAGGTGCGTCGTCGAGCCAAATACATAATCATCCACTTCGATAAAGGAGCCCTGGTTGTTCATCTTCGAATGACGGGTAAGCTCACACCAGTTTTTCCAGAAAAGCATGTCACCGTCATACTGCATTTTGAATCCGGGAACAGTCTGTATTTTCAGGACGCACGTAAATTTGGTCGTATGGAATATACTGATGATCCAAAGGAACTCTTGGATCACCTCGGACCAGAACCTCTCAGTGAACAATTTACACCTCTAACATTTTACAAAATGCTGAGGAGTAAAAACCGTCTTATCAAACCCCTCCTCCTGGATCAAACGTTTCTGGCTGGCCTCGGAAACATTTATGTGGATGAGGCTCTCTTCCAAGCAGGTATTCAACCCTTGAGCATTGCCTCTTCCATACCCAGGGAACGGTCAAACCAACTCCACGCTGTCATTCAATCAATCCTCATAGATAGCATCAAGGCTCAAGGGACAACGGTTCTAAATTTTAGTCATGGCGACAACCAAAGCGGCACCTACCAAGCAGCTTTACAGGTCTATGGGAGAAAGGATCAACCTTGTCTAGTATGTGATACGCCAATTACCAAGATTAAGGTGGGACAAAGAGGCACCCATTTTTGTTCTGAATGCCAGAAGCTTTACAAATAATTCATTCAGGATTGCATGACGTCTTTAAAAGTCCATAAGCGATGTAACTGATCATCTTCTTTGATCCTCAACTGATTAATCCCAGAACCACCAACGAATAACTCTGCCTTGTTGACCTGGCACAATCCCAAAAGCTCACGGAACTCCGCTTGAGACTGTTGCGCATTTTCCACAAAAACAGAAGACACATACACCCGCTCAGGATGGAAAGACTCAAAGACACTGGATGTATCTCCTGCAGGGGTTCTTTGACCACTGTAGAGTACCTGAAAACCACGGACTTCCAGAAGATGTTGAACCATTTTAGCTGGAATATCATGGAGTTCCTCACTAAAGGTCAGAACAAAAACTTTTTCGGTACGAATTTCGGGTTTGACAACGATGTCCTGCATTTTGATAATGGCATCTTTAATGGTTTGAGAAGCCAAATGCTCCTCAGTAATACTGAGTTCACCTCGCTCCCACTTGCTTCCGATTTCATGCAAAACTGGCGTGATGAGATCATCGTAAATAAGAACTAAATCGTGATGAACCATATATAGGCTGTTGAGAATATTTTGGATGATGGTGGAATCACAAAGAATCGCCTTTTCTAGAAAGAAAGGGATCAGCTCTTTGAATTCACCTCTAAGTAATTCAGCATTTAGATCAAGATTCAGCTCGCTGCCAAAATGGATCAATGGGAGATGTTGAGCATACTTTTGGTGCTCAATGGCGAAGGCCGCGAGATGTCGCATGAGGAACTTTCTGTGCCCCCCGGCTGTTTTTACACAATCAAGTTTTCCCGCTTCGGTCCATCGTTTCACCGTTGCTACATTAACGTCCAGAATACGGGCAACATCAACACTACTTAAATATGGACTGGACTGTTCTGAGGTATTCATCATAAAATTCGCCTTTTGCGCGTTTTTAAGATAATCAACAAAATTTATATTTCAGCACTTATTCCGATGGTGGGCAAAAGTCCAAAGCCTTGATTCTCTGCTACCTTACCGGTATTCGGGTCAAATGATGGTGCAGAAGATGACTTGCGGTTATAAACATTCTGAACATCAATGTAAGTGATCAACCCCCAGTCTTTATTGGTCCAGCGACGATCCAACCGAACATCCAGATTATGATTGGCATCCAGACGGAGGGCATTGTACGCCTCTGTTATCTGCATTCCTGAATCATTTAAAGGTGTATACGGTCTACCAGAGGCATAACGGAACTTGGTGCTAAACTCCCATTTTTCATTGTAGACATATCCACCACCCAGATTCATGATCCAGGTCTGGTCAAAACTTCCTGGACGTTCAATACCATCCAATGCTTTAAACATGGATTGGTTATAACTCATACTGATGGTGCCGTAAAAGGGCACTTCAGACATCTTTTTCTGGACAAAGAATTCAAGGCCACGTGACCACCCCGTACCTTTACTACTCAGCGGATCAACACCAAAGGATGCAAAACCTTCGGTTGATCCACCAAATCCAGCACCGGTGTTCACCATGACCAGATAATCTCGGGTCAGACTAACTGGGTACTTCCTATACTGTTTGGTATAAGCTTCAAAAGTGACTTTTGTATCTGAACGCCAGAGGTATTCCAGACCTAAAACAAGCTGATCAACTTGAATAGGATCAAGATCCCGATTGGTCTCATTGGAAACCAGCCAGATCGTGCTTGGATATTGGTTGTATCTCCCCACACTGGTTGAAACAGAGATATCACCGCTCAATTTATAATTCATAGAAAAACGGGGTGAAAGCACTGGAGCGGCGTCTAAAAAGGTTGAGTGATCTGCACGCAATCCAGCTGTGTAATTGAAGCGCAAGAATCGCTGGGACAGTTGTCCATAAACACCCGATTTGTAACCGACTTTTGCATACTCCTCTTCAATACTTAAGGTGCCAACACCAGGGACATCATTTTGGTTGAGAACCAGATCTGAGTAAAAATCTACGCGGCTTAATTTTCCTCCTGTACTGAGACGACGTGATTTGTTCAATTTCCAGGTCAAATCTGATTTGAGGGAAGTTTGACGATCATAACTGCTATTGCTGAAAATGGGGGTTAAATCAGCATTCCTTTGGAGAAAATCATATTCCACACTCACCTGACTCAGGCTAGTTGTAAAGATACCAGAACTCATTAAATGTCTGTAGTTGATTCCGGCGACGAACTGCTGTTGGTCACTTCCCAGAATCTGGCTATTCGAATTGCGCTGCTCTTTGGTTTCATTAAACCACTTCACATTATTCAAGGCAGCAATACCCAGGAAGGTAATCTGATCTGTCTGATTCAAATCGAAGGTGGCTTTTGTAAGAAAATCCCAATATTCCGGTACAAAACCAAATCCTGCAGCCTTAAACAGAAAGTCTAGATAGCTACGACGTGCAGAGAATAGAAAATTACCATTTTGTGGTAAGGCACCCTCCAGATTGAAGCCAAATTGACTGGCTGAGATGGTTGTCTTGGAAGCGAGTTGATCAACGAGACCCTCACGCAATGAGATATCCAGAACGGAGCTGAGACGATCGCCATATTTGGCAGTAAAACCACCTGTTGAGAAAGATGTTTCATCCACAAAATCCAGATTTACATAACTCTGGGGACCCCCACTGGCACCCTGGGTTCCAAAGTGATTAATATTGGGGACTTCAATATTGTCGATGATATACAGGTTTTCGCTTGGGGCTCCACCACGAACAATTAGATCATTTCGGCCACCATCAGCCTGGGCCACACCTGGGAGTATTGAAATCGCTCGGACAACATCTTCAAATCCACCAGGCAATCTTCTGATCTCCTCACTTGACTGCACCTGTGTGCTGGATGGTGTATCAGGACTTTTGGTAAAGTATTCGGCAATTACCACTGCAGCCTCTAGCTCAAGGATGGTTTCCTGCAATTCAATATTGATCACAGTTGGTCTGTTAGACTTTACCACAATGTCACTGATAATCCGTGAGGTATAACCGATATAGTCAACACGTAAGCGATAAGTACCAACGGGCATGGACCGGATATAAAAATTGCCATCTACATCTGATGCCGAGCCGCGATTCGCATCCTCTACAATTACGTTTGCACCAATAATTGGCTGTTGGGTGGTTTCATCTATCACTTTCCCCTGGATGGAGTTGCTCCCCTGTCCCCAAAGGGTCGTGGCGCTTAAGATTAGGATGCTCAATACTATATTTTTCATTTTCAAACTCCGATATTCATTGTCAAATCTGTCAGCTGTTCTCTTTATACATGACAAATATAGACATGAATTATCGCAAAACAACATAAATGCGCGTTTTGAGCGTTTTAATAATTTAAGCTAAGAATCCTTCTGCTTATCAATATCATCCTTTTTCCTGAGATTTGTGGTTAGGTACTAGCTGGCGCCTTGACTTTGTAAATAAAAACAAACAGCCCGAGCAGCACAAATCCAAGACTTAGCGTGTAGAGAGATGTGGTTCCAAGGGTTTCGACAATCAAACCAGCAATTGAGATATATATAATGATAAATGGCGCGATGGCTGTATCCAGAGCAGCGTAATAGAATTTCCGGTCACCCTTTTCCCCGGCGAACTCATAGACAAAGACCATAAAAGAAGACTGTCCCGCTCCAAAGCCCATGCCAATAAAAACAAACACCAGATATGCCATCCAGGGTTCAGTGGCGAGGATGGCAGTTAACGCCGCCAGAAAATGACCTACAAAAAACCCGCTGATTGCAATCTTACGACCAAAGAGATCTCCAAGATACCCGAAGACGATATTGAAAATGGCCTGTCCTACCACCAGGAAGAAGGTGAAGGTTCCCGCCGCGCTCAGAGGTAGATCAAAGCGATCCTGTAGATCGACGCCGTAGAATGCCAGAGGCATCATCGTGGCGGCTGCTAGCGCTCGGCTGTATACATAATGGCGAAAATTTTTGTCATCCAGGTAAATGGCTTTTAAACGCCGCCACCACCTCTCAACTTTTTCTGTGTTTACTTTTGGAGGATGAATAACACGCATGAAGATGAAAAATACATTTCCTACCAGGATAGCTACTGTCATAATCAAAAAGGCCGTCCCAAAATTTCTTGGGAAACTTAAGGTCTCAATCGCCAATACTTCCCTGAGAACGTATCCTCCAATCATTCCACAAATGGCACCCGCTGTGAATGTAATTCCAAAAAACCGTCCCCGTCGACCTGCTACCGTAACCGAAGCCAGAAAATCAGCCCAAACAGGTACCAAAAATCCAACCCCAAGAGACCAGATCACCCACAGAATCAGGTAAACTATGATTCCCGTTTGACCCACAAACTCAAACTGATAAAAGGCCAAGCCAATCATGAACGCGATGGGTGCCATACCGAAATGGAGACCAACATTCAATTTTTTGATGTTGTGAACATTCCGAAAATATGTGGCAGAGAGAATTTGTGGGACAGCGACCAATAAAATGAATCCACCAGGAATAAGACCTATTACAAATGCTGAAGCCCCCAATTGAGCTAGAAACATGGGGATGACTGAATTCATATTATGAAACGCCATGGCAAAACCCCACAAGCCCTCTCCAGCGACATTGAGAATAGTATTGCGTGTATGAATCTGTTCTGGGCTTCTACTGTGCATGCCTGGAATGTAATCCATAGCTGGCTTCAAATAATATTTTGATTTGATGCTTTGAAATGAAAGATTGGGACACAACCACGAAGTGATAGAAGCAGAAAGAGGCGAAGAGAAGCATTATGTCCATTTTCATCGATTCAGCAAATCTTGCACAGGTTAAAACAGCCCTGGAACTTGGGTGGGTTAAAGGCGTCACTACCAACCCACTGCTTCTAGCGCAATCAGATATGGAGCCTTCAGCTTTATTCATAGCGCTTAGGAAGTTGAATGATGGACCAATTTTTTATCAGTTGACATCAAACACCCTTGAAACCTGTATTGCTGAAGCACATCAGGTCCTGGAACTCCTGGAGAAGCAACTGGTAATTAAATTACCCCCCACTGATTTAGGATTCAGACTGTGTTCAGAACTATCCTCTCGCATACCCTGTTGTCCCACAGCCATCTATTCACCTGCCCAAGCCCTGGTTGCACGAGAAGCCGGTGCACAATACCTGGCAGTTTATGTGAATAGAGCCACAAGACTCATGGGTGATGGATTAAAATTGGTTGAAGATATTGCTGCAATTTTGAAGGACAGTCAAACCAAGCTTTTGGCTGCCAGTTTGAAATCACCTGATGAAGCAACCCTGGCATTTTTAGCAGGAGCGCACCACCTCACATTGCCCTATTTAACGCTTATGGAAATGTCCAAACACCCCCTGAGCGAGGACGCAATCAAACAATTTCAAACTGAAGGAGTTGGGCTGATTCAGAGGTAAGGGTAGTGAGGTCCAAGGTCTAAGGTCCAAGGTCTAAGGTCCAAGGTCTAAGGTCTAAGGTCTAAGGTCTAAGGTAGGATGCAAAAAAGATTGGAGAATGCTTCAGCTTATACTTCGCAAAGAGCTCTGGGGAAAATCACTTCAATTGGACATGCAGCCGAATTTCAATTGCCATGTTTCAATTCACTCGTTTCGCTTCTATCACCTGCATTCCTCTATTTCCCTATACCATTGCAAATTGAGGGTGAAAGAAAGGTCAGCCTCAAATTCTATAACTCCCTAAACCAGACCTAGCAGGATTGAACGATATTTCGTCTCTGCATCGTCTGAGCGACTTAAAAGAATAACCGGAACGCTGGCTCCCACAATTACCCCTCCAACCTTGCATCCCCCAAGAGCTGACAGCCCCTTCACGAGATGATTGGCAGCTGTGGTATTGGGCATAAGAAAGACATCAATTTCTCCAGCGATTTCCGAGTCCAAACCCTTTTTTGTGGCTGCCTCACGGGACAGGGCCACATCAGGTGCAATGGGTCCTTCAATCGAGATCGTATTTGACAAGGCTTCAACTACTTTTTGGGCTATAATCGTCTCAGGAATTTTCTCACTCACCGTCTCAACCAGAGTCATCATTCCAAAATGAGGTCTTTCAAAATCCAACAACTTGAGATATTGAGTGATATTCACAACCATTTGCTGGTAAACATTTTCATCTAGATGAAGATTTATCCCTCCATCACTGATAAAGAGCAGTTTGTGATAATGGGGAGACTCGATGACCGCGATATGATTTAAAAGTTCACCTTGTCGCAAACCCATATCCCGATCCAGAATGGCACGCAGTAAATCTCCTGTCTGGATTTTTCCCTTCATGAGCAAATCAGCTTTATTCGCGCGGATATACCTGATCGCATCGACTGCAGGATTTTGGCTATCGATGATTTCAAAGGTGGTGACTCCCGGGGGAATGAGGGATTCAATTTTTCGAGATTCCCCAAACAGGACAAAACGAGCAAGACCTTCTTCCTGGGCTCTCATGGCCGCTTGAATGAGAACTGGATCCTCAGCAGCAGCCAGGGCTACCCGTTTGGTTGGGGATCCCTTAACCAGTTGATGAAGTTCGTTAAAGCTTGATATCATTTCTAATCCCAGTAATTAATAAAAGAACCGAAGGCTTCGATACTTCGATAAACTAAGCACAGGCTAGCTCAGCCACCGGTTCTTTTCTGGACGTTGAGCCTGTCCGCCGTAGCAAGCTACTTGCGGAAGGCGGGCTTGTCGAAACGTCCAGAAATTATTTTATTCTCCCAGAAAGGATCTAATGCCAAATTTTACCAACAGTTCTTGGGTATCAATATCAGCAGCATCTGTACCCTTTTCAAAATTGTATTCAGCTTCAATTGTGAGGCCCACATTTTTGGCCAGGTTTAAAAGGAGACCTGCGCTGGCAACGAGACCTAATTCAGATTCATCTCTAAATATTTCTTCATCATTAAAGAGTCTTTTATTCACAAGATAGTTGGCTCCACCCTTGACAAAGGGGGTTAACTCACTCTTCTTGCCACCAAAAAAGAAATAAACCCTTGGTCCCAGAGACATGGTAACGATTTCCTCCACATCTGGATCATCTACGTCATCCTTCTCCTGCATGGACTTCTCATAACCAAGATCAATTCCAGCAGCAAATTGTGGAAACAGAAAGAGGGCGAGATCCGTGTTAATCCCCCAGTCGGACGCTCTTAAATCTTCACTCAGGTCAGTCTGGTAGGTTCCGGATCCGGAAATCATGATGGTTCCTGATGCCCTTGAGGTGGAATAGGAGGTCTGCCCGTAGGCAAGATTTAGCATCCCCATGAGTCCCAAAGCTACAAGCAGTGTCATTAATTTTTTCATGTATATCTCCTTTTGATTAATCACTTTTTAAAAAGCTTTGAAAAATAGTTCTTCATGTCTTCTTCTTTGCTATTGTTATCATCGGACTTCGAATTTTCCCCGGCACTTTCACTCGCTTCATCATGAGCTGTTTCCCCATCCTCTTTCTGAGTTGTTTTTTCATCCCCAGAATCTAAATCGGCATCATCTACGCTAGCTTCACCGGCCTGTTTAAGCATATGGTTAAAGTTACTTTCAAATTTTTCGTTGCTCTCATCAAATAACTCGTCAAACTCATCTTCCGTCTGTGATTCTGTAAATTCAGATTTATCAGATGTATCCTCCTCTGTCTTGTCTGGAAATTCCATTTCGGAACTGTCTCCACCATCTTCTTCAGCCTTGGTTTCACTTAGATCTGCCAATTGTAAAGCTGGAGCATCCTCTTCATCTTCTTCGTCTATTGAAGAGTCACTTTCCACTTCAGATTCATTCTCTACGGGTTCATCCTGGATTTGATCGTCATCTAGCGATTGGAAAGCCGGAGGAGTTGATTCATCATCCCTCTCCTCCTCGCTAAACGAATCTGTTTGAAAAGGGGGATCAGATGACTCAATTTCACCATCCTCGGGCATTTCCTCTTGATCAGTTTCTAATTCATGAGCGGAGTGTGCGACATCGTCATCATCAAAAGAGGGAGTCTCAATATGAGGTTCAGGAATATCAACAATGTCCTCCTCTATATTTTGAACCTCATCGGGCTCCAGAAACTCTGAGCTAACTGGCTTGTCATCTTCGGGCTGACTGGTTGCCTCAGCCTGCTCCTCAGAATCCGAGGTGACAGAATCACGCTCATCAACATCTAAAGTTTCATCTGCATCTTCCTGTTGTGACTCAGGCCTACTTGACACATTATTGTTTTCATCAAATATTTTTGACTGATCCTCGTTCTTCTGGCCCTCAAAATCATCAGCGTCTTCATCTGTGGCGTTGAACTTGGTGATCTGGACGTCCGTTAGAGTGATAAGACCTTCTTTTATCAGGGGCTCGATACGTTCGATATATCTACTGATTCTATTCGTCCTACCTTGAAACTCCAACACCACAGGTAAGTTTTCAGATGATCGCAGAATCTTTAACTTTGTGGATTCGTCTTGAGCTCCAAAAAAGCCCTTATCCCCTATGGTGACAGTTCCACCTGACAAACGGCTGTTGAAAGCGATCTCCAAAAGCAGCTCATAAAGGATGATTCCTTCGTACTTATCGTTTTTACTAATAAAAATGCAGAGCTTTTGTCCTGCGTAATGTTCAAGCATAATGTATTTCCATTTTCATCACCACAATGTAGCGATACTAACCTCAGCCCAAACAACAATAAGTGTCCCCACAACATTAGCCGGAATATTAAAGGACGTCATCGTTCCTGAACTTACTTATTTCAACATCCGTCTTGGTAACCAGCCCTTCTCTAAGCATGGATTTGATTTGATCAAAATAGGCATCAATTTTATGACTTCTTCCTACAAACTCCAGTATTAGAGGTAAATTTTCAGACAGACGTAATATTTTCATTGAATGAATCTCACCATGGGCACCAAAGCCTTCTCTGCCCCGGATGACAGTGCCGCCAGACAATCCATTCTTCAATGCTATCTCAAGGAGGAGTTCATACAAAGCTCGACCGTCATATTTATCATCTTCTCCAATAAATATGCACAGTTTCTTTCCTGTGTAATCTTCATTCATCATTGTCCCCAGCCTATCATAGTGGTAGTTCATTAAAACTTCACAACGAACAGGACGAATGATACGAATTAGAAACTATAAATCAAATTACTTCGTTTCTTTCGTTAGTTTCGTTTCTTTGGTTGTAAAAAGAGAAAGCTTTGAAGCGAAGGGATACTCCTGGAGCTTAAACACAGAACCTCGGTATGAATCACCACAATTTAGCGATGCTTACTCCAGCCCACACGGCAATAAGTGTCCCCACAACATTGGCCAGAATATTTAAACCGGCAAACATCCATTCCCCACTTCGTACAAGATTGAGTGTCTCCAGTGAGAAGGTTGAATAAGTGGTAAAAGCCCCTAATAATCCAACCAGTAAGAATAATCTCAACTCCTGGTTCACGATCATCTTCTCCAGGAAGAGCGTGGCAAAGAGTCCCAGAATAAAACTTCCCAGGAGGTTGACTGATAGGGTTCCATAGGGAAAGCGATCACCAAGTCGTTGAGCAAGACCACTGATCCAATAACGTCCGACGGCTCCAAGGAAACCGCCTGTTCCTATAGCCAGAATTTTGCTTAAATCCATCATCCTACTGTTCCACTTCATGGGGCAGCGGAATCAAATAGACTTCATCGCAAACCACGGTTTTCATACTTTTAAAATATATCCAACCCACGATAAAAAGGATTGAGGAAACGATGATCCAGGTCCACCCCAGATCAGCCAGAGTAGATGTCTCTTCATCCAGGCTCAGAAACAGTCCTGAAAATGCTGAAAAATTAAATAAGGCATGTGTGAGCATGGGAATAAGAATATTACCAGTTTTGGCCATGAACCATGCCAACAATAGTCCCAAGGCAATGAGTTCCACCATAGCTGGAAAGTAGAAGAGATAGCCCACATGGAAGAGGGCAAATATAATAGTTGGTATGACCATGGCTGGAACCACTGATCCAAAATGATAAAACAGACTTTGCTGAAGGAGCCCCCTGAATAAAAATTCTTCAACAAAGGGGGCCACCAGGACTGCTGCAGAAATCAGGATCACATTGGCCAGGACTCCACCATCAAATAGGGTCTCATCCATTTGCTGAAGAAAATCTGGTATTGGGAAATAGGGTAAAATGAGAACCTCAAACACTGAGACCAAACCAATCACACCAGCAATGAACAGAACCGACATGCCAATAGTAACAGGTGATACCTTTTGGAGGGGTAATACATCGAGGAGAGCTACTTTACGCTGGTTTAAAATGAAGAGTGGCGGGATAAGTATAGCTACTTCACCAAGCAACATGATAAGCCGATCGAGGAAGGCAGTATTCTCCATCCCAGATATCAGACTCTGGAGACTGAGACCCACAAACAAACCAAGAAACATGCTTGAGGCCACCATGAAGTAGGCTTCTCGTGTACTAAAAATATGAAATGAAAATCGTTTCAATCGATGCCATCTTTTTTATCAATTCGTGGTATCTACAAACAAAAACGGGGTGAAAATGAAAGTTGAGAGAACAACCATCACTTTCACCCCATTCATAACAGTCAGGGAGTCAGCTTATTCTTTGATAACCCAGACTTTGACTTCAGCTTTGATATCAGTAGCAACCTTTATTGGGACATTATAAATGCCCAGAGCCTTGAGGGGTTCCTCAAGCAGGATGTCACGTTTGTCAATCTCATAGCCTTTGCCGGCCAGAAGTTCTGCTATATCAGCAGCAGTTACGGCACCAAAGACCTTATCTTCCTCACCAACCTTCACTGAGGTTTCCAGGGAAAGGTTTCCAAGCTTGGCAGCCAGTTGCTCAGCCTGTGCTGTAGCACGAGCATCGCGATTATCCTTTAATTTCTTCTCTTCTTCAAACACACGAGAGAAACTACGGGTAGCTGGATAGGCCAATTTTTGTGGAATAAGATAATTGCGGGCAAAGCCATCTTTTACATTGACGGTTTCACCAGCCAGACCCAGGGATTCGACATCTTCACGTAGAATTATTTTCATGATCAGATCCTCTCTCTTAGGCGTTCTTTACGTCATTGGTATATGGCAATAAAGCAATATTCCGTGCACGCTTGATAGCTGTGACCAACCCTCTTTGATGCAGAGCGCAAGTACCTGTAATACGACGAGGTAAAATTTTGCCCTGCTCTGTCACGAAGCGACGTAGCATAGAGGGGTTTTTGTAATCAATTTCCATTTTCTTGTTTTCACAGAATTTGCAAATCTTTTTTCTATAGGTGAACATTTTCATATAGAATACTCTCTTTCTCTAATCCGGCCGATTACTCTGCGTCAGCAGGCTTTTCAGCTTC
>JABMQQ010000063.1 GCA_013202495.1 Fidelibacterota bacterium | reverse complement strand
GTGTGAAAGTAGGACGTTGTCGAGAAACCTTGAAGAGCCCCAACCTTGGGGCTCTTTTTTTTACTAAATATTCCAATAAATGATGGTAATTGAGCAGGTGTATTCTAGTTCGGTCAGAACGTGAAACTATAATTTATAGCATTATTGTGTTTACGCGTCTTAAAACAGCGTTGCATCACACCTTAAAAGAGCCCGATTTTAAGCCATTTTACCTGGATAAATGACTATGCATATGTTGTTTATACCTGTGTCATGAACTAAATTCGCGCTAAATAGAAGATGACATGGCGCACGCAGAGTTGATCTGCGTGTCTTATATTTCTTCTGTGCAGGAGGAAACTATGAAGAAGATATTATACCTAACACTCACTTTATTAATGGCTGGCATTAGTCATGGACAAAACATTGTTGTTACTGCTCAACCAGACCTGGCTGAGTGGGATATTATTTATCTGACGGATTTCGATTTTGAGAATGGTCAGAACAATCCACTCATTTTTGGATATCGTATTTCTGTTGATGACGATTCCTACCCCGTTGAGAATGTTAACCTTACTCTGAATATGACCGCCAATGTCCCATCTTTGGATCTAAACAATGAAGTCTTGTTCAATGCCCAGGTAAACATGACATTGCTGGCACCTATCTATATTACAAATAGAGATTTGGATAGAAATGTTGAGAGTCGTGGAATCAATGACGAAGCCGGCAATCAGATCAATTTTGATAGCTTTACCCTTGATATGATAGATTCTGACGAGATGGATGGCCTAATTAATACCATCATGACCATTGGTTCTATGCCTTCAGGTAATTACTCCTTCACTCTCTTAGTCGATGCACCAGGCTATACATTTGCACCAGAAGGTTTTGAACCCAATAAACAGATTTCCATTGTTGCTCCTGCCAACATTGATCTCATTTTCCCATCTCTTGGCTACGAATTTGTAAGTGATACCTATCCGGTTTTTGAATGGAATTCCACAGGTTGTGATAACTATTTCATTCGAATCTGTGAATACAACCCGATTCAGCATAGTTCGCCAGAAGATGCCATGCAAAGTGAAGCTTCTTATCCCTATCCAGATAATGGTACATTTGTATCTGTGGGCACCAATGCACAATTGGATTACTCTTCAGTTAATGGTCGGCCACTTGAAGTTGGGAAGGCCTACGCCTGGCAGGTTAAAAAAGTTTGTAATACCACGGGGAATGACCAGGAATTTTTCAGTGAAATCTATGGATTTACCATCTCAGAGGCTGGCCAGACAATTACACCATGCCAGCAACAGCTAAGAAATGTGCTCGGTGATAGCCAGTATAATGTCTTATTCGGTGCCAATGGCCCCTTAGAGGGATATGGTGAGTGTGCTGAGATTTCCCTTGATGGGGAAAATTTGAATTCAACCGATTTTGGAGCGCTTCTGGTTCAGCTTATGAGCGGAGCCTACGAAATCGAGAGCATCACGACACAATAGGGGTTTAAAATGAAGACTATTTCAAAAGTTTCTTTAATCACCATTCTTCTTGCCCTCGTGTCGATGACAGCCGTGGCGCAAGAGCCGATTGGTGTAATAGCAAAATCAAGCGGAACTACCTTTCATAAAAAATTCAACGCAGATGAATATTCTCCGAATGCAATCATGGGAACCCAGCTAAAGAATAATGACTGGATAAAAACAGGTGACGATGGGTTTGTTGCAATTTTCTTTCTTGATGACAAGAGTCAGCTCAAGGTCAAGGGGAACTCCGAAATGGAGATTTTGGCCGCAGTTGAGCGTGGCAAAATATCCAAAACCATCTCCCTTGATTATGGAACTGTCAAAGCCACTGTAAACAAACAGAAGGGCGAATTTAGAATTGCTACTCCCACATCAGTTGCTTCCGTGAAGGGAACAGAATGGTGGGTAGAGAGTGACGAAAATGGCGATATCTTCATTGTTGTCGAAGGAGTGGTTGAGGTTGAGAATCTCGTTAGTGGTACCGTTCAAAATGTTGGACAAGACGAAACGGCCACCTCAAATCCTGATGGATCAGTAGAGGTTGAAGAAACCAGTGACGAAGATATCCCAGACGATCCAGACGACGATGAGGAAGACGAGGAAACGGGTAGTACTATCCATGAACTTCGAATCCGTATGGTCAACGAAGAAACCAATTCTGAAAAATTTATAATCATCGAATACGCCGAATAATAAGCGCCTAGACGGATTAACATATTATGAAGCGACTACTTGCAATATTGCTGGTGGGGGTTGGAATAAATGGTTTCGCCCTTCAATCTGATGGCGAACTGATCCACATTGCCCCTCGGGAAGCCGTTGAAGGCAACACCCTGACTCTTGATGCTATCTATACAGGCGATTTGGATGATATTCAATCTGCTAAGGTCTTGTATCGTCTCGCTGGACAAGTGGGATATCTCGAAGCTGAGATGAGCATCGGAGATGTCAAACTTTCCGGTGATTTGCCAGGAGAAATTATCGGCGCTCCAGGTATTGAATATGTGATTGTCGTTAGCCTTAAAGATGGTGGCCTGGTTGCTTTCCCAATAAGTAGTGATCCACTTTCCGACCCACAGTTTGTCGCGGTTTCAGAACCAAGTCTCGGCGATGTTGCAGTGGGGGATGTTGGTGACAACTTTGGAGAGTTGATTATATTGACACCGGATCCAGGTACAATCATGTCCTTCGGGGACCCCATGATTGTGGCAGTCTCTCTGTTTAATCTTGATAATGTCGATATCAATTCGGTTCGAGTGACATTTGATAATGCTGATGTTACGGCTTATTCACTGATCACTACTGATCTTATCACCTACAAACCCGATGCCCTTAGCGCTGGCAAGCATACTATTTTTATCGAAGTATCTAACATTTACGGTGTTCGATTGTCCTCAACATCATGGAGTTTTGACGTTCAGAGCCAAGCCCAGCAGATCTTTGATATGAGTTGGAATGGAAATTTAAATGTAAGCAATAGAGCAGATTTAATTAATATCAGTTCTGCGAATGTTGATACAGTCATTGCTGGCGATACAGTGTCAGTAGCCAATTATACACCCGCATCTCAATCAGTCACCCGCGTAGATTTTTCCACGAATGTCAATTTTGATTGGGCCAAGGTTAAACTTTTTGCAAATATAACCTCTAAAGAAGACCCAGGTCTGCAGCCACAAAATCGTTTCGGCATCAAGGTGAGAACCTCATGGTTGAAATACGCCTATGGTGATGAAACTCCCATGATGAACCGTTTAGCCCTCTGGGGCAAACGAGTTCGCGGACACAATATTGATGCCCGTTTTAAATACTTTAATTTGCACGTGGTTTCTGGACAAACGTCTCGAGCTATCACTGGTACAGCTTCATTTGATACCACAGGCTCTGAATGGAAACGATCAGGGTATAGCTTTGAACGAGGCTTGTTTGCCATCCGACCAAGTTTCGGATCAGGCAAAAATTTCCAACTAGGTATGTTTTATGTACACACACGGGATAGTATCAACACCGTGCCCTTGAGACCAGACGATTGGGATGCCAACACCTTTTCTGAAGAATTTATCACTGATAATGGTACGGTTGTCGTAGGATTTGGGGATGATACTTACACCCTCAATGGTGAATCTCGCGATATTCAATATTTTATGAGTGGGAATAATCCCGAAGATAACATCGTTGTCGGATCGGATATCAAGTTGGCTCTGGATGATCACAGGTTTGTTTTGGAGGGTAGCGCAGCCTTTTCCCTCTACAACAGAAATATCATAGATGGAGCACTTACTCGAGCTGACTTGGATACATATGGACTTCTATCCGACTCCACAGCTGATGATACCATTGGAACCGGTTCAATTGATTTACCTCTGGCTACACTAGATGAAGCTGTCTCTGGATTGGGACTCAGCTTCCTGCTCACCGATGGTAAATTTGATCCACAAAATTTAGCGGAGTATTTCATCATAAACGAAAATTTGACCCTGCCAATTGATCTGGACAATTTGGATAAAGGTAATACATTTAAAAGTCTTACCACGCTGGCGCTCCACTTTGCAGCCAAAATGAATTATTACGGCAACTTTATCCATGTGGATTATCACCATGTGGGTCCTGGATATAAAGCACTGGGTAGTCCCGTTCTTCGTCTTGATGGAAAGGGCTGGAATGGCTGGAAAATTACTGATAAAGTTCGCATGTTGAACAACATGTTGTATTTGAATCTGGGATGGGAGCTCTATAAAAATAACACCATTTCGCAAGACCTGGAGAAAGATCCACGACTTGCACAGAACGCATTTAGTGGTGGGATAACACTCAACCCGGGAAGTGGTCTTCCTACGGTTACCACCAATATGAAATATTTTACCAGAAACAACAATGTCAACGATACCACACATACAACACAGTATGTGGGAGATGATACGTTACTCATTATCATTGATGAGAGGGAACAAAACGAGTCCTTAAGTTCTAATGTTAATATCACCTATATGATGAAGACAGGTCCCCTCGATAATACGGTTTCGTTCAACATGATGCGTTCAAATATGGACAATATTGTAATTGGTCGAGAAGGCTTACTGCGTACTTCAAATCTATATGGTTTAAATCTCAAATCCGACTGGATGATCCCGCTTACAACAACACTTTCCATTCGTAATAATCGCAATCAACTATATGAAACAACGGATCCCAACCATCAAACCAATACCTTTAATACCTATCGTTTAGGTGCAGGGTATCGACTATTTGGTGGTGACCTGGTGTTACGAAGTAGCCTTCAATACATGACATTTGAATCTGAAAAATATGTAGAAGAAGAGTTGGTCTCCAGCCTGAAAACCCAAACCAATATACAGGCAAATGCCCAGTACACATTCATGCCAATCACTATTGGAAGCTCAACCGTGAAATCTCGAGTTATAGGAAGCTACGAACAGCGCAAGTATGTCAGCGATTACACCGATTATTCTGATAATACAATTTCGGCGCGACTTGAGATGACATTTTAAACAACCGAATTAATTAAAAATCGGGGATATTTATGCTGAAAAAACACGGTATCGGAGTTTTATTTACTTTTATCGCTATCGTTTTAGCAATATTGGTACAGGTAATTGGACTGTTTGATCTGGCCAATTATAAAATGCTGGATTATAGCTATCAGCTCAGGGGTCCGCTTTCATCCTGGGCAGCCCACCAGGATAATCCAAATGATAGTTTAGATGTCATCCTCATTGATGTGGATGATGAAAGCTTTCGCCTGTTAGCTGACTATGGTTGGCCCTATCCCCGTGGAAAGATTTGGGATGCTGCCATCGTGAATCTGGCGAATGCCGGTGCCAAGGTAATTGTATTTGATATTCAGTTCGATTCCCGTGATGCCCATACAGCTAATGTTTTGTCCGTTTTTAACGGTGTCCTCCCTGAAGGTTACAGTGATGGCGATGTAGAAATTGCCGATGCCATTGAATATGCCCGGAGTAAGGGTACCGAAGTTGTCATGGCTTCTACCATCAAGACTGAATTATCAAGCGTTCCACCACAAATGTTGGTGACGCCCAACGAATATATCATGCAAGTGAATCCAGATCATGGTCTCGTTGATATTGATGAGGATAAGGACCATTTTACGCGTAGATATCCAGTTTTCGGTGCCATGGCTCATGAACCGGATGTGTGGCGTCCCTCTCTCGCAGTGAAGGCCGTCAAATATTTTCTTGAGATAGATGATGATCCCGGTTTGACCTATGATTTTGAAATAGGTGAATTTACTTACGGTCCCCTAACTATCCCAACCTATGGATCTGATTATCCTGGCTTCCTTACCAATATTTACGGTCCGGCATCCCATGCTCGAATTGGAGAATCCGAACCCTGGCAAACCTTTCAACGCTTCCCCCTTGTTTGGATCATTGATACTGATGATTTTGATCTGCCTGCCGCTGAAGAAGATACGGACTGGATGTCAAATTTTGATCCCACCAGTGGATTCAATAGTATGATGGCTATGATGGATCCAACATTTGAAGTTATGGACAGCCCTTTTAAAGATAAAATTTGTATCATTGGTGTGTCGGTTGAGGTCATGCATGACTATAAGTCTACAGCATTTTTTGACTATCTTGGAGCCCCGACACTCATGCCGGGATTTGAGTATCACGCCAATGCGACCCAGACACTCCTGGATGAAAACTTTGTGCATGTTTTGGGCAACACCATAGAGTTTACTTCGGATTCAGCCCTCACTCATATTTTTATTGTAATTATTTGTGCCCTCCTTGCGTATCTGATCATTGCCTTCCTGGACCCACTCTGGGGAGCGATTTTGATTGGATTGGAGGCTACTGTATTATTTAGCATCAGCGTTGGTATGTTTACGACAGATCACCTGTGGTTCTTCAAGTGGATTAGTGGCAACTCAGAAAGCATATTGATTCCTCCGCCTGGTGAAACCCTCTTTGTCCCAATCATGGCTCCACTTGTTGTCATGGGATTAACCTATCTAATAAATGTTTTGTACAGGTTCATCCTTGAACAGCGAGATAAACATTTTTTGAAAGATACATTTGGCACTTACATAGCACCTGAACTCATAGATAAGATGTATGAAGAAAAACAAGAGCCAAAACTCGGAGGAGATGCTGGAGTACATACAGCATTCTTTACCGACATTCAAAGTTTTTCGGCCTTTTCAGAGAAATTATCCGCAGAGGAGGTTGTGGAATTACTCAATGAGTATTTAACTGAGATGACTGATATTCTACTGGAAAATAAGGGTACACTAGATAAGTATATTGGTGATGCCATCGTTGCATTTTATGGCGCTCCTGTACCTGTTGAAAATCACGAACACATGGCATGCCTTACAGCTGTTAATATGCAGTTGGGACTTGATGTCCTGAGGAAAAAATGGCAGTCAGAGGGAGATCGCTGGCCTGATATCGTACACAATATGCAGAATCGCATCGGTATCGCAACCGGGGATATGGTCACTGGAAATATGGGATCCGCCATGCGTATGAACTATACCATGATGGGTGATATTGTGAATACTGCAGCACGCTTGGAGTCTTCGGCAAAGCAGTATGGAATATACATTCAGGTCGCCGAATCAACTTATCTTGTTGCCAAGGATGGCTTCGAATGGCGTCAACTTGACTATGCCATCGTCAAGGGAAAAAATGAACCAGTATATGTCTACGAGCTCATGTCAACAAAAGGCAACCTTCCTGATGGATATGCAGAGATGCTGGAAGCATATCACAAGGCACTGGATCTTTATAGATCTCAAAAATTTGAGGCAGCCTTGGAAGCATTCATACATTCAGATACCCTGGAAGATATGTTCCCAGGGCGAAACACAAATCCCAGTCGTGTCTATATAGATCGCTGCAAAATCTTTATTGAGGATCCACCCGAGGAAGATTGGGACGGCTCGTGGAGACTTACCGAGAAATAGTCCAACAGATATACTCCTGCTTCCTTCAAAGATTAGTGTTTCCTCAACTTGATCTACTCATATTTTGGAGCCATGAATACTACTGAACAAATTCGAGGAAAAATATTATGGGCTGATGATGAGATTGATCTCCTCAGATCCCATGTCATGTTTTTAGAGGGCAAAGGTTTTCAGGTCACAACCGTGACCAATGGGGATGATGCCATCGCTCTGTGTCAGAATGACAGATTCGACATCGTCCTGCTGGATGAAACCATGCCTGGCAAAGATGGGCTGGAGACCTTATCCATTTTAAAGGCTGAATTTCCTGCGCTTCCCATCATCATGATCACCAAGAATGAAGAAGAAAAGCTCATGGAAGAGGCTATCGGAAGTAAAATTTCTGATTACCTCACAAAGCCAGTTAATCCATCACAGATATTGCTCGCCATCATCAAAATTCTTGAAAATCGACAAATCAAACAGGATGCTGTATCTGGTCAGTACATGAGTGCTTTCGCAGATCTCGCCTTCAATATCGAAGACAATCCTGGTCCTCAGGATTGGATAAATATCCATAATCAATTGTCCGCCTGGGAGCTTGAGCTGGATGATTATCCTGATCTTGGATTTGATGAGATGCTTCTGCAGCAGCAACACGAGGCCAACGATCGATTCACCCGGTTTATAAAATCCAACTATGAAAACTGGGTAAATGTTTCAGCTGACAAACGCCCCACGCTTTCTCCTGATGTCTTTTCAACTGCTGTGAAACCACTACTTGAACAAGATAAAAAAGTGCTCATGCTCATTATTGATTGTATGCGCTGGGATCAGTGGCTCACACTGGAACCTCTGCTTTACAATGATTATCAGATTAAACGTGATGGCTACTTTTCGCTTTTACCAACCACAACAGAATACAGTCGCAATGCCATATTCAGTGGTCTTTTTCCTGACGATATGCAAAGATTTCATCCAGAGTGGTGGGGAGGAACAGATGAGCACAGTCTCAATCGTCATGAAGCAGCATTTTTGCAGGAAAATATTAAAAGATCCGGTCTGGACCTGAAACCAGAAGCCAAATATAAAAAGATTATCACTAACCGTGAAGGCATTCAATTTGGAAAACAATTTGGATCCTGGGGCAGCCAGAAATTGGTGACGCTTGTGGTCAATCAGGTTGATCTGTTGGCTCACCGCCGCACTGATTCACCGCTCTTGCGTGAACTCTTGCCAAATGAGGCCAGTTACCGGGAGATCGTGAGAGCCTGGTTTAATAATTCCTGGATCAAGGATGTGCTTTCCACGGCGGCAAAAATGGGTTTTCATGTTGTCATCACCTCGGATCATGGCAGTGTTAGAGTTCAACAACCCACTCAAATTCTTGCTGATCGTGAAGCCTCCACCAACCTCAGATTCAAACAGGGGCGCAACTTGAAGCCCAGCACCAAAGATGCCTGGTTTCTGGATAAACCTGGCAGACTTAGAATTCCCTCAACCATTCAAAATGATACTCTGGCCATTGCTCAGAAAATGTACTATTTCCTCTATCCCAATAATTATCGAAAATATCAAAATAAGTTTTCTGATACTTATCAACACGGTGGATTAAGTATGTGGGAAATGATTATTCCTCTTGCCCATCTGGAACCCAAATGATCCATCAGTACCATTTTAAAACCCATGGTCCTGATGAAACGGGCCAACTCGCGCAAAGTTTAGCAGCTCAACTTGAGCCCGGTGATATCCTCGCCATGAGCGGAAACCTGGCCAGCGGTAAAACTACCTTTACACAGGGGTTAACCTCCTTTTTCGAAATAAAGGAGTATGCCCTAAGTCCAACTTTCACCTACATCAATGAATACCACGGCACACATCAAGATATCATTCATATTGATGCCTATCGGCTCAGTAGTGGAGAAGATTTGATTTCAATGGGGATCTGGGAATATTTTGACTCAGGTGCCATCGTTATCATTGAGTGGGCAGATATCGTCGCCGGAGCCATCCCTGAGGATGCATTTGGATTGAGTTTTCGTGCCATTGAAGGTGAAGAAAATGGACGAGAAATATTGATACATTCACCACGAGCCCTGGAGCTAAACCTGTGATCATTGCTTGCGATACTTCCTCAGTTATTTGTTCTGTAGCCATTTCTGATAAGGGCACAATTCTGTGGGAGAAAGAAGCCACAGGTGGACAGATACACATCGAAAAGTTATCGCCCTTTTTAAAAGAAGCCCTGATTTATTGTAAGTCACGAGGAAAACATCCAGAAGCACTTGCCATAGCCATTGGTCCTGGAAGTTTTAATGGATTGCGCATCGGTTTGGCTACCATGAAGGCGCTGGCAACGGCAATTAATCTGCCTCTCATACCGATCCCCACTACTGATGCTATGGCTTATGGAATGATGGACCAGTTAAGCGGAACCTCCCGGGCAGTTATCTACTCCCATCGAAATTTTGTGCATTACGCTGATTATGAATATTCGACTTCTAAAACGATTGTCACACCTGAGTTTAAATACGGCGCCTGGGATCAGATCAACGAAAAGCATATAGACCACTATTTTGGTAAAGCTGATCGTGGGTTTGATACCTGGTTAAAGGGGGCTGAGGCTCTAGAGGTACAATCCAAATTTGTACATACCGACGCAAAAGCCTCATTTGTCGCCCTTTTAGCCGAATCTCGCACTGATATGGGTATACGTGACCTGGATGAGCTCGAACCTCTTTATAATGCCGTATATGAAGCAAAAAAGTGGGTTCCCCCTCAATTCTAAGGTAGCACCTGAACAACAGGTAAAAATGAATCCCTTATACTGGGATTTTATGAATTACAAATTGGTCTAACTTGCTTTGTAGGTTATTATGTATCAGGTTTAAATACCTGTTAAATATCGAGGATTATGAATGAGTTGGTTTCGACGAAAAGACAAAAATATTCAGACTGAAAATTCTGAAAAGAAGGACATAAAAGAAGGCCTCTGGGTGAAATGTCCCAGCTGTCGCCAGATCTTATACAAAGCGGAGTTGATGCAGAGCAACAATGTTTGTTACAAGTGTGGATATCATTTTAGAATTCCCGCCGCCAGCTATATAGATCTTTTGTTGGATACTGAAGGTCGTCAACACCATTTTCAAGGCATCAAACCCCTTGACCCCTTAAAGTTTAAAGCCCAAAAAAAGTATAGTGACCAAATCACTGCTGCACAGCAAAAGACAGGTCACAATGAGGCAGTTCAGGTTTATGAAGGACTCATGTTCGAGAAACCAATTGTGGTTGCCGTTATGGACTTCTCCTTTATTGGTGGCAGCATGGGATCTGCTGTGGGCGAGCTGCTTGCAAAATCTGCTGATCTGTCAAGAGAAAAGAAAATCCCTCTTATCATTGTTTCAGCATCTGGGGGAGCACGCATGATGGAGGGAGCCTACTCCTTGATGCAAATGGCTAAGACTTCTGCCAAGCTCAGCCAATTGGCAGATGCGAAAATTCCATATATCTCCATAATGACTGATCCTACCACTGGTGGCGTTACCGCAAGTTTCGCCATGCTGGGTGATGTAAATATTGCAGAACCAGGAGCACTCATTGGCTTTGCTGGTCAGAGAGTTATTAAACAGACCATTGGTGCTGATTTACCTGAAGGGTTTCAGCGGGCTGAATTTCTGTTGGAAAAGGGCTTCCTTGATTTGATCGTCCCCAGAGATGATCTCAAGCAGCAAGTCGCAGAAATTTTAGATATTCTTCATGCAAAAGCCTAAAATTCTACTTACAAATGATGATGGGATAAATGCTCCAGGAATCGTAACCCTGGCAGAGTCGCTATCAGATTTTGCCGAAATATCCATCGTTGCACCCCTCTCAGAAATGAGTGCCATGGGGCATGCGATTACCATTTCAGATCCACTCAAAGTGACCGAAATATTTAAAGATGATATGCATTTTGGCTGGGCCGTTGGTGGAACCCCAGCAGATTGTGTAAAATTGGCAATCAACGGTGAGCTGGTGGATAAACCGGATTTAGTCATATCGGGTATTAATCAAGGAGCAAATGTTGGTGTGGATATCATCTATTCTGGAACTGTCTCTGCCGCCTATGAGGGCACCATTCTGAGCATCCCATCTATGGCTATCTCATTAGATTCGTTTGTGCAGAAGGATTTTACTGCAGCAGGCAAAGTCGCTCATATTATGGCCGAAAGAATTCTCAAGGAAGGCTTACCTGAAGGCACACTACTGAATGTGAATGTCCCTGCCGGTGAATACAGTTCTTTTAAAGGCTTCTCCGTGACCCGCCAGGGAAGCGGTACCTATAAAGAAAAAATGGACAGACGCGAAGATCCTCGTAAACGTGTTTATTATTGGTTGTCCGGTACTCGTAGTTACGAAAATTCTGATCCAGATATGGATGAGAATGCCGTGCGAGCAGGCTTCGTGACACTTACACCCCTCCACTATGAACTTACCAATACAGGCTATATGCAAGCATTAGAATCCTGGGAATTGAATTTAGGGTAACTGACCATGCATGAATTAGTGTTGATCTTAGATTTTGGCTCTCAGTATACTCAGCTCATTGCTCGTCGCATAAGAGAAGAGCAGGTCTATTGTCGAATTGTACGTTCTGATTTGAGCGCGGTTGAGATTCAAAGCATGGGCGTGAAAGCTTTGATCCTCTCCGGTGGTCCCAATAGTATTTTTGAAGAGCAAGCGCCCCAGGTTGATCCAGCAATTTTTAAGCTGGGGATACCCATCCTTGGAGTTTGCTATGGATTGCAGATCATGGCTCAGCACTTCAAAGGAAATGTGATTCCTGGAGAAACTAGAGAATACGGTCCCATGGGAATCCAGTTCCCAACACCAAGTCCCTTATTTGAAGGGGTGAGCGAAGGATCGCAGGTTTGGATGAGCCACGGTGACCACATAGAAACTATTCCTGAGAATTTTAACACTATTGCTCGCTCCAGTGGTGACCTGATTGCTGGCATGTCTCATGAATCACAAGCATTTTATGGAGTTCAGTTTCATCCTGAAGTGAACCACACAGTACAGGGTCAGACCATTATCAGCAATTTCTTATTCAAAATTGCTGACTTCAGTCGTGACTGGACCTCATCCAGCTTCGTAGAAGATGCAATCAAAGAAATTCAGTCCACCGTAGGTGACGGGAAGGTATTGCTTGGCTTAAGTGGGGGAGTGGATTCTTCCGTACTGGCATTTCTCATGCATGAAGCCATCGGTGACAATTGTGTGCCGGTATTTATCAATAATGGCCTCCTGCGTAACCATGAAACCGAAGAAGTAAAATCTCTTTTTCAAGCCTCACATGTAAAAATTTATCAGCACGATTATACAGAAGCATTCCTCTCAGAGCTTAAAGGAGTAATTGAACCGGAAAAAAAGAGAAAAATTATTGGGCGAGTTTTTATTGAGGCTTTTGAAGAAGTGGCTCGTGAGATCGAGGGAATTGATTTCCTGGCCCAGGGTACACTTTATCCTGATATTATCGAGAGTGGAGCCATCACCGGTCATGCCGTAACTATTAAAAGCCACCATAATGTGGGTGGTCTTCCCGAGAAGATGTCCCTCAAGGTTATTGAACCATTCAAGGAATTATTTAAAGACGAAGTCCGCGCAGTAGGTAGGGTGTTGAATGTACCTGTAAAGATTATTGGTCGTCATCCATTTCCTGGTCCTGGTCTGGCAGTGCGCTGCCTGGGTGCAGTTAGTGAGGATCGTTTAAGCATTTTAAGAGCAGCCGATCAAATATTTATTGATACGCTGTATGAAACAGGGTGGTACGACAAAATATGGCAGGCTTTCACAGTCTTACTCCCCATTCAAACAGTAGGTGTTATGGGAGACAAACGGACTTACGAAAACGTCCTGGCCATAAGAGCGGTTCATAGTTTGGATGGAATGACGGCTGACTGGGTCCGGATTCCATATGAGATCATCGCAGATGTCTCCAGCAAAATAGTTAATTCAGTAAGTGGTGTAAACCGGGTTGTTTATGATGTAACCTCCAAGCCACCTGGAACTATTGAGTGGGAGTAGCATTATAATCCTGTCTCCATTTTTTAGCAGAAAACGATAATAGGTAAATTATGTGTGGAATAGTTGGATACATCGGTAAGAACAATGGAATCCCTGTCGTAATTCAGGGCTTGCAGAGATTGGAATACAGAGGCTATGACTCCTGTGGCATTGCCATGATGAATACTGAAAATATAAATCTGGAGAAGGTGACTGGAAAGGTGGACGAACTTCGCGGTCTTCTAGCTCGCCAGAAAAACTCCAGCCCTGTGGCTATTGGGCATACTAGGTGGGCAACTCATGGTCCGCCTAATATGGCAAATGCGCATCCACATACCAGTCAAGATGGTAAAGTGGCTTTGGTTCATAACGGAATCATTGAAAATTATAAAACACTCAAGGATGGTCTTGAAAGTTCTGGTTATGTGTTTAGCAGCGAGACGGATACAGAAGTTATAGCCGCATTGGTTAGCCAGGCGTATCATGGAAACTTGGAACATGCCGTTAGAGAGGCACTCTCACATGTTGTTGGTGCTTATGGACTGGCAGTTATTCATGCTGATGAACCCGATAAAATTGTGTGTACTCGCAAGGGTGCACCCCTCATTATGGCAGTAGGCGAAGATGAATTCTTTGTGGCGTCTGATGTAGCTGCCATTCTCAATTATTCAAAGGATGTCATTTACCTTGATAATGAGGAAATAGGAATACTTACCCCTGATGGAGTGACGACCTATTCTGGTGCTGATGAGCCCATAGATAAAAAAATTCATAAAATCACTTTCGATCTGGAAGAAATAGAGAAGGGTGGCTACGACCACTTCATGCTAAAAGAAATTTTTAGCCAACCCCAAACAATATATGATGCCATGCGGGGTCGCTTACTTCCTGAGACCGGAGATGCCTTTCTTGGTGGTATAGATCATATGATAGGCTCGATACTACATGCGGATCAACGCTATTTTACGGCCTGCGGGACATCCTGGCACGCCGCGCTCATTGGTGAAATGATGTTTGAGCAATTCGCCCGTATACCATGCGAAGTTGAGTACGCCAGTGAATTTCGTTATCGGGAACCCCTGGTGGATGCAAAATCCATAGTATTCGCCATTAGCCAGTCCGGAGAAACAGCGGATACTCTGGCCGCAATTCAGGAAGCCAAGACTCGTGAAGCAACCGTACTAGGTATATGCAATGTGGTCGGTAGCTCCATTGCCAGAGAAACCGAGGCTGGAGTGTATATTCATGCTGGACCTGAAATAGGCGTGGCATCTACCAAAGCCTTCACTTCGCAAGTGACAGTACTATCTCTGCTTACCTTAAAACTGGCCCGTTTGATGGGTATGAGTAAAGCTGACGGTCTTGAGATCAGTCAGGCTATGCAGAAACTTCCTGAAAACGTCGAGTGGGTATTGAAACAGGCTGACCAAATCGCCGAAATAGCCAAATTATACTCTGATGCTTCGAACTTTCTCTATCTGGGTCGTGGTGTCAATTTTCCTGTGGCTCTTGAGGGCGCTCTTAAACTCAAAGAAATTTCATACATCCATGCTGAAGGCTATCCAGCCGCTGAGATGAAGCATGGTCCCATTGCCCTCATTGACAAATCCATGCCAATAGTGGCCATTGCTCCCCAGGATAAAACCTACGATAAAATTATCAGTAATATCGAAGAAGTGAAAGCCAGACATGGTCGAGTGATTGCCCTGGCCACAGAAGGGGATACTAGAATAAAGGAAATTGCGGACCATGTCCTCTATGTTCCACCTGCCTTATCATTTACAGCCCCCATTTTGAACGTGATACCTCTACAACTTCTATCTTATTATGTAGCTGTTGAACGTGGGTGCGATGTGGATCAACCAAGAAATTTAGCAAAGAGTGTAACGGTGGAATAATTCATGCGGAAACTTCTATTACTACTAATCGTCCCGCTCTTTATTTTTGGAGCACGCCCGGATTTTAAGGAGGGTGTTTCACTTTATAATCAGGGCGCCTATTGGGAGGCTCTGCGAGTTTTTGCAGAACTGGCTGATGAGGAAGTCTCACTCAATCCTCAGCGTTCAGCCTCATCCTACATGAGAATCAGATGCTATAATAAGCTGGGTTTCGGCCAACGTGCGCTCATGCTCGCCAGAGACTTTCCCATATCCTATCCCGGGAGTGATTATCTGGATGACCTTGAATACCTCCTCGGTGAGATTCACCTTGATCTGGGTGATGCCCGTGAAGCGGCCTGGTATTTTGCTTCTTCTGCAATTACTTCAAAGGATAAAAAAATCAGAAAAGCCGCCCGTGAATTCGCAGAATCATTGGTGGGGACTGCCTGTGACCAGGATGATTTGCGTGCCCTGGCTGGCAGATCAATTGATCGGACTGGACAATATGTTGCACTCCTGGTAGCTGAACGTTTTTTAAAGGATGGCAACAGGGGAGAATCAATTAGTATTCTCTTCAATATGCGTCCATACATCAAGGATGATGATCTACGTAAGAAAGCCATATCCCTATATGATGAATTTGGCTCAAGTCAGACTGACACATTGCATATAGCTGTAGTTCTGCCACTTACAGGACCGCTGGGAGAAATTGGCGGCACCATGCTGGATGGGATAAAATTTTCAGCGATGAATTTCATGGATAGTACGGATCAAGGTGTTGAACTGCATATCTATGATAATGAGAGCAAATTGTCTGAAACTATTAGCATTGCCAGACAGGTGAGAGATGATCCTCGGGTTATAGCTCAGATTGGTCCTTTAACGAATGAAAATGTTAAGGGCACATCAGCTGTTCTGGAGGGTCACTCCATACCCATCATTGTCCCAACTGCGACTGAAAATCACTTGACCAACTTATCAAAGGGCATTTTTCAATTCCGCTCCACCAGAGAACGTAAAGCTATTGCTATGGCAGAATACGCAGTGCAGATTTTGGGCCTGGAAACATTCGCCATTATCGCACCCTCAACTGAGTATGGACAGCAATTCGCAGATAATTTTGCCCTGCGAGTCGATGAATTGGGCGGTATCATCCAATATCAAGGTTGGTACGTTGGTGAGCCAACAGACCTCAGCAGGGTTCATTTTCGACGAATCAGAGAACAGGGACTCGAAGAACTCTATACAAAATTTCAAGCAGACTCATTGCGCCTGGACTCCTTACTCATTGGAATGATTACTGAGGGGGATTCTGTAAATGCATATGAGGAGCAACTTAATCCTATTTTCAAGAAATCCAGACCCACACGGGGAGATTCGTTAGGCGTAGAGTTGTCACACATCGATGGAATATTCTTCCCCATCCATGAAGGCAATATGCGCTATATCCTCTATCAGCTTGCTAGCAATAATCTGAATACTCATATCCTCGGTGATGAGAATTGGCTGGATAAAGATATTCTGAAGAAAGATGCAAGCTATATCACAGATTTAACCATTGTCGCTGGAGATAGGTTGGGATTTGAAACAATAAGTCCCTCTTTCTCCAATGAGTATGTTCGCATATTTAAACATCGCCCTGACCAATATGATTTCATGGGCTACGATGTTATGGGGATGTTGCTTGAGGCAGCCCAATATGCCGGTGGCTCGGGCAATAAACTCTGGGAAGCCATGATAAACTCTCCTAATTATGAAGGCCTGATTCACCAGGTACAGTGGGGTGGCGCTACCAGACGCGAGAATGATCTGGTCTTTCTGATGGATTATGTTGAGAATTCATTTGAATTAACTGGATACTATGACAATTCCGGTTTCTTCTCCATGGATAGTCTTGAAACGGATAGTCTTGATACGGAGTCACCATCGGAGATCGAATAGGGATTATCAAACCTCAAGAATTATCTCACCCCGCACACATCTCGCTGGGATTCTCAAATCGGCTAGGGGGAATAAGTCCAAACCCCTTCCAGGGTTTGAATATGTCTGTCTCCCGTGGTGATAGTAAAAAAAATGTGGCAGCAAACCGTCAAATCTTTTTGAAAGAGTTTGGGATCGAAGAAACTCAGCTTGCTGAGCCCCTTCAGGTGAGTAGGGATGGAATTGAAATTGTTGAGGCTCCAGGTGCATATGCAAGTAGAGATGCATTAATAACATCTCAGCCAGGGGTATATCTGCGCATCCTCACCGCCGATTGTTCACCTATACTCATATGGTCAGAACAAATAGTTGCAGCTGTTCACTCTGGATGGCAAGGCTCCGAGCTAGATATTCTCGGACAAACCCTTAAGAAAATGCACAGTGAAATGGGTGTCGAGATGGAGTCCTTATATTTGGCCATTGGACCTGGATTGTCTCAGGACAAATTTGAAGTGGGACCGGAATTTAGTGATAAATTTCCACCAAAATATTTATCGCCACTTCATAATAGGGACAGGTATTTATTTGACAATAATGCCTATTTGAAAGATACAGCCATCCAATTGGGCGTTCCATCCAATCAGATTGAAACCTTACCTTTTTGCAGTTATAGAGATGATAATTTATTTTTTTCTCATCGTCGCGATGGCGGACATACTGGAAGAATGATGTCAGTCATAGGAATTAATAAATGAGTCCCCTTAGTGCAGCAATCCTGGCCATTATACAAGGTCTTACAGAATTTCTACCAGTTTCAAGTTCTGGTCATCTGGTATTAGGTGAAGCTCTCTTGGGATCTCACTCATTCGGGAACAGCATTGCCTTTGAACTGGTAGTTCATCTCGGAACCTTTCTAGCAGTTCTTGTGATCTTTTGGACGGATATTTTAAATTTGGGACAAGTATTTTTTACCCGTCTTGTGAAACCTGGGACCTGGTCATCAGAGTATCAGAATAATGATGGATTTAGAATAAGCGTCTTGATGCTTGTTGCCATGTTGCCGGCAGGTTTTATTGGACTCCTGCTCCGAGATCAGATTAGCGAACTCTTCTCCCAGCCTTTCATGGTTAGTATAGCCCTCATATTTACTGGATCGATGCTGTTGTCAACCATGTTTTTCAAGAAATCTGACAAACCAATCGACTTGAAAAAGGCTCTGCTTATCGGTTTTGCTCAAGCTCTGGCTCTGGTGCCGGGAATATCCCGTTCAGGATCTACTATTTCCATGGCTCTTGGTCTGGGCATTAAGCAGGAAGAGGCTGCACGATTCAGTTTTATCATGGTGCTGCCTCTCATTGTCGCTGCCACCGTTCTAGAGTTTCTTGATCTCGTCAAGGTAGGCATTTCATCAGATGAAGTCTCAATTCTGCTAATTGGACTGATCGTTTCATTTGTGGTGGGAATATTTAGCCTGAGGTGGCTACTTCAATTATTGAAGCGCGGTAAGTTTCATTATTTCGCCTGGTATTGTTTCACCATCGCCATTATAGGATTGTTTTACTTTTAAACATGCCCACAAAATTAAGTTATAGTCAGATAATTTCTGAACTCCAGGCAGGGAAACTGGCTGGTCTGTATTTCGCCATGGGTTCCGACTACTACCTGTATAGAAAATTCCTGAACGAATTCCAATCAGCCTTCAGGCAACGCTTTGGTGAAAACGCCAACCTGGTTCAACGCTGGGGTGCAGAGCTCAAACTTGCAACGGATGTAAGCAATTTGCTTGGGGGAGGAGGTCTTTTTTCTTCTGCAAGTCTTATCATGCTTCATGAAATCCAGGATGCAGGGACCGCGGTAAAAACCAAACTCTCTGAAATGCTGGGAAATTTGCCTGAAGATACGGTTGTACTGGCCCATTACTCAGTCAGCGATTTTAGAAAAGCAAAGTGGCTTGACGCCATACAGAATGTGGCGCAAGTAGTTTCTATGACCAGCCCGGAAGCAGCGCAATTACCTGCTTTGGTTGGTAAGATGGCAACTCAGCGGAACCTTAAGATAGATGAAGCTGGGATATATCGCCTCATCGAACTGAGCAGTGGTGAGTTAGCCATCATGGACAACGAGCTAGAGAAAATTACACTCTTCCTGGAAGATGTATCTGAGCCGGTTGGTCGAGAAGTCGTAGATCAGGTGGCCGGGGCTATAGAAAATGCTCAGGCTTCACAATTTATTGATGCAATCTTCAATCGAGATCGTCGGGTAGCAATCCAGACATTGGTTGAAATTGATCATCAAGGGAAGGAAGGTCTACCATATTTGGTCTCCCTACTCTACAATTGTCTTATTCAGCTCATGGCCCTTACGGAATCACCTGAGGCCAGGAAAACGATCAGTCAAGGTGCCACATCCTGGTATTTTTTAAGCAAATTAGGTTCTGTATCAAAAAATTATACTCTAGAAGAATTACAGTATGCCACACGGGAGCTGGCAAATCTGGACTTGAAGTTTAGATTGGGTTCCATGGATACACTTACTGCTTTTACTGAATGGGTATCAAAGGTTGTTTAAAGGATGAGTGAGAAGACACTAAAAACAGATGAGCAACTTATTGCAGACTTCCAGAATGGGAATGAGAATGCATTTGTTGAATTGGTTGATCGCTATAAGGATCGTCTGGTGAACTTTGTGTATCGCTTTCTCCACGATATGACAGACGCTGAAGACATGGTCCAGGAAACTTTTTTAAAGGTTTATAAGAATAAACATGCCTATCGTGAAATCGCAAAATTTTCAACCTGGATCTACACAATTGCTGGTAATCTGGCACGTTCAGAACTGAGAAAGCGGAAGCGTCGTAAAACATATACAATGTCAGATCTATCTTTTGATGATAATGAATTTACTCCAGTTGATCCTGGTAAAGACACAGAAGGTATTGTTTTTAATAGTTATGCTGGCGAAGAAATAATGAAGGCCATTTATGCGCTTCCTGAACCTTTTCAAACCATAATTATTTTACGAGATATTCAGGAACTTTCTTACGAAGACATCAGTACAATACTCGACATCCCAATGGGCACTGTCAAGTCACGTGTCAATAGAGCACGTTTGAAATTGCAGGATACATTGAGCTACTTAAAGGAGTAATCCTATAGCCAAAAACGCTATTGTTAGAGCACCATACATCGAGGAAGATTAGGCATGCAAAACACAGATTGCAAATTTATTTGCGAACAGTTCACCGAATATCAGGACAATTCGCTATCATCTAAAATCCGAGCCCAGGTTGACACTCATCTCGCCTCATGTTCCTCCTGCAGTGAGATTTTTCAAAAATTAGCCGGTGTTATTGAAACTCTGCATAAACTTCCTACCCTCCAGGCTTCAACCGACTTTACCTCAACATTATTATCACGGATCGATACGCTAAACCAGGAAACTGTTTGGCAAAAAATTTACCATTCATCCTATTCAAGAGTGGCGGGGTATGCTATTGCAGCCGGTCTTATTGTAGCAATTGGTATTAATATCTTGATTGATCCCATTTCTCCAATGAAATCTGGTATTCAATCAAATTTCGCAGGGGAGCGGATCAATCCAAATCAGCCTACTGAATCACTTGCAGAGATTTCAGATAGTTCTGCAAACCATCCTGCAGACTCTTTAACGCTTCAGAATTCGACGATTAATTCCCAGAACCAATCAATGCAATTGGTCAGTGGAAAGAAATAAACTTTAGCTCCACAATTTCCCTTTAGATAAAATCTCAATTTATCCTTGTTAGGAGAGGAGTATCAATTGATTTTGGT
>JABMQQ010000062.1 GCA_013202495.1 Fidelibacterota bacterium | reverse complement strand
CTGAGGAGATATTGGGGTTCAGCACAGGCAGTATGAACAAATATTCTATCGCCTCGATGAATGGATTTAATGGCCTGATTTACGGAAACAAATTTATCAGCATATTGCTCTTTCAGGACAGCAAGAGCCTTTTTACTTTTTAATTCATTTACCATATTTCAAACTCACTTTCTAGCGTTCGTTCTCCAATAAAGAGAAGTGCAAATAAAGTGCCTTCTGGGTCGAATAGCAAAAGATTATTCAGTTAATTGTTAGATTTGGATAAATATTTGATTTAAGCAGGGATTTTGAAGGTTGAGGCTCAATTTTCCATACGATATTTGTCGATTTTCCCTAGAATTTCTGGAATGGACTTTTCACAGCACTTGGTGCCCTCAAGAATGGCTCGTTCAGCCTGATCAAAGTCGAAAAAACTCATATCCCCCAATCGTGGGGAAAGAAGAACGTCTGGGGCGTGGGTCAGCAGGTTCATTTCTTCTATTTTCTTCTGCATGATATTTATGGATGACCCAAGTACCTCAAATATGTGTGGTGATGGTGCCTCTCGGGTGAACCATTGATCAATTTTAGAACCTAAAGTCTTTCCCCGTGACCCAAATTTATCTGTCCAGGACTTAATGACCTCTAACCTCTTCTTCTCTATTTTTTCTGAGTTTTTGACCCAATCAGCATCTTGAGGAGGATACTTTTTATTGGTAGTCCGTTCGGAATTGATGTCTACAGCAATCACAATATCTGCCCCGGCATTCCGACACACATCAATGGGTAGAGGATTGACAACCCCTCCGTCCACGAGCCATTCATTATCAATTAATTTTGGAGTTAGTAAGCCTGGTACGGCCATACTGGCTCGGAGTGCCTGATTGATGCTCCCTTTTGAGAGGATGACTTCTTTCCCGGTGAACATATTTGTGGCAACCATGATGAGGGGAATTTTCAAGTCTTCAAATTGATCAATTCTTGTAAAGAGCTCGATGAGTTCAGCAACTTTATGACCCTCGATAAACCCAGAGCGCGGAAAGGCCAGGTCGAGATAGGATAGCACTGCTTTCCAGTCCATATCCAAAGCGAATTTCTTGACCTGTTCTAAGCCTCCACCTGCATAGGCGGCTCCAATAAAAGAACCTGCACTGGCTCCTGTAATGACACCAATATCCACACTGTGCTTTTCCAGAGCTTCAATAACGCCAATATGTGCCCAGCCTCTAGAAGCTCCACTTCCCAGAACCAAACCTATCTTCGGCGCACTCATTATCAGTCTAGCCCGTTTTGACTTTCTCTTCTTATTTGATCGAGGGCACTGGCTCTGACTCTAACTTCTACCAGAATATGGTCTTCTTCATAATCAATATTGAGAACCTCTTCCGTGCGGTGCAAAGAAGCCAGAAATTTTTGTTGCGAATGATTGAGCTTAAGGGTCTCTATCACATAGCCACTTTGCCGGACTTCAATAATTTTTTCTTCAAGCTGCTGGATATTAACCTGACGTAAGGCTGACACTGGAACAGCATCACTATATTCCTTCAGAGCGCCTGATAGGGCTTCCTGACCTGTAATCAGATCAATCTTATTAAAGACTGTCAAAGTTTGACTCTCAGATACACCCAGATCCATTAAAACCTCGTTGACTGTCCTCAGGTGTTTTTCATACTGTGGATCGCTGAGATCAATAACAATGAGAATCAGATCTGCCAGTCGAACTTCTTGTAGCGTACTCTTGAAGGAGGCAATAAGATGATGAGGCAGTTTATGAATAAATCCCACCGTATCGCTTAGGAGGATTTCATTATCAAGTACGGTGATTTTTCTTACTGTGGTATCCAGGGTGGCAAACAGCTTATCTTCAACCAATACACCGGCATCGGAAAAAAGGTTCATGAGTGAAGATTTCCCAGCATTGGTATAACCCACAAGAGCAACCTTAAACATATCTTCGCGTTGCTTGCGTCGTGTATCTCGCTGGGTTTCAATTTTGATCAAATCCTTCTTAAGCATGGATATTCTATTCCGGACAAGACGGCGATCAATCTCAATCTGGGTCTCTCCCATACCACCACGAGTTGAAGTTGCTCCACGCTGTCTTTCCAGATGCGTCCAGGCTCGTGTGAGTCGCGGAAGCAGATATTGAAGCTGGGCTAATTCTACCTGTGTTTTGGATTCCTTGCTGCTGGCATGCCTTACAAAGATGTCTAGAATTAAAATACTTCTGTCTATGACCCGTGCTTTATCAAACATTTTTTGCAAATTTTTGGTTTGAGCTGGAGAGAGCTCATCGTCAAAGATGACCAGATTCACTTTGAGCATTTCTACCTTGGAGACAATTTCTTCAATCTTGCCCTTCCCAACATAGTGCGCAGCATGAACCGTAGTGCGTTTTTGAATGACCTCACCACTTACGATGGCTCCAGCAGTAGTTGCTAAAAGGCCCAACTCAACCAGGTTTTCTTCAACATCAGATACTGATTGTTGTCCGTGAACTACCCCTACGAGTAATGCTTTTTCTTTTTCGACCGTTGTTTCAAACATGTTGCCGCCAAGTTGCTTTAATTCTAGCTAAATAGGTTTCTGCCAGCCATAGGAGGAAAATCACCAAAAAGAGGAAGGGCCAGAGAGCCAGACTAGATCCTTGATCCAATATCTCATTCGTTATCTCAGATGCATCAGAACTTACGAATATATCCGTATCCCCAAATGAATAAACAGGTCCATGTGCCTGCGCTTCATGGCTTGAGATGTTCACCGCCATAGATTGTAATACCTGCCGTCCCCGTGTCAACTTGTAGATACCTGGTAAATTCGTATTGGGGTAATGAAGTACATAATTTGCATCAGGAGATAAATAATCGGTGGTGCCATCTGGGCGTTGGACACTGAAGGGACTATTGTCGCTGGCAAGTGGAGGTGGGAAAAAGTTGAGAGTGTCACCTATAAAGGCGTTGTACAAATCCGTTTGAGCTTTGATGGCTTGAGATTGAGCTAACTGGATGATAAGGGTTGGGAACATTCCCAGAACAGGCAGATTATTGGCGCTCATACCAAATTCTGTGTTGAACCACACGATCCTACCCTCTTTCAGACTCCTGGATCCCATAAAGGGTTGATCATCAAGGAAGCGAACCCAGGTCTCTCCCAATTCATCCCCCCCGGTTTTATAGCGTTTGAAAACCTTGAGACGATTCTGGTCAATAATCGTCCGCAGCGGAGTTGTGTTAAATGTTTTAGTAGCAGAGCTGGTGAGGTAGAGCCCTAGCGGAAAAGGATTGATCTCCTCAACAAGTTGAGATGTAAATCCTAATATATCCATCATGGCGCTGCCGCCATTTCCAAACAAGACCAGCTGCCCACCACCACTCACAAAGGTTTCTATGCGATCCCAGTTGTAGGACGCGAGCATATCAGCAGCATCAACGATGACAGTCCCCCCCCTACTAAGATCCATATTGTCAATTTCGGTATAATCCAAAACTCGAATATCCAGGTTTAGTTGTTGATCTTCAACTGAGGATTTAATGAGTGTCCAAAAGTCCGGAACCTGTTTCGACCGCAGTATTTGAACTGGAATGTCACCTTCTGCAGGTAAAATAAAATGTCTATCGTTGTTATAACTTGCTTCATCGCTTGGAAGAATCAGTCGACCACTCTGATAGCCACCCTCTTCAACACGAGCTGTCATAAGAACCGAATTTTTATTCCCTTCCACGACAAGTTGATTCTGTCTTTTCTCGTTGATCAACAGCTCCAGGCTAAGCGTTTCCTGAGATTCGATTGAACGCCCTAATTCGATGCTCATATCATAAGTATCACCTAAACGAATCCCCTGTCCAGGAAGTATGATATTGCTTATAGCAGCATCATTATCTACCGGGGTTACCAATAAATATTTACTCCACCCGTCGAGTTCTTCCATACGATCCCGTACATCCTGGCCGTCTCCGAGCCAAAGAATGGATTTTCGCTCATATTGATCTAAATCGATTTGATCTGAAAATGCCACCATAAAATCATCATGATAAATATCTGCGAACTCAGCAGCAATCTCATCCATGGTATTATAAAGTTGAAGATCAGTTAGACCACAGTAAGCAATGTTAAACCCTTTGGTCTTTAGCTCATCGCTAAAATCCTGTAGCTGTACTCTATCTATATTCTCAAAATTGGATTGATTTGAGGCCGTATTATCAAAAGCAATAATCAGGAGTTCTATACTGCCTGAATTCAACCTGAACCCAGTACTTCGATCAAGCCCTGGTCTGGCGAAGGCGAGGATAATCAGCAGAATCATCAGCGTCCGGATGATGAGCAGAATGAGCTGTTTCACATTGAATTTTCTAAGTGCGTCCTGCTCCAATAGCTTTAAAAATTTCAGAGATGGGAAATCAATGAGTTTACTTTTCCGTTTGGCCAGCAAATGAATGATTATGGGAACTGAAATCAGCGGCAGAAACCAAAGAAAGATAGGATTTAGGAAGGTCATTTTTGGATTACGAACCTAATTATAACAAACTTGCGAGACTTAATAAAGTACCTGACAAAATCGGTATAAGGAAATTATCATCAAGATTCATAGGATATGCCTCGGCAAGTGTGACAATAGCTGCAATGATGAGACTAATAATAGTACTTTCAGGAAAAAATATTGCAAGTATGACTGCTGTACTGATAAAAAATGCTGTGCTACCCTCTAGTGATTTTTTCAGGAACTTATGTTTCCCAAAGGGTATTCCAATCAACGCTGCCAGTGTATCCGATATAGATAGGATCAATAGCGCAGGGACGGCTATCTCTTTTGGAAAGAGAAAGATGGCGACGACTGCGCCTGTGAACACATAGGTTGCCCCAGTTAAATTGTTCTTTTCATGCTGTCGCAAAGCGGATCCAAAAATACGCATGAACATTTTCTCAATACCACCGGATTTTAGTCGCAAATAGTCGGCAGTAAGAAAACCCAGAGCAAGAAAGATGACAATCTGCAGTGTGAAATGTCGTTCAAATAGAAACCAATATGATAGCGGGATGATGCTACTGCTTAAATGTATAGCTTTGCGGATTAGCTCATGATTTTGAAGCTTGGCTAAACTCATTTACCTGCTGAAATTAAGGTTTGGAGCGATTTAAAATTTTCTCCTGGAGAAGCCTGCTTATTGAAGACAGCTGAACCGGCTACGAAACGGCTAATACCCCTATCCAACAGCGAACCTATGGTTGTTTTATTTATTCCGCCATCAATTTCCACCAACACATTGTTATCTATTAGCGCCTGACGCATGTTTGGGAGATCAGTGAGGACTTCCGGCATAAATGACTGACCACCGAATCCTGGTACAACCGACATGATGAGCAATTGGTCCATCTCGCCCAAATAGGGATCAACGATGGATAGCTTTTCACCTGGATTAACAACGAGGCCAGCTTTTGCGCCCAAAGATTTAATGTTTTTAAGGGTGTCCTTGACAGATGAACAGGTCGAAGGATGAACCAGGACAATATCAGCACCTGCTTTGACAAAATTTTCAATGTAAAGATCAGGCTCTGATATCATAAGATGAGCTTCCAAAACCATGTCAGTCATCTTGCGCATGGCCTTCACCAGCAGAGGTCCAAAGGTCAAATTGGGGACATAGTGACCATCCATGACATCTAGATGTAGAACTTGCCCCCCACTATCTGCCACAGATTTGATTTGATCTCCAAGTCTTGAAAAATCGGCAGAAAGGACAGAGGGTGAAATTTGTGCCGGCATATTGATTGCCACTAGAAGCCGTCCGTAATCATGAGATCGACTTGAATAATTCGTTCACGAGGAAATTCTTTTCCGGCAACTACTGATTGTGAAACGACAGTATTGGGTAATAAATCAGAGCTCTCGGTAGTTTGAACCTCTCCCAATAAAAACCCCTGAGATTCCAGTGTTCGTCTCGCTTCTTCAAGTCCCTTGTTCAGTAGATCAGGCATGGTTTTCTTTAGATTTCTTTTCCCAAGACTCACTGTGATGATGATTGAATCACCAGGTGCAACAGGCATGCCGGCCAATACGGATTGCTCCATCACCACGGTACGCTCGTATTGATCTGAAGAATCTGTCATGGTTTCCACCAGTACCAGACCGAGGCGATCCATGGCTATAATGGCCTGTCGCTCAGTAATAGCAATAAGATCAGGCATTTCCAGTTTTGCCGGTGGTAGGTTAATTGTGAGTTGAATCTTTCTATTTTCCTTTACCATTTGACCGGCTTCGGGATACTGATCCATGATAAATCTACTGGGAATATCTCGTCTGAAGATGGTGTCCTTTATGGTCCATTCCAGTGTCCGTTCTTTGAGAATTTTTGTGGCTTTATTCAGGTCAGTATGAGTCAGACTGGGTACTCGAATCTCATCATTCCAGTTCACATACAGGGGTAAAATGACATTGTTGAATGACAGTGCCACCACAATTCCAATCCCTGCAAAAATGAACAAATAATCTCTTAATAATTTCATAACGATTTTCTAATTTTTACTGCAAACATTCCATCCATACTGTGACGCCATGGTAATGTAGACAACGCACCTCTTTCATCAATGTATGCTTTAAGATTTTCATCGTCAATAGCTTCAACACTGGCTTGATCTAATTGTTCTAGTACCGAATCGATTAGCTCCCAATTTTCATCAGGTTCCAGGGTACACGTGGCGTATACAAGCAAACCGCCAGGTGCTAAATATTTCCAGCTGTTAGCGAGGATCCTGGATTGAATACCAACCAGGGATGTGATATCCGATTCTTGCCGTTTCCATCTTGCATCGGGACGGCGATTTAATACGCCAGTGCCAGAACAGGGCACATCTAATAGAATTTTATTGGCAATTGGCAACGGTGCCAGTGCTGCATCCAACTCTTGTACTTCAACCAGTTTTAGTCCAAGTCGTTGAATATTCTCCCTGACCTTGGCTAATCTTGACTGGCTGGCATCGCAGGCTATAATTTTCGCCTGTCCTCCAGACAATTCCGACATAAAAGCCATTTTCCCACCGGGGGCTGAACAGGCATCAACAATAGTGTCCCCAGCTTCAGGTTCAAGTAAGGAAGCAACAACACCTGCAGCGAGATCCTGGAATGAGAACCAACCCGCATGAAATTCTTTTGTACTAAACAGGGATGATGCGCTTCCGATTTCATAGAACACATCTAAAAGGTCTGATTTTTTATGCTTAATATCCAAGCTATCTAGAAACACCTCAAAATCTTCTGTACCGACAATTTGGATGTTTCGTCTGATCCATGTTTGGGGAGCCGTATTATTATGGCTGCACAGGGCTGACACGTCATCTGGAGTATATCTTGATATCCATTTTTCCAAAAGCCACGGTGGATGTGAGGTCTCAACGGATAAACGCTGAATATCATCTTCAGATTGGTTCAGCACATCTTCCAGTTCAAGCGTTTGAAGTTTGCGTAGGACAGCATTCACAAGCCCACTCGCCTGGGATTGTTTAACCCGTTTGCTCAAAGCCACTGTTTCATTGATGGCTGCGTGTTCAGAAGTGTGCATGTATTTGAGCTGAAACGCCCCCATTCGAAGCAGGCTCTTGACTGAGTGTTGAGCTTTACGATAGCGACCTTTATAGGCTATCCCAATCCAGGCATCCAGTTGGAGTTTCATCCGGGTCACACCATAGACAAGCTCCATAATCCAGCGTTTTTCCTGTTGGGTTAGCTCACCTTGCTGGAGATAAGTTGAAAGGAGTTCATCAATTCCTGAAGAAGGAGCCCTCTCAGCTGTCAGAAGTGTCTTATATGCCAGTTCTCGAGGCGTATTAGCCAAGTGTTTCACCAATTTTTATGGGGTAGCCCCGTAAGTATGATGCTACATCCATGACTTTCTTGCTCTCAGGTTGGATAGACATGATCTCAAGGGCGCCCTCTTTGCAGGCCACCGTAAAGGAATCTTCTGAAATGTGAATGATACTGCCAGGAATCCCATCACCAGAAACTTCCCTCGTTGACAATATTTTAAGTAAGCTGCCGTCTCGGTAGGTGTAGGCTCCTGGTGTTGGCGCAAAAGCTCTGACGCGGTTGTGACACTGCTCAGCACTCTCATCGAAATGGATGAGGCGGGTTTCCGAAGTGACTTTTGGGGCTGGACTTGCCAGGCTATTGTCCTGCTCCCCGGCGACAGCCGTCCCGCTGGCAATAAGGTTGGTGGTCTCAAGGACCAGATCAGCTCCCATATTGCATAATTTTGCATATAGAGTATGCAGATTGTCCTCTGGAAGGATCGGAGTTTTAGCCTGTTTGATAATATTGCCCGTATCCACTCGGCGTTTTAGAAAAAATGTGGTTAGACCAGTTTCAGAATCCCCATTAAGTAGAGCCCAGTGTATGGGGGCAGCTCCCCGATATTTGGGAAGCAGGGAAGCATGTAGATTAAATGATCCATATCGGGGGATGGTAAATACTGCTTCCGGCAAAATTCTAAAAGCCACAACCACAATCACATCGGGAGCATATCTTTTCAGGTTCTCAATAAAATCAGAATCTGTGAGTTTTTCTGGCTGAAGTATGGGTAGGTTGCATTCCAGGGCTACTGATTTCACAGCAGAAGGCCTCTCACGACGTCCCCTGCCCTGCTGTTTGTCTGGAACTGTGACGACAGCCTGGATAAGATGGGAACTCTCATGCAATGCTTTTAGGGCTGGAACTGCAAAATCTGGTGTTCCCATGAAAATGATTTTTAATGGTATAGGATTATTCATTTTATTTCAGACCATATTGAATAGCTGAACAGATAAGCAGTCGGTTGAAAACCCACACACCGGTGAGTAATATTGTATTTGATGGGCGTTCAGGCTACCCTAAAGCTCAAAGTTTTCAGATGCTTCGACTTCTATTTCCCCGCTGGCAATCTTTTTGAGCGTATTCTTGAGGAGTGATTTCTTCAACGAGCTTAAATGATCAATAAAAAGTGTCTTTTCAAGATGATCATATTCATGTTGAATCACTCGAGCGAGGAAACCGTCAAATTCTTCATCATAGTGCTTACCATTCATATCCTGGTAAGTAATTCTGATACTGGTGGGACGGGTAACGATTTCACGTACTGTGGGAACGCTCAAGCAGCCTTCTTCGTATTCATCTTTCTCATCACCAGAACCAATAATTTGGGGATTGACATAGACACGCCGACCCTCTTCCTCATCAATGGGTGAAAGATCGATAACAAACAAACGAATTGATTTATCAACCTGTGGAGCGGCTAGACCAATACCTTCAGCTGCATACATCGTTTCAAACATATCGGCGACAAACACCCTCAGATCGTCATCAATCTGAGGAATCTTCTCAGTCTTGGTCCTGAGGACTTCTTTGCCATAAGTTTGAATTTCGAACAGCATGGTTCTATTTAGTTTTCACCGTTGTTACAGCAGCTCTACCAACATGAAGTTTGGTATCCGTAGCTGTTTTCACCAATAGAATATCATTGTCCTTAATACCTTCGATGGTTCCGTGAATTCCACCAGTAGTGACGATATGGTCACCTTTCTTGAGTTCAGTACGCATTTTTTCAGCCTCTTTTGTACGTTTTGTCTGAGGCCTGATGAGTAAAAAATAGAATACTCCGAACATCAAAATAATGGGTAGAAAGCTTAAAATGGGGTTTCCTGCTTCTCCGCCTGATGGGGAGGCCATGAGCATAATGTTTGCGATCATAATAATGTTAAAACTCCTCTATAATTAAAAAACCGCGCTAATCTAAACGGGGGTTAAGATCATTCCAACCTGCATCAACTATCCATCTCATTAATTCCTGACGATTTGCACCATATTATGCGAGGTCAACATGAAATGCCGATTACGATCAGCGTAAAGCTACAATATTTCGAGACAGTTTTCCCACCACTCACCGAAACTGCGTGATTTATACACAATGGCTTCTATGCTACAAGGAGCTGGAGCAACAGCAACTGTTGTCTCTACGGCCTTATAACGCACATCCATTTCAATCCACAAAGCTTCAAGTTTGTTTGATGCCTGGTTGGCAACAGCGGCAGCTGCACCGAAGGCGAACCCGAGATCTTCATTTTCACTGTTGCGATGACCCTGGATTCTGATTCTTAGTGTTCTTCCATACATGATATCATCAACCACCTCTGCAGAAATGATAGTTGGAGCCGTCCTGTTCCGCGCAAAATATTTTTCCACAGTAAGGGCTAAATGTCGATCCTGAATCTGGGCAGAGAGTAGGATTGGGAGCAGCATCAAGATTGAAAATATATGTTTGAAGTATCTATTCAATGGACGACCCTTTCATGAGTAATTGATGATATTCATGGAGCAATAATGGGCTGAGTTTACATCCACAAGTCATAGATTTCCAATAATTATTTTGATAAATACTTGAACAAAAATTCTAGGCAAATAAGTCACTCCCAACTCTGAACATTCATTCAATATTCACTTGCAGCCACATCGTTTGATTCTATATTAAACAGTAATGATTACTACTTAATTAAATGGGGTGAACCCAAAACAACATAGAGGGAGAAATAAATCATATGTTAGTTACAAGACCAGCACCAGATTTTAAAGCAACCGCCATCATGGGCGACAATTCATTCAAAGAGATCAGTTTAGCTGATTATAAAGGCAAGAAAGTTGTCTTATTCTTTTATCCCCTGGATTTTACATTTGTTTGTCCAACTGAGATTCTAGCTTTTAACCACCGTCTCGCTGACTTTGAGAAACGTGGCGTTCAGGTTATCGGATGTTCAGTTGATTCAAAGTGGAGCCACTATGGCTGGAAGAACACCGACATCAAAAATGGTGGTATCGGAGATATTCAGTATCCAATTCTTGCTGATATTGAAAAGAAGATTGCCCGATCATATGATGTACTCAAGGGATCTACACCTGCTGCTGTTTTGACAGAAGATGGTGAAGAAGAAACCACAGTGAATGGCGATGTCGCTTTAAGAGCTTCCTTCCTGATTGATGAAGAAGGAATTGTTCGCCACGCCGTAATCAATGATTTGCCACTGGGTAGAAATGTTGATGAAATGCTGCGTATGGTTGATGCACTTGCTTTTAACCAGGAACATGGTGAAGTTTGTCCTGCTGGATGGCAGGAAGGTGATGACACAATGCAGGAGAATTTTGCTGGTGTCGCATCTTATCTGGAGAAAAACGCAGATAAGCTCTAAATCACACCTCCGTATAATAATAAAGAGGCTGTCCCAAAAGGGCGGCCTCTTTTTTTTGGGTATAGGGTTATAGGGTTATAGGGTTTTAGGGGTAGCGTACACTTGTATATGTGACTGTTAATGACATAGTTGTCTATAATGGGTCAACTCCCTCTAAAGAAAGGTTCAAAGATTACTAACCACCCCTTTCCACCACTTTTTTCCTCAAGTCTAGACCAATTGAATACCAGAGAACCACTTAGTTTGTCTGATGGGTAAAGTGATTGATGAGATGGCTTCGATGCGGTTCTGAACAGCTATCCTGGCTGTGATGCACCCAGCTATCATCCCAAGATGATGCTAACAGTACTGATCTATACTTATACTCAGAAGACCAAGACGACCTGTAGAAACCGAAGCTGTGTTTGCTAACTATTGCTCACAATCTCATGAAGTTGCGGCGAAGGATAGTTAAAATGCTGGCTCCCTTAGACCCCTATATACCCAATTTCTTTTTACTTGATGAAAATAGAGTTATAACGATAGAACTTGTGGCATTTTAGATAAATCTCAACCAAACATCCCTATATACCAAAAGAGACCGCCTCAGGTTCTGAGACAGCCTCTTTTTATGGAAAATATGTCGCACCAATTAAACGGTCATTATATCCTCTTCTTTAGCCTTAACCGCATCATCAATCTCTTTGATATATTTGTCAGTCATTTCCTGAACATTTGCGGTGGCTCTCTTAGAATTGTCTTCTGAGATTTCAGAATCCTTCTCGGCCTTCTTAATATGATCATTAGCATCGCGACGGACATTGCGGATACCAACGCGACCTTCTTCGGCCAGCTTATGCATGTGTTTGATAAGCTCCTGGCGACGTTCATCATTTAGTGCAGGTATCGGAATACGAATATTGACACCATCATTTGCGGGGTTTAAACCCAGGTCAGCTGCCATAATTGCTTTTTCAATCTCCGCCATCAGACTTTTATCCCAGGGCTGGACCACGATGAGGCGAGGTTCAGGAACGCTTAAATTTGCGACTTGATTCAGTGGTGTTGGATTACCATAGTAAGGGACTTTAATGTGTTCTACAAGGGTAACTGAGGCCCTGGCACTACGTAAACCAGTAAACTCATGTCTTACGTGTTCCACAGACATATGCATTCTGTGATCTACATCTTTAAATAATTCATTCAGCATGATTTCCTCCAACTACAGATCCAATGGCAGCGCCTTGTATCACTTTTAATAAATTTCCTGGAATTTCCATATTAAAGACATGAACCGCAAGATTATTTTCGCGACATAGTGCGAAAGCTGTTTGATCCATTACACGTAAATTTTTATTCATCACTTCATCATAACTCAAATGGGGTAAATATTCTGCATGAGGATCTTTTTCTGGATCAGTTGAATAAATACCATCCACGCGAGTACCCTTGAGGAGTACATCTGCATCAATTTCAACACCTCTCAAAGCTGCAGCAGTATCTGTGGTGAAAAATGGATTTCCCGTACCAGCAGCAAAGATGACAACTTTTCCTGAAGAGAGTTCCTGAAGCGCTTTTCTTTGAGAGAAGGGTGCAGCAATTTCGTTCATTTCTATCGCAGTAAGGACACTGGGCTGCATCCCCCTGCGTTTAATCGCATCTCCCAAAGCAACTGCATTGATCACGGTTGCCAGCATACCCATATGATCAGCTGCAACTCGATTCATGTCCTTGGCTTTTTGAGATAGTCCACGGAAGATGTTACCTCCCCCGATAACGATTCCGACCTCTACACCCAGCTCAACGACAGCCTGGAGGTCTGATGTCATCTGATCGAGGACATGTGTATCAATAGAAAGAGCCGAATCACCTGCTAGCGATTCACCACTTAGTTTAAGGAGTATACGCTTGTAGATCGATCCGGCTGACATATTTCCGCCTAAATTTTATAGGATTATTCTGCGCTGGCGACGGACTCTCCGACTGCAAAACGCTGAAAGCGTGTAACAGACATGTTTTCACCAAGGGATGAGATAGTCTCATTGAGCAGATCTGTAATCGTTCTTTCAGGATCTTTTACAAAGGGCTGTTCCATAAGAACAACTTCTTTATAATATTTTTCCAAACGGCCAGTAACAATTTTTTCAACGATGGCTTCAGGTTTACCTTCATTCAAAGCCTGTACCTTGAAGATCTCTGCTTCTTTATCCAAAGCATCAGTAGAAACCTGTTCACGTTTTACAACATCTGGACCTGCAGCAGCGATATGCATGGCAATGCTATGGCCTAGCTCCAAAAATTGATCAGTCTTCGCAACAAAATCAGTTTCACAGGCGATTTCAACGAGGGCACCCAGTTTGCCACCAGCGTGGATATAACTGAAAACCAGACCTTCTTTGGTGGCGCGGCCGACTTTTTTAGCGGCTTTTGCCATCCCTTTTTTACGAAGGAGTTCGATTGCCTTTTCAATATTACCATCGGCCTCACCAAGTGCAGTTTTGCACTCCATCATGCCGACACCAGTTTTGTCACGCAGCTCTTTTACCGCAGCAGCTGTTAT
>JABMQQ010000061.1 GCA_013202495.1 Fidelibacterota bacterium | reverse complement strand
TCTAAAATAAATGGCCTTGCAAGTTTTTTGTGGTACTCTTGAAAGCCTTATTTATCAACGGTTATTGTGAATAATTACCACTGACAATAAAACCATAATCGCTCTAAACCTAAGCATAGAGGGAAATGGCTGTATCATGACTATTTCATAGATGAGTACATATGTAATATTTATATAGTGTCACAAATCAGTGTAATTCGGGACAATTAAGTTTGTTTGGTAAATCGCAAGAAACAAACTTCCAAGCGAGAAGAAGACCTTCCTGGTCCTCGCTTTCAGGCCTTTAAGCCATTCATATAATGAATTTTTAGCAAATCGCACATGCCTGGTAGGACTCCAGTGCTATAACTGCCCGCTATGTGTTAGAATATTAAGCGAAGTAAGGACTAGCTAAGTCGAGGTGGCTTCCCGTTAGTGACGACAGTCTTGGTAATAACGCATTTTTTGATACCATCCCAGTCAGGCAAATCAAACATAATATCCTGCATAACCTTTTCCATGGATCGACGTAAAGCTCTCGCTCCCGTACCGACTTGTTGAGCCTCATCAATAATGGCATCTAATGCCTTTTCTTGAATGACCAGCTCAACCCCTTCCAGTTCAAACATTTTTTGATACTGTTTGACCAAAGCATTTCTGGGCTCCAATAGAATGGAATGCAGAGCTTCCCTGGTGAGATCTTCCAGAGCTGCCACAACAGGCAGCCTTCCAATAAGCTCAGGGATGAGTCCATATTGAAGTAGATCTTCCGGTTCTACGACCTGTAAGAGATCAGCACCTTTGAGTCTTGATTCCTCTTCATCGAAAGTGGAGAAACCCAATAAAGTCTTCTTCCGTCGACGACCGATGATCTCTTCAATCCCCTCAAATGCTCCACCTACAATAAACAGAATATTTTTTGTATTGATTGAAACCAGGGGCTGCTCAGGGTGTTTACGACCTCCCTTTGGTGGAACCTGTGCCACCGTGCCTTCCAATATTTTTAGCAAGGCCTGCTGGACACCCTCACCAGAAACATCTCGGGTAATAGAAGCATTGGCAGAACGTCGGGATATTTTATCAATTTCATCCACATAGATAATTCCAGCTTCAGTCGCTTCAACATCATAATCTGCAGATTGTAGCAGACGGACCAGAATATTTTCTACATCCTCTCCTACATAACCAGCTTCGGTAAGAACTGTGGCATCAGCAATGGCAAAAGGAACATCAAGGAAACTGGCCAGTGCACGTGCCAAAAGAGTTTTACCAGTTCCTGTTGGTCCCATGAGTAGAATATTACTTTTCTCGAGATCAATATCCTGAACATCTTCTTGAACCATGATGCGCTTGTAATGATTGTACACGGCGACTGAAACTGCACGTTTTGCATGTTCCTGACCAATGACATATGCATCAAGATGAGATTTAATTACAACGGGTTTGGGTATTTCTTCGATGGAAGTAAACAATTTAAAAGATGTACTCACACCAGGAGATTCATCTTTAACTATCTGTTGAGCTTGATCAATACATCGCCCACAAATATTTGAACCTGTTGGACTGGCGATTAGCATGCCAGTTTCTTCCTGGGGTCTTCCACAAAAGGAACAAGATTTTCCCTGCTTTGCTTTTGCCAAAGACTTAACCCCGTTTTTCGAATATTTCATCTACGATTCCATAAGCAACAGCTTCGGGAGCAGACATAAAATAGTTTCGATCCGCATCCTTCTCGATTTGAGAAACACGCTTTCCACAAAACTTGGCTATCATTTGGTTCAGTTTATGTTTAGTCTTTTGAATTTCTTCAGCAGCAATCACAATATCCGAAGCCTGTCCTTCTGTTCCACCCATGGGTTGGTGAATCATAATTCTGGAGTTGGGTAGAGTATAGCGCTTTCCTTTTGCTCCAGCCCCCAGCAGGAGTGCACCCATGCTGGATGCTTGTCCCACAACAATAGTGGAAACATCCGGTTTGATAAAATTCATGGTGTCAAGAATGGCCATACCAGAAGTAATGATACCACCTGGAGAGTTTATATAAAGGTTGATATCTTTGTCACTATCCTCAGCTTCTAAAAACAATAACTGTGCGACAATCAAAGATGCAACATTGTCATCGATAGGGGTACTGAGGAAAATGATCCTTTCTTTAAGTAGACGGCTGTATATATCATAGGCGCGTTCAGAACGACCTGTCTGTTCAACAACCATAGGTACAAGTTGATCAATGAGAGTGTGCATGGTAGCCTCCTATTTCTTTGCTGGTGGCTTTTTTAACTTTTACTTTCGCAAAAGACTCGATATGAGCAAATATCTTTTTCTCCAGGATATCATCTTTAATCTGTGGAAGATATTGTTTATCTCTATAAAGCATTTTCATCTTTTCTGCATCACCAGGCATTTGTGCAACGAGCTCATCGAGTTTTGTTTCTACATCTTCATCTGTCACTTCGATTTTCTCTGTGGCGATGAGTTTTTTCCGAATGAGATACCAGGATAATTCCCAGATGGCGCGCTCTTTATTCTGTTCCCGAACTTCCTCTTCGTTCACATCAGCGCCGCGTTCCTGACGAACCCGGTCAACCAATTTACCAAGATAGTCCTCAATCATAACTTCAGGGACTTCCAACTTGGTTTCTTCAACCAGCTTGTTGGCCAGGTTTTGATCCTGGGCTTTCAGGACGTCATAGTCCAATTGTTTCTGGATATCTTCGCGACTGCTCTCTTTTAGAGCATCGAGAGTTTCAAATTTGGGATCAACCTGTTTGGCAAAGTCATCATTCAATTCTGGAAGAATGTGAGTCTCAACTGCCTTGACTTGCATGCGGATATGGAGGTCCTCAGCATCCTTGGTCTGTGCCGGGATATCAAAGCTCACCTCATCACCCACTTTGGAGCCAATGAGTTTTTTACCCACCTTGTCACCAAAAACACCATCACCAATTTTAATGTAACGATCGGCGACTTCGCTGCCTTCGATGAGTTGACCCTCAGCGTCGAGGTATTGGAGATCACCCTTAAGTAGATCACCATCCACAGCACCATCATCGCGAATTTCAACTTCCGCAAAACGCTCTTGCAGATGTTCCAGAGCATGGGCGATATCTTCATCAGTGGCAGAATATTCATTTTTAGTGATTTTGAATCCAGCCTGATAGTCAAACATCTTAAAATCGGGTTCAACCTGAAGCTTTAGTGAAAACTCAAGATCCTTACCAATGTCAAATTCCGACATGTCTTCAATACTACCTTGATCTATTGGAGACAATTCATTGTCCATGATCCCCTTGTAATAGGCTGCTTGCACGGTTTCATCCAAAATTTCAGCCAGCACACTATGTCCATAGGACTGCAGCATGATTTTTCTGGGAATTTTCCCGGGTCTGAATCCGGGTCGATTAACCTGTTTATTTAACTTGGTCAATTTCTTCTCGAAACCGGGTTCCATTTCGGGCCATTCCACCTGAACTTTCAAAGTTCTTTCGTGAGGTTTCCCAACTTCAATCTTGATATCCACAAATCTCTCCCATTCAATCTATATTCAAGCCAGATCATTTTTTTATCGCTGGCATCATCCTAAAATAGCGAGGCAAGATAGTCGGGATCGTACCGAAGTGGAATGAAAATCAATTGCTCAAAATGCTGGAATTAAAGACTAAATTTAACGCCGATGCGCCAGACCCGAGGTTCACTATAATACTGAGGGTGACCAGGTTGACCACCTGCGGGATTTCTCTTGCTCCAGTCAACTACACCGTCCGCATTGGTATCCATGAGGATCATATACTCATCCCGAATGGTTTCATCAATGTATCCATCCCCATCATCATCAATGCCATTTATAGTTTGGTCCTCTCCTCCTAGAAAGGCTACATCTCCAGCCTCGAATGCTTCCTGGATCATGGTATGTCTTTGAAACCATTCTGCATCGTATAATCCCACAATATCACGACGGTTAAATACATTCTTGACATCCAGAAAGAGGGTTCCATCAGTGAATCGGATTGGTTTCCATCTGAATCTCCGCTTCAGTCTGAATTCCTTGTACAGATGGATATCCAGGTTGGCAGAAGCAGGAAGCCGGTTCTCATAAACATCATATACAGGGTAATCCTCATGCTTCGCTGTATATGGAAACCCTGAACCATACCGACCCAGTAAGATCATCCCTATCTCCTGATTTGGGTGTCTCAGGTCAGCCACCATCGAAAGTGTGTGTCTCTGGTCCCAGGGCTCAAAATATGTGTACTCATTGCTGTCTGGTGGACAGGTTGCACAGTACCCAAAGCTGAAATCTTCTCCGGTGACGAACTGAGAAGAGCTATAGGTGTAGTTGAGGAGTAGCTGCAGATACCGCCCCCGAGGCTTTACAAGTTGATACTTCACTCCTCGGGCAGAAGAACTATGTACATTTTCGTAAATCTGATGGAAGATTGGATTCCTATGGTCTGAGCTAAAGTCTTTCTCCTCAGGTGACTCTCTGTGGAAGAAGCGAACTTCAGATTGAATGTTTTTATACGCATATTTGAATCCAAGTTCAATCAGTTGTGTTAATTGGAGGACTTCACGGGGGCTATGATAATACTTCCCGTATCCTCCAACAATCTGAAGGCAGTCAGTGATATTCATTTTCAGATCAAACTGCGGACTCCAGACCCGCTGCTTCTCATAATCAGCGTATGGATCATCTGGAGCAAGTTGATAATAAAATGGGAGGGTCACTAGCTTATCATAGTCCGTGTTATACTCCTGAAATCTCAGCGCAAAGCTTACATCGACACGCTTATGGTTGAAGAGGGAGTGTGAGAGATCATGCTGAAGGTAAGCTCCGATCCTGTATGGTCGTACCGGCACAGCTAGTGAATCACCTCGCCCTTTTTGCTCACCGTATTGATGCCAGATTTTTGCACCGGATTCAGACAGCCATACAAAGTTGTAAAAGACATCCATGACATGTGCTTCACCCCCCAAGGTTGTTGCATGGTTTTTGTGGAGTGATGCCCCATAATCCCAGGTAGCAGAATAAGTCCGCTTTGATGTCGTCGCCCATCGATGCGGATCAAAATTCAGCCCATCGCCAAAAAACTTGATCCCACCATACCCTCTCTCATTATTCCCAAGCTTGACATCCCCCCAGGTTTTCTCATGCGCTTTTGTTTTGGTCCCCCAGCTCTCTATTTGCTCCTCAGGGTTCCAATCGGAATATTGTGAAGCATCAATGATCCCATCCTCATCCTCATCAGTAAGCAGATCCCAGGTGGATGGATCCAAAGCGCCGTTGCCATTGTAATCTTCACCAGGGTCTAAAACCTGATTCCCATTGATATCCTCATTCACAGTTTCATCCACATTTAATCGACTCGTATGCGAATAGGTTGAGAGCGTAGTCCTCATATACATTCTAGAGCTTAATGACCAGTGCCACTTCAAGGCCAGACCATAATCCCAAGAGGATTTTGTTGCCAGAGCACTGAGTAGATCTATGGAGTCATTTAGATCTCCATCACGGTTAAAATCAGTTTCATCCAGTATCAGGTTCCAATTCAGATCTTCATGAATATTATCACCATCCCCATCAAAATCGAGGATTGTCCAGGCTTTGTGATACGGATCTGAACTGAGATTGACAAATGCCATATCCAGCTTGCCATCTTCATCAAGGTCTTCTGTTTCACTGGTCTGGTTGGCATATCGCTTATCATACTTGCCTATGTCACGGTGAGAGAGATGGCTGATAAAATCTATTCTATGGTATCGGGTAGGCGAGAATTGAAGGTAGGCCAGAATTTTCTCTGAATTCTCGAAATCATTTTTCCAACGCCCCTGGTCTCTCTTCAATTCACCTGAAATTACTAGACTCGTCCTCATTACACCAAATCTCTGATTCAGGAGAAAATCAATATGACCAACTGGGTGGTGATAGTTCACTCCAAGGTCGCTGGCGATATTTGGATTTATCAGTTCTTCAATCAACCCTGCACCCGAGCCTGAAAATCTTATAAAATTTCTTGATGAATTGTTTGGGTTCACTCCATAGGCTGTATGGGAGCGTCGGTTCCGGAAATTCCTGGCTCTTTCCTTCAAATACAGACCATTTAATGAAGTCATGGGGATGTCAGGGAATGGGGTACGGACAAATGGGTCAAAAAATGGTAAGTCAAAAAATATGTACTCGGTCTCTCCTGGATGCCCCCCCAGTGCAATGTCATTAATGTTACCAGTGTAATACCCAAGAAGTTGATCCAAAGGGTGATCCGTTAGTCGCGTAAGTATCTCTTTGTCAATACCACTTCTTCTGAAATAATTTCCTGCATAACACCACCCTGGCCGAGGGGTGTCAAGTTGTGTTACCTTCATGCTGATAATTATTCTGAGTGTATCATTGGCTGGAACCTTAATCTTGATTGGTGACAATTTGTCATACCCAATCAACCCGCTTGCAAGCTCAAGCGAAGTGTCCGCAGGGACATTGAGGATGATGAAGTAACCATCTGCTCCAGAAGAAGCACCGAGTCCAAGCCCGGGGATCATCACTAGAGCGCCAGGCAACCCCTGGAATGTTTCCGAATCATTCACATAGCCTACGATTATCCCTTTTTGATCAGCCCACAGTGTGGCTACTGCCAATTGTAAAATTGCAATGATGAGTATGAATCTGGTCACAATATCTCCACTCAAATAGATATTTCAGATAATTATAGGTGAATATAGTTAGACCAAGTTAGTTTACACCTGTCAAAAACGTGGGTAAAATCATCATTTCTCAGGAGAAGAAAAATTGGGAACCAACATTCTCGGTCTCATGACAGGTAGCTCTGCCGACGGCCTGGACTTATGCCTTGTTAAATTCACAGGAAAAGGTCGCAATCCAGATTATGAAGTTCTGTTTAGCCATGAAATTCCATATCCCGAAAGATTCCAGCACTGCTTCAGGAATCCCCTGGAATTGAATGATGCAGAAATTGCTGAGCTGGATAGTGAACTGGGTATATGGTTTGCGAATGAAATTAATAAGCAGGATCTAAAAATTGATTTCATTGCTTCCCACGGGCAGACCATAAAACATGAGCCTCCTCATTTTACCCTCCAGATCGGGGACCCTCGATATATGGCAGAAACAATGAAGTGCCCGGTCATCTACGACTTTAGGACTGCAGATGTAGAACAGGGAGGACAAGGGGCTCCTCTCATCCCCATTGTGGATCAATATTTACTGCAACAGGATAATTCGGATGTTCTGGCACTCAACATCGGCGGCATTGCCAATCTCACGATCGTACCTGGGCTACACAATTCTGCCCCCTTGCTGGCCTGGGATACAGGTCCGGGTAATAGCTTAATGGATAAAGCAGTACGATTATTTTCACATGATAAGCTGAGCTATGATGAGGGAGGGAATCTAGCTGCCCAGGGAAAACTTAATCACAAATTATTGAATGAATTATTTGAACACGAGTTTTATCAACGCACTCCCCCACGGTCTGCTGGACAGGAGCAATTTGGTAAAACATATTTTCAACAAATACTAAAACAGTTTTATCCTGCTAGCGATCAGGAGTTTAAAGATTTGATTTATACTCTAACAGTTTTAACTGCTAAAACCATAACTGGGAGCATTAACTCTTTGTCTACGGACTATTCACCTGCTTCAATGTATGTTGGTGGTGGTGGTGCTTTCAATAAAACACTTATGCATTTACTGAGGGCAGAACTTCCATCGCTTAATATAAGTGAAATGAATGTGGAGGGAGTAAACCAAAGCAACAAAGAGGCTTTTGGATTTGCTTATCTTGGATATCTATTTCTCAACGATTTTACAGCGAATTTACCTGGCGTAACTGGAGCTCGAAAGGCAGTCACGCTGGGTAAACTGTGTAAACCACAACGGAGTTAATCTGTGGTGGGAGTCTCTTCCAGATAGAGATCCGTTAGCTGCTGGGTCAGATACTCAAAAGCATCATCAACGCTATCTGTTCGATAACATAGATCGAGATCAGAATGGCTAATGGTTCCAAAATCTGCCAGACCCTGTAGATCAATCATCTTATCCCAGAACCGATTTCCAAATAGCATGATGGGCATGTGCTTGATGATCTTTTTAGTTTGAATCAAAGTCAGGGTTTCGAACAGTTCATCAAAGGTTCCAAATCCACCAGGAAAAGCAATCAAAGCTTTAGCGAGATAAACGAACCAATACTTCCGCATAAAGAAATAATGGAATTCCATTTCCAGTTCGCGACTGATATAGGGATTGCCAGATTGTTCAAATGGTAAGGATATGTTCAAACCAACTGAAAGTCCTTTTGCTTCCGCAGCACCCCGATTGGCAGCTTCCATAATTCCTGGACCGCCGCCGGTTGCCACGATAAAGCGTCTTTTACTCTGTTTTAATTTTTTTGACCAGACCGTCATTTTGTATGCCAGTTCACGAGCATCTTCATAATATCTGGACATCCCAAGATCTCGTTCTAACTGCTCCAGCTTTTCAACATTATTTCCATCGGCTTTGGCTTTTTCGATGGCCTGGGTTACCATATGTTTGGGTTGGGTTCTCGCTGAACCAAAAAATACGATGGTATCTTGAATCTTATTTTTTCTAAACATTTCCTCAGGTCCAACATATTCGCTCATGATGCGTAATATGCGACCCTTGGGACTATGTATGAGTTCTTGATTGTCGTAAAATTTTTCTGTGCGCTTTTTCATTTTCTCTTTCCTAAACTACTTCTATAGGTTCTTGTCTACTTTTTTTAAGGACACGAAAATAGTCTTCTAATGTTCAATTCATAGTTGAAACGAAAAATATCACCTTTTAGTAAGATGAGATAAATCCCCTTGAGAAGATGGAGCTACCACAGATAACACTTCGATGGTTCATCACAAGCAATAATACCTGCCCAGCTTCGCGAGTCCGACAGGACGCGGCGATCTCGATCCATCCGTTACCCAAGAATTCTGAGATTACTTCGTCGCAAGCTCCTCGTAAAGACCCAAATGGTGCAACTTCAAAGCTACCAGAAACACTTCAACCTATGGTTACATCTTACAACAAACTTGACGAACTGAATGAAAAGCCATAAGTCGTTTCGTCATCTTCGTGAGTTTCGTTGTAAAATGGAATCCCCCTGAAAGCCCCCTTTGGCTTCGATCAGCCTTCGCTTACAGCTACGGCTGGACAAGTAAGCTCAGCCCGCCGGGTTCCTGCTCCCGGACATTGAGCCTGCCTGCCAGGTCGTAGCTTGAACCCCGTCAACGGCGTCGGTAGGGGCGAAGACTGGTCGAAAGGCGCGAAGGCTGGTCGAAATGTCCAGGAGCGATCTATAGACACTAGACTGATAAAAGTAAAAACCCCCGACTAAGAGGATCGTCAGGGGTTTTATTAACTAAGGAGGACCCGGTAATTCAGTCTGCAAATCACCGGGTCGTGAGAAGGCTAATCTGCTTTGGGAAGTCCCTCTGTAGAGGCGAGGCCAGCAGCTAAATCTTCATCTGTGGGACGATAGTCGGTCAAGTTTCCTGCGAAGTATGCATCGTAGGCTGACATATCAAAATGTCCATGTCCGCTCAGATTAAAGAGGATGGTTTTTTCCTGACCGGATTCACGCGCTTCTATGGCAGCATCAACGGCTCCCTTGATAGCATGTGCAGATTCGGGAGCAGGAATAATTCCTTCTGTTCTGGCAAATAAAGCCGCTGCATCAAACACTTCGACTTGCTGGTAAGCATAGGCGTCCACCAGGCCTTCTTTTACTACATGGGATAGCAAGGGCGCCATACCATGATAGCGTAATCCACCTGCATGGATTCCTGGAGGCATGAAGGTGTGACCAAGTGTATGCATGGATACCAAGGGAGTCATTTGTGCCATATCACCAAAATCGTAGGTGAATTTCCCTCTCGTGAGAGTTGGGCATGCACTCGGTTCAATTGCCCTGAAATCAATATCAGCGCCATTGATTTTGTCCCTTAGGTATGGAAAAGCCAGACCAGCAAAATTACTTCCCCCCCCTACACAACCGATAACGATGTCTGGTTTGTCTCCAGCAATTTCCATCTGTTTTTTTGCTTCCAGACCAATGACTGTCTGGTGCAGCAGAACATGATTCAACACTGAGCCCAGGGCATATTTCGTATTATCCTTGGTTGCAGCATCTTCCACCGCTTCGGAAATAGCTATGCCCAGTGAACCCGTATTGTCTGGATCGTCGGCAAGGATTTTTTGGCCAAACTGAGTATCCATACTCGGACTTGAGACAATTTGCGCTCCCCAACTTTCCATCATGGATCGACGGTAAGGTTTTTGGTTATAACTGACCTTGACCATATACACTTTCACCTCAAGACCAAAAATCTGTCCGGCCAGAGCCATGGAACTACCCCACTGTCCAGCACCAGTTTCTGTAGCGATCCGTTCTACTCCCTCTTGCTTATTATAATAGGCCTGCGCAATAGCCGTATTTGGTTTATGGCTACCAGCAGGGCTAACACCTTCGTACTTAAAGTAAATTTTCGCAGGTGTTTTCAGGGCGGCTTCAAGACCGGTGGCCCGGATGAGAGGTGAGGGTCTGTACATCCTCAAACCTTCCATGACTGGGCCAGGAATAGCAATTTCACGCTCTGTGCTCATTTCCTGCTCAATAAGAGCCATGGGGAAAAGGGGTGCGAGATCGTCTGGTCCCAGAGGTTGCAGGGTTCCAGGGTGCAGTGGCGGCAGAGGGGCTGAAGGCAAATCTGCGGCAATATTATACCAGGCTTTTGGCATGTCATTTTCTGAAAGAAAAATCTTCTTCACGGTAACTCCTCGGGTTCTTCTCTAGTATTAGTTTTTAACGAAAGGGAACCCGGCTACTATGCCAGATCCACCATAATGTGCGTAGTGGGTGTAGTGTGCGTAGTGAAAGATTCGAAGAGCGCATCATAAGTCGGCTTTCTCTTCTAATGAATTGAGCAGTTGCGTGAAACCATGGTGACCATACTTCAACTCTCTAGCTCCCCGCGACACGGTTCCAATGGCAACCCCGAGTTCTTTGGCAATTTCTCTTTGAGGTAAGCCCTTGTGTAGAAGCTTGATAATCTCCCACCTCAGGACCAGGTCTTCCAGTTCCTGAGGTGTGAGAAAAGCCTGAAGTAATTTACCCATCTGTTTCTCATCATTTAAGGAGGTAAGAATATGCGCCAGTTCAGTATGAGTAAATTCTTGTTTCATTGCACTGATACATTAGAACATTATTCTCCCTATGCAAGCCTTTTTGATTCAGAAACAAAATGAATTTTTCACCTTAGGCAAATTTCGTTTAAGTTGAATCATGGAAAAACCTGCTGCCATTATCACTGCAAAAAATCTCACCAAAGAATACGGCACTCTCAAAGCTGTCAATGATGTGAATTTTGATATTCAACCAGGGACCTGTTTTGGTTTTCTAGGACCCAATGGCGCTGGTAAAACCACTGTGATGCGTATGATCTATTGTGTCACACCCCTCACTTCTGGCTTGCTCACTGTGAATAGTGAGAATGTCATGGAAAACATGAGCGCCGTTAAAAGGGGTATTGGTGTAGTTACCCAGGATGATAGCCTGGACTATGATTTGAATGTGATCAACAATCTGCTGGTTTATGCTCGCTATTATGATCTCACACGAGAACAGGCTGTCCGCCGAGCCAATGAGCTGATAGAATTTTTCCAATTAGAGGAAAAGCGAGACAAGAATGTCCGCACCTTGAGCGGGGGTATGAAACGACGACTCCAAATAGCCCGAGCGCTTATCAATAAGCCCAGCATTCTAATTTTAGATGAACCTTCAACTGGATTAGACCCACAGGCCAGGCATCATGTCTGGGCCAAATGTCATGAGTTGATTGAGCAAGGGGTCACCCTGCTGCTCACCACCCATTATATGGATGAAGCAGAACAACTCTGCGATCGAATTGCCGTCATGGATCAGGGTAAAATCATCAAGGAAGCCTCACCCTGGGATTTGATAAAATCAGAAGTGTCTCCTTATGTCGTAGAAATTCGTGGTGAAGAACAAGCCCGCCAAAAGATTCTGACTGCTGTGTCCGATCAAATTGATTTCCATGAGGAACTCTCTGATCGTCTCCTGCTCTATACGCCGGATGCCACTCCCCTCCATGCCCATATTCAGGATATGAATATCCCTGTAAAGACACTGCTTAGTCGACGTTCATCCCTAGAGGATGTCTTCCTCAAATTGACTGGAAGGGAGCTCATCGATTGAGAATAAAAGCTCCTAAGGTCAGAGTAATGGCAGCTCTACGGGTCTGGCAGAGAAATGCCACGGTGTATAAAAGAACCTGGAAATTGAATATTCTGCCCAATTTTTTTGAGCCCTTCCTCTATCTCCTGGGTATGGGTTTGGGTTTAGGAGCCTACATCACTGAAATGGAGGGCTTGCCCTACATCAACTTTATTGCTCCTGGCCTATTGATCTCAAGCATCATGTGGGGAGCTACGCTGGAGACAACCTATAACGTCTTCGTTAAAATGAATTTTGATCGAATTTATGATGGAATCCTTTCCACACCTGTCAATCCCAAAGACCTGGCCTTGGGAGAATTATTATGGGGGGCTACACGTGGAACTATCTATGGTGGTGCCTTTTTATCCATCCTCTTTATCTTCGGAATGGGACTCCACTGGGGCATCTTGCTTATTTTTCCTCTGATATTCATCATTGGGTTCATGTTTGCCACCATCGGGCTATTGTTCACATCAATGATTAAAGAGATCGAATTATTTAACTACTTCTTCACCTTGTTCCTGACACCCCTCTTTTTATTTTCAGGAATCTTCTTCCCAATGAACCAATTGCCCCAGGCCGTGCAAATCATCGCCTGGTTTACACCACTATATCATGGCGTTGAATTAAGTAGAGGAATTTTTAATCAAGTTTGGAGCTTGGAATTGCTGGAGCATCTCGCCTGGATCATCGCCGTTACCCTGCTCAACACCATCGTTGTGTTGAGAGCCATTCATAAAAGATTATATAATTAACAAGATTGAGTTGGGGGACAATACCAGGTCGGGATTCAAATCCCGACCTGGATGCTTATAAATTAAATTTCTCTGCGAAGACGGGCCTGCCCCGGCGTAGCACATTCCGTAGCTTTCCGCTGTATAAACATATCCAGATTTAAGAGTTGTAAGAGGGCTAAATTTCTCTGCGAAGACGGGCCACTGGGATATTGAGTTGCTCCCGGTATTTGGCTACTGTACGGCGGGCAATGGGGAAACCATCACCTTGTAAAACTTTTGAAATGGCTTCATCAGAAATGGGATGCGACTTGTTCTCTTCCTCAATGATCACCCTGAGACGCTCTTTGATGCGTCTGGTTGAAATATTTTCACCATCCTCAGCTTCTATTCCTTCACTGAAGAAATATCTCAGCTCAAATGTTCCCCAGTCGGTCTGGGCATACTTACCACTGGTCACACGACTGATGGTGGAAATATCCATACTGATATCCTCGGCGATATCTCTGAGTACCATAGGTTTTAAATGGTCTGAGCCCAATAAAAAGAAGCCTTTCTGGCGCTCTATAATGGCATTGATCACTTTTAACATGGTAATGCGTCGCATCTGGATGGAGTTGATAAACCACTTGGCAGATTCAACCTTCTTCTTCAAAAAGAGCTTCGTATCAGTATCAAGTTTTTTCTGGTTGGACAACATGTTCTTATAACTGCCTGAAATACGCAATTCGGGGATAAAAGAATCATTTAGTGTGACCACAAACTCCCCATCCTGCTCGCTGATATAGAAATCCGGGGTCACATAGTTGTTTTTGGGATCCAGATAACCATCACCAGGTTTTGGATTCAGATGTGAGATCAACGCTTCTGCATCCCTCAAATCAGTCTTAGTAAGGTGAAGTTTGCGCAAAATTCTCTCAAAACGCTTATTAGCAAATTCATCAAAATAATCTCGAATGATATAATGAGCAGCTGTGTCGGGATGGATTTTTTGAATTTGAATCAACAAACATTCCTGGAGAGAACGGGAGCCAATTCCCAGGGGTTCCAACTGAGTGAGCTGCTTGTGCAATCTCTCCATGAGGCTCAGTTCAACTTCGAATTTTTCTGCCATGAACTCAAGTTCAACGATGAGGTATCCACGTTCGTCGATACTCCAAATCATCTCTTCTAGAATGGCTCTTTCGTCCTCTGGAATAAGTAATGTTGCGATTTGCTCTAGGAGTTCTTCAGATAAGCTGGGCCTATAGGGGTTTTGAATTTCCACCTCTTCTGCGCTCTTATCATAATATTCCTTGGCTTCGTAACCATCATTGGAGAAATAATCTTCAAGATCGATATCGGGCTCTTCAGTTTCAGCCTCTTCTTCGGGATTCTCCAGTTCTTCTACATCTTCCTGCAATTCCAGGAGCGGATTAATCTCAAGCTCCGTCTTAATCCTCAGTTCCAGTGCCATGGATGGCAACTGCAGCAAAGTTGACAGCAGAATCTGCTGCGGCGTAAGGGTCTGTTTTAGTTCAAGATGTTGTGATAGTTCCACAGTTCTTATCGATCCAGTTTGAAATTGCTTCCGAGATAGAGTTTTCTTGCCTGTTCATCATTCGCTAGAAATTCAGCATTACCTGATAATAATATTTTACCCTGAAATAGCAAATAACTACGATCAGTAATAGAAAGTGTTTCATGAACATTATGGTCGGTGATTAAAACACCGATACCCTTGGTTTTCAGAGCCAACACAATTTGTTGAATGTCTTCCACTGCAATAGGGTCAACACCGGCAAAAGGTTCATCCAATAATATAAAATTCGGGTCAGTTACCAGAGCCCGAGCGATTTCCGTTCGACGTCTTTCCCCTCCACTTAACTGGTGACCTTTGTTCTTGCGAACATGACCAATAGATAATTCATCCAGCAAATGTTCCAGTTTCTCTTCCTGGGCCTGTTTATCAATATCCAGGGTTTCACAAACCAGCCTCAAATTGTCTTCAACACTCAGTTTTCTAAAGATGCTGGCTTCTTGTGGCAAATAGCCAATACCTGCACGAGCACGTTTGTACATAGGTGATCGGGTAATTTCCTCATCCCCGAGGAACACAGATCCTGAATTTGGTCTGATCATTCCAGTCACCATATAGAAGGTGGTGGTTTTCCCGGCCCCATTGGGACCTAATAGACCAACTACTTCTCCAGTTTTTACTTCAACGGAGGCATCGCTTACCACGGTGCGCTTGCCATATTTTTTGAATAGGTTTCTACCGCTCAGGGTGGTTTCAGTCATTGCCGAACTCACGATAGGTCACACCGGTGGGTTGCTTGATTGTCCAGTTTTGTAAATTGGCATCAGATTTAAATCCAACGCCATAAAGCGTATCGGTCAGTGTTGTGAGAATGATGGGTTGATCCGTATAAATGGATTCATCATTCTCATGCCAGTACAAGATGCTGGTTGAAAGTGTCATACCTGAATCTGACTCCACAAACACATTCCCTCTCGCTGTAAACAGATGTTTTCTCTCATCAATGTTGCCCGTATCTGCAGTCATGATTGAGCTATGCTCACCCTCCAGGTCAAAAAAGTCCAACTTGACCTTCCCGATGAATAGAATTTCACGTGGATCATCATAGTGCGCGGAATAGGCTGCACGGGCCTGGACATTTTCCTTGCCCACAGAATTGATTCTGATAATAGGGTTCCAGCTTTCCTGGGTAGGAGTACGGCCTTCCGGCGTCTTTCCATCGTCTAGCGATTGCCCAACGGGATCACATGCCAGGAGAAAAATACCGGTAAAAACCAACAAAATGATTTTGTACATCATGGAGTCAATCTAAACAAGTCTTGAAACAAAGTCAGGAAAAAAGCTGGCAAATCGATAATTTTGGCATAGT
>JABMQQ010000060.1 GCA_013202495.1 Fidelibacterota bacterium | reverse complement strand
TTAGAAGTTAGAAGTTAGAAGTTAGAAGTTAGAGATTGGGTCGATGCGGGGATTGGGGAAGTAGGAGAGCAATGGTATGAAAGCTTCAGAATCAAAAAAGGGATTTCGCTATCAGTTTTTCCAACGGTCTTATCCAACCTGGCTCTATTCTGTGGTCATGGTTCTTTTTGCAGTTGCAATTTACATCTGGATAGAATTTATTCTCGTGGTCAAAGTGTAGCAATCAGGTACACCTCATGTAACGTAATGCTACAAATCAATTTCAGTACAATATTAGTAAGTGATAAAAAACAAGGACTTATGGTTTGGCACAGCCTTTGCGTTAATGGTTGGTATGTTTGATGAAATACATATCAGGAGAAACGAAATGAACAGGAATACTAAAGGTTTTACATTAATGGAGCTGGTTGTGACCGTAGCCATCATTGGCACCTTGGCTGCATTCGCTGTCCCGGCCTATTTGGATGCCCAGCAAAATGGTAAAGCCAACAAAGCCCTGGAAACCATGAATACCATAGGATCAGCTATTGTCAACAAATACACATCGGTTGCTCACTATGGAATTGGAAGTAGTGCTTTGGCTCAGCTAAATACCACTGCAGGCGTTTGGACTGAATTACTTGATGAGACAATTCTTATCAAGTACAACCGAGGAGCTGGTATTGTCTCTGTGGTTACCACTGACTTATTCAAAGATGGCGTACCAAAATCTCCCTTTGGTTCAGGTTGGGAATTCTATGTTCATGATGACTCTACTGGAGAAGCAAGTTGGTCAGGTAATCCACCAGAACTATTGATTACAAAAGTACCCATGTTCAAAATTCGAGATAAGAATCAACCCCTGGTTTTTGCCGAATACACCCTATAAAAATTAAAACGAATAACAAACCGTATCAGGAGGATATGAAATGAAAACAAACAATAACAAAGGTTTTACACTAATCGAGCTGATTATGGTTATCGTGATCCTTGGAATTCTGGCTGCAGTAGCTGTACCAAAATTCTTTGATGTAACTACACAAGCTCATAACAAGAATAAGCAAGCCGTGGTTGGTAATGTTAGATCTGGGTTACAACTATTTGCAGCAAACAAACTTGTTGTAAGTGGAACCAGAAGTTTCCCTGCTCAAGGAACAAATATGCTTGATTCAGTCCTGGATGAAAGCCCTGAGGGTTGGTCATATAGTTTTGCTGCCGCTGGTGATGCTGATTCTCTGATTTATAGTGAAGATCCAGCAGGTACCTACTATGAATATGTGCCCGCTACAGGAAAACTAATTGCAAAACCTTAATCAAGTACATTCTTGCTCAGCTTAGTCTGAGTATGTGATGCTCATTGAAAATCGCATATTGAAAGTGATTCAGAGATAAAGATGGATTGTCGGAGGCTGGTTTTCCAGCCTCCGACTTCTGCTATAGCAGTGTACTTCCACCCACGCAAGGGGATATTCAACGGCAAGTAAAACGTGATACCATGGAGAAGACAATCTACAGTCTAGTAACCGATGAAACTTCCCAAAATCATATTAGATTTATTTCAAAATAGATCAGACTTAAACAAGGGATTTACCCTGCTGGAAGCCGTGATTACTATATCGATAGTGGGGATTCTTGCTGCAGTTGTTACTCCAACCTACATTGAAACACAAGCCGAAGCCAAACTGGTCATGAGTGAAGCGAATGCCTCCCAACTTAAACAAGGGATTATAAATCTTTATCTTCGTGGTTTTATGGATGGTGAATTTGATGTGTGGCCCGATGAACCCGTTGACAATAAGATGACCCACCAGTGGGCTGCGGCCACCGTACTTTATGATGGGCGTACGCTAAATCAACTTTATTCTAGCTCAACCATTATTTACAACCCATATGGGAAGCCCTTTCTCTATTATCTTCTACCCGAAACCGAAGATGAAGAGGCTGGTTTTCGGATTGATGATCCAGACACAGGTGTTTCACTAAGTTTCCGGCCTTAGGGATTGTTGAATGCCACTCATTACATCAAAACCAGGTTTTTCGCTTATAGAGCTGATAATGATCATATCTATCATTGGTATTATTACAGTAATAGCCCTTCCTAAACTGGGTCTCGTAATAGATGACGTTAGTGAAAAAGCTGTTAGTGATCGACTCATTGAGGATTTGAGTTTATTGCGAGGCATGGCCATGAGCCACCACGATACCACCTGGTTGGTGGTGGATCAGGTCCAAAATCAATACAGCCTGTGGGTTGGTCCATCTGGATCTCGTGTACTTATTCCTGATCCAGACACAGGTGATTCTCAGGTGTTAGATTTGGATTCCGCTTATGCGGGGATGACAATTAGCTCCGTAAATTTTGGTGGCAGTTCAGAAGTTTCGTTTAACTGGTGGGGGACTCCGTCTTCTGGTGGTACAATTGTCATAAATGGGACACGTACCATAACATTGGTCGCAGAAACGGGAATGGCGTATGAGTAGGTCAGCGTCACAATCTGGTTTTTCTATATTGGATATGATCATTGGGTTGAGCATTGTTTCCGTTGCTATTGTTGGCATCCTGTTGGCGCAGCGCAATTACACGACCCAGGCAGCCGAAGTGGAAGTCGGTATTCGGGCAGTCACTCTGGGAAACCACATCATGCAAACTATTCGTATGCACCGATTCGATGAGAATCCGACACCACCCTGGAGTACAAGCTACGGTACAGATGCAGGAGATGGTACTTTCCCAAATGTTGACGATATCGATGACTATGCCAATGCCAGCTGGGATCTTAGTGGTGAAGGGTATGATGGATATACCGTAAGTACCCGCGTTTTTTGCGTCAACCTCCAGGCCAGTTGGCTAGATAGCGTGGGTCCAGGCAATAATTACAAACGCATTATTGTAAGCATAGATAATTCGGCCTTAAGGGATCCTGTCGTATTCACTTCAATTTATGCTGGGATTTACCCCTTCAAATGAGGTTAGCTATCAGATATTCAAGAGCTGGATTCACGCTTATCGAACTCATCATCTCCATGGCTCTCATGGTGATTACAAGTGGTATTCTGGCCAGCATTATTGCCCTTAATTTCGAAGTATTGGAAAATTTTTCTGATAGAGAAAAGTTGTTGACGCGTGGTATCCTGGCCACGACTCTTTTTGAACGGGAACTAGGAATGCTCATTGATTCAACAAATGTCGTCATTGCTGATGATCAGCAATTTCGGTTTAATGATAAATATGGCAACACTTTTGAGTATTCCGTAAGCTCCTCTAACCTGACTCGCCAGGAAATAGGAGTAGGCTCAGCACTCAATCTGGCATCTCCTGTTATTAATAGTGACACTAAATTCCAGTATTACAGCGCTAATAATAGTGAACTCACAAGTGTGCCCCTTAGTGCTGCAAACCGCAAGCTGGTCAAACTGGTAAAATTCAAACTGGTCATGGATGATGGGGGGGCAGGTGTGACCCTTCTCTCCACCGTGTACCCAGAAAACATGAAGATATACAACCATTGAGTCCTTCAAACACACATAAGCAACCACTGAGATTCACAGAATCTGAGATAGCGAGTCAGTCAGGTTTTGGATTTACGGCTCTCTCCTTAGTGATCTCCATTATCATGGGGTTAACCGTTTCAATGTTTTTCAGGCACATATCGACCCAATCTGCTCAGTGGACGAACTTGTATTCAGCCAGTCAGGCCAAATGGGCTTCGTTATCAGGTATTGAATACGGTCTGTTTAAAGCTGAACTTGGTGAGGCAGATGTGAGCGGGACATATAGCTTCTATAACTCAACAATTGTCATCGACACCTTGGAACACTATGTCGATGGTGGGTCACTCCCTGACTTTTTGTATATGGTAACCAGTAGGGGGACTTCTGGGGAGGCAATCAGGGATTTTCGCGTCCTCTCAAAAAAATCTCTCAGAGCCATCTGGGGGGATGTTTCCATCATAGAGGGCGTTGGCAATGATATGACTATAAGTGGTACCGTGACCATTGATGATTCTCTGTACATTGGTCAAAATGTGACGGTATCAGGTGGTACACTGGGATCGACCGTTCAAACTCACATATATAGACCCCCTGGCAAACTCGTTTCTCCTGCGACTGGGACCAACTATACCTCAGGACTCCATGCCAGAGAATGGCTTTTTAATCCAGACTTTAACACAGTGCCCTACGATAGCATGATTGCCATTGCTGCAGCAATTACAGCTACATCTGGTAATAAAATTAATGGGGATAAACGTTTCCGTAATACATCCATCGATCTCAATTCCTACGAGGATAGTACACTGTATATAAATGGAAAAATCAGCTTGCAAGGCTGTACAATTACCGGTGGGGATACGACCAGGCCAGCAGTTATTGTCGCAAAAAAAGACATCATTGCCGAAAGCAGGAGTGGGGTCGAGACCACCATCAGCGACAATGTAGTCTTTATAGCTGATGATGATATTTATTTATATGATGCCACAGAATTTGGCCTGGACTGGAGCGCTTTGACCCCAGAAAATCGCCCCAGTACCTTTAATATGATGTACGGCTATGATTATATTGTGATTGATGACGATGTTGTTGCCTGGAGTTCGACCTTTTCTACAGATGACATTCGAGTGGATGGCTCATCATATGGCATTGTTTATGCGCCTGACAAGTTTACGATAAGTCAATCTGGGGCTTATATGGAAGGGGCCATGTTTGCCAACAAATTCATAGGCGCTACTGGACCAGGCATCATTAACAGGGGTACTTTGAATTTGAATCATTATTTTAATCAAGATTTTTTTAAAACTTTTGATTTTGGGGTAATCGATAATTCATTGCTGGAATATTAAAAGCTGATTCTTGGAAATGACGCCACTGGCTGTTATTATCCACGTACAAATTGAATGAAGGAAAACTATGAGAGAATTCGGTATTTTATTATCCATTATTTCGATCCTGATCGGAATACTCCTGCTGGTTGCACCAAAAATGCTGGTAAAACTGGGGGAACAGTCCAACCGTCTTTACAATATTGATGGTCTTATCTATCGAAATCGTTATGCATTTGGTCTGTTATTGATGGCAGCTGGAGCATTTATGGTTTACGCAACGCTTTAGGATGTGAGGATTACACATGCAGGGATATGATTTTTATATAATTTTTGTAGCTGTCATAGCTTTTGTCACCGGACTGCTCCTGATGAGCTCCCCTAAGACCTTGATCAAGGCCGGAGAGCTTTTTAATCGCGTCTATAATGTAGAAAGCGTTGTTTACACCAAACGGGTACCCTTTGGATTTGCTTATATCATTTTTGGAGGGATATTACTATTTATCCTATGGTAAGAAGCGTGACGCATTTTATAACCAAAAAGAGGCTGTCTCAGAACCTGAGGCGGTCTCTTTTGGTATATAGGGATGTTTGGTT